>NZ_JBWKZF010000046.1:0-25347 GCF_059424195.1 Caulobacter sp. GW456-12-1-14-TSB4
CCCATCCCCCAACCCTTCCCCCATCCAAGGGGGAAGGGAGCTAAGCGTTAGAGGCGTCCCCATGACCACCATCGCCGCCATGATGTCCGCCGACTACGGCGTGATGGGCGACATCCTCCGCGCTCGCGCCGAGGAGGCCCCCGACCATCCGGCCGTGATCATGGAGACCGGCGAGGCGGTGACCTACGCCCAGCTCGACGCCCTGACCGATCGCGTCGCCGCCGCCCTGCAGCGTGACAGCGTCGCTCCCGGCGAGGCCGTCGCCGTCTGCGCCCTGTCCTCAATCCCCTATGCGGCGCTGTTCCTCGGCGGCCTGCGCGCCGGCGTCGCCGTCGCCCCGATCGCCCCGTCCTCGACGCCGGACGCCATCGCCGGCATGGTCGCCGACTGCGGGGCCAAGCTGTTCTTCCTCGACGCCGGCGTGGCCGAGGCCCAGGCACAAGCGCCGATCCCGGTCCGTCCCATCCGCTTCGACACCGACGCCTTCGACGCCTGGCTGGCCCCCGAGGGCGCCAAGCCGCAGCCGGTCGAGATCGGCCCCGAGCATCCCTTCAACATCATCTATTCCAGCGGCACGACCGGCACGCCCAAGGGCATTGTCCAGTCGCACGGCATGCGCTGGAAGCACGTGTTCCGAGGCGACGCGGTCGGCTACGGGCCGACGGCGGTGTCGGTGCTCTCGACCCCGCTCTATTCGAACACCACCCTGGTCTGCTTCTTCCCCACGCTGGCTGGTGGCGGGACCGTCGTGCTGATGAAGAAGTTCGACGCGGCCAAGTACTTGGACCTCGCCCAGAAGCATCGCATGACCCACACCATGCTGGTGCCGGTGCAGTACCGCCGCCTGATGGAGCGGGCCGACTTCGACAGCTACGACCTGTCCTCGACCCACCTGAAGTTCTGCACCAGCGCCCCGTTCTCCGCCGAACTCAAGGCCCAGGTGCTCAAGCGCTGGCCCGGCGGCCTGGTCGAGTATTTCGGCATGACCGAGGGCGGCGGCACCTGCATCCTCATCGCCCACGAGCATCCGGACAAGCTGCACACGGTCGGCCAGCCCGCGCTCGGTCACGACATCCGCCTGATCGACGAGGACGGCGTCCAGGTCGGCCCCGGCGTGGTCGGCGAGATCGTCGGGCGCTCGGCCGGCATGATGAACGGCTATCACGGCCGCCCGGACAAGACCGCCGAGGCCACCTGGACCTCGCCCGAGGGCTGGAGCTTCATCCGCACGGGCGATGTCGGCCGCTTCGATGAGGAAGGGTTCCTGACCCTGATGGATCGCAAGAAGGACATGATCATCAGCGGCGGCTTCAACATCTATCCGTCCGACCTGGAGGCGGTGCTGGTGCAGCACCCGGCCGTGGTCGAGGCGGCGGTGGTCGGCGTGCCGTCGGACGCCTGGGGCGAGACCCCGGTGGCCTTCGTGGCGGTGCGCGGTCAGGCTGACGCCGAGGCGATCAAGACCTTCGTCAACGGCCAGGTCGGCAAGACGCAAAGACTGGCCGATGTGCAGGTCGTCGACAGCCTGCCGCGCAGCCACATCGGCAAGGTGCTGAAGCGCGAGCTGCGCGACACTTGGCAAGGTTTGGGGCAGATTCAGCCTACCGCCTAGACTTTTTTGCCGCGACGGCGCGCCACATTAGGCCAGATGGAATCGATGAATACGGTTGCTTAACCATATGGTGCGGCCATGGAGGTCGCCCGGTTCGTCGTGGATTGCGTCCGAAATGCTCCCGAAGCCCGCCGCTGCTCCGATCATCGCCCCTCCCCAAGGGAAGAGCTTTGTCCGCGCGTCCGGCGCGCCGATCGACTTCGACGCGGTCGCCGCCGCCCTGGGCGTCGCCGGCTATGCTTCCGACCTCGACCAACGGCTGGCGTCCCGCTTCGCCCGTCCGGTCGCCGTCCGCGCCTTCGCCGAGCGGGTCGAGGCCACCGCCGCCGCGCTGAAGGCCCTGGGCGTGCGTGAAGGCGGCGTCTGCGTCGTCTCGGCCCTGGCCGATCCCGAGACCCTGGCCGGCGTCGCCGCCGCCGGCCTCAAGGCCTGGCTGGTCGACGTCGATCCGTTCAGCGCCATGTTCGACACCGGCCACCTGCGCGCCCGCCTGCCCGAGGCGCCCGGTCCGCTGGAAGCCATCGTCCCCGCCGCCGCCCATGGCCGCGCCCCCGACATGCGCGCCTGGGCCGCCTTCCGCGCCGAGACCGGCCTGCCGATCCTGGTCGACGCGGCCGGCGCCTTCGACGTGGTGATCGAAGCCCCGGTTCCTGTTTTGGTGGGCCTCCCCGCTGGGTCGGGCGTGTTCGTCGCCTGCGAGGACGCCACCGCCATCAACGCCATCGAGGCGCAGCCCTTCGCCGGTGAGGATGGCCTGGCCGCCTGGCCGGGCCTGCGCCAGCGCCTGTGCGGCACGGCCCAGCAACTGCGCGTCTTGCTGCTGGACAGCGGCGTCGGCTTCCAGCCCGGCTGGGGCATGAGCTGGATCTCGCAGACCTGCGCCCTGTCCCTGCCCACCGATGACGCCGGCGCCGTGGCCTGGAAGCTCCACGCGGCCGGCGTGCCCGCCAGCTGCTCCGTGCGCGATCGCTCGCTCGTCGCCGACGACACCCCGACCGCCGACCACCTGGCGGCCTCGACCGTGGTCATCACGCTGGACCCAAACCTCGACATCGAGAGCCTGGACCGCCTGTGCGACGCCCTGCGCGACGCGGTGGCCTAAGGCCGCGCAATCGCCTAGTCATTCGGCGCTGATCCTCACGCCGAAGGTTGCGATGGCCGACGAGTCTCAAGAGCTGTCCCTGGACTGGGGCTTCGAGTTGCCGGACGAAGTCTGGGCGCTGTCAGAAGCCGACCAGGACGAGCAGGTCCGCTACAGCGAAGACCTGTGCCAATGGGGTGACCGCTTCTTCATCCGCTGCATCCTGCCGGTGCCCCTGAAAGGGACCGACGACTATTTCGGCTGGGGCGCCTGGGCCGAGGTCGATGCGGAAGTCTTCGAACGCTACCTCGACCTCTATGACGCCGACGGCCGCGAGGAACCGCCGCACCCGGCCAAGCTCGCCAACAAGCTCGCGCCCTATCCCGGCACGACCCTTGGCACCCGCCTGCTGATCCAGTTCCAGGACCCCGAAGAGCGCCCGACCCTGACCCTGTCGGAAGGCGACAAGAGCCGCCTGGCGCAGGAGCAACGCGACGGCATCGACGCAGCGCGGCACCGCGAGATCCTCGCGGTCTGCGAGGCCTAGCGTCGGCGTTTGACTCTTAACTCTACATATGTAGAGTTAATCCATGGAACGGAAACGCAAGCCCTCTCAGCAGGCGAAAGCCCTTCTCGCGGCGCTTCTCACCGAACCCGCCGCGTGGCGGCACGGCTATGACCTGTCACGCGAGACGGGGCTGGCTTCGGGCACGCTCTATCCCTTGCTGGCGCGGCTGCAATCGACGGGCCTGCTGGAGGCCGAGTGGCGTGACGCCGCCGAGCCGGGGCGTCCGTCGCGGCACGTCTACCGCCTGACCGCCGAGGGCAGGGCGGCCGCCCGCGAGGCGGCGCATGAAGCTTCGGCGACCCCCTCCCTGAAAGGAGCCTTGGCATGAGCTGGACCCAACGCCTGGCGGACCTGGCGATCAGGATCGCTCCGGAACGGCGACGCGATTGGGCGCGGGCGATCGCGGCGGAGCTGGCGCATCTGCCGGCCGCTCAACGCTTGGGCTTCGCTCTCGGCGGCGTGCTGGCCGCGATCGGCTGGCGCGCGAGCGATCCGCGCTCGGTGGCGGTCTTCGCGCGGTGGGGACTGGCGGCTGGCGCGCTGTTGTGGGCTGGGCTGCTGGCGCATCTGGCCTGGCGGTTGGCCACCGCCGACGCGGGGCTGGCCATGGTGTTTGCGGGGCTGGGCCTGATCGCCGGCGCGGGCGCGTTGCTGACCGCGCGCCTGGGGCTCGGTGTCGTCATCCGCGCGGGCGGACCCTGTTTCATCGTGGCGGCTAGCTATGCGGCTTTGGCTCCGCTGCTGACTCCGGACTTCCGGTCGCTGAGCTTCTGCCGCGCCGTGTCGATCGAGATCGCGGGGTTGTTGGCCCTGGCGATCGTGGTGGCGCTGCTGGTGCGGACCTACGGCCGGCGCTCGGCCGCCTAGGGTCAAGCTTCCACTTTGGCGTCACGATTCATCGCCACCTTCGCGTCAAAGGCGACGTGAGGGCTGTTGGTGTTTCTTTCCGCGAGTTTGCTGGCCGCCGGCGCGGTGGCGTTCACCCCGGCCGGCTGGAGCCAGGTGGCCGGCCCACCTGACTATAAGGTCTACCGCCCCGCCGGCGCGTCCAAGGTCGAGCTGAGGCTATATGTCGAGCCGGGAGCGCAGGGCGATCTCGACGCCTGGTTCCTGCGCCGAATGCAGCAGCCGCCCCAAGGCGCGACCCTGGCCTCGGCCCCAGGAACGCAGCCGGCCCATCGCGGCGTGGCCAGCGGCATGGCCATGCTGAAGGGCGGGTCCGGCGCGACCATGGTCCTGGCCATGGCCTGTAGGGGCCAGGACGGCGCCAACCGCTATGCCGAGCTGCTGACCACGCCGGATGATCCGGACCTGAAGCCGCACGTCGGGGCGGTGTCGGACCTGGTGGTCCATGCCTGCGCCGAGCCCGCGTCGCCCGTCGGGCCCGGCAAGCCCGCCGCATCGCCGCCGTCCCCAGCGACGACGCCGGTCAAGGCCGGACCGCCGCCGGCCGGCGCGGTCAAGGACGGCGAGATCGAGGCGATCGTCTATTCCTGGAGCCAGATCTACGGGATCGGCGGTCTGCAGATGAACGAGAGCACCTACCTGCTGCTGAAGGACGGCAGCGTCCGCCGCGACCTGCCGGCCGAGCGCGATTTCGACGTTGGAGCCTCCAAGGCGCGGGAAGCCGGGCGGTGGGGCCGCTGGCGCAAGCAGGGCGCGTCCTACCAGCTGTCGTTCGGCGGCGCGGCGTTCCAGACGCCGCCCGGCGAACTGGTCCGCCTGCCCGGGCGGCCGGGCGAGACCTTGAGCGGCCAGTACAAGACCTCGTCCTCGTACCAGATCGGCGGCGGCGCGGGGTCGTGGTCGATCCGGGGTGTCGGCTTCACGCCGAACGGCCGGTTCTCGGCCTTCAACACCGGCGGGGCGGGCGGGACGACGGGCGTGGGCGACGCGCGGATCGCGGCGGCGAACGTCTATGACGACGAAGGCTCGGCCGGCTCGGTGTCAGGCCCCAACTTCGGCGGCGGCAGCGCGCGACGCAGTGGAAACAGCGCCGCCGACCGCCAGGGGACCTATCGGATCGACGGCTATACGATGACCCTGCGCTATGACAGCGGCCGGGTGGAGCGGGGCTTCTTCTATACCGACACGGAACGGCGCGCGGTGTTCTTCCGAGGCGCCGACCTGCTGAAGCCCAGGAACTAGCTAGAGCCAGCCGGTCTTCTTGAAGCGCCGGTACAGCAGGCCGCAGATCACCACGATGCCCGCGATCACCGCCGGATAGCCATAGGTCCACTTCAGCTCGGGCATGTGCTCGAAGTTCATGCCGTAGATCCCGGCCACCGCCGTCGGCACGGCCAGGATGGCGGCCCAGGCGGCCAGTTGGCGGGTAATCACGCCCTGGCGCTGTTTCCAGCAGGCTGCTGATCTCGAAAACGAAGGTCAGCACCTCGCGCAGGCTGTCGACCAGCAGTTCGGTGCGCTGGATGTGGTCGCGGACGTCGCGGAAATAGGCCCGCACGTCGCTGTCGATGCAGGGCAGGTCATGATGCTCCAGGGCGCTGACCACCTGGGTCATCGGTCCCAGCAGCTTCTTGAACTTCATCAGCGCTCGGCGAAGGGTGAAGATGCGGGCGATCTCGGCGCGGGTCAGGAAGGCGTCCAGCGCCCGGCGCTCGAAGCCGATCAGGTCTTCCTCGATCTGGTCGACGATCGGCATGTAGCCATCGACGATGAAGTCCAGCACCGCGTGCAGCACATAGTCGACGCCATGCCCCAGCAGGCCCGGGGCGGCCTCCAGCTGGGCGCGCAGCTCGGTATGGGCGCGGGCCGAGCCGTGGCGGACGGTGATCAGATGGCGGCGGCCGACGAAGAAGTCGGTCTCGCCATATTCGATGCGGTCGTCCAGCAGGTGGGCGGTCTTGGCCACCACGAACAGCTGATCGCCATAGACATCGACCTTGGGCGTCTGCTTGGCGTTCAGCGCGTCCTCGACCGCCAGCGGGTGCAGGTGGAAGGCCTGCTGCAGCACCCGCAGTTCGGCTTCGTCGGGCTCGACGAGGCCGATCCAGACGAACTCGTCCTCGCGCGGCTGCAGGCCGTCGGGGTCGTCCAGGCTGAGCGGCCGGACGACCTCGCCCTTCACATAGGCGCTGGCGGCGACGACGGTCACGGGACTAGTGCGCGGCCGCGTAGGCCTCGACCTTGGCCACCCGCTCGGCCTTCTCGGCCTCGCTCAGGAACGAGCCGGTGAAGCTGTTCTTGGCCAGGGTGACGATCTCGTCGCGGGTCAGGCCCACAGCGCCGGCGGTGGCCATGTAGTTCTCCAGCAGGTAGCCGCCGAAATAGGCCGGGTCGTCGGAGTTCACGGTCGCCTTCAGGCCCAGGCTCAGCATCTTTTTCAGCGGGTGAACATCCAGGCTGGGCACGCCGCACAGCTTCAGGTTCGACAGCGGGCAGACCGTCAGGGTCGTGCCGTCGGCGACCAGGCGCTGGGTCAGGGCCTCGTCTTCCAGGGCGCGGTTGCCGTGGTCGATGCGATCGACCTTCACCAGGTCGATGGCTTCCCAGACATAGGCCGGCGGGCCTTCCTCGCCGGCGTGGGCCACGACCTTGAGGCCCAGATCGCGCGAGGCCTGCATGACGCGGGCGAACTTGGCCGGCGGGTGGCCGACTTCGGAGCTGTCGAGGCCCACGCCGGCCAGCTTGTTCAGCCACGGCTTGGCCAGTTCCAGCGTCTCGAACGCGGCCTCTTCCGACAGGTGGCGCAGGAAGCAGAGGATCAGCTTGGACGTGACGCCCAGGGTCTTCTCGGCCTCATCCATGCCGGCCAGCAGGCCTTCCATGACGACGCCGAAGGCGATGCCGCGATCGGTGTGGGTCTGGGGATCGAAGAAGATCTCGGCGTGCGTGCCGCCATCGGCCGCCAGGCGCTTGAAATAGGCCAGGGCCAGGTCCTTGAAGTCCTCGGCCGTCTGCAGCACGCCCGCGCCCTGGTAATAGATGTCCAGGAAGTCCTGCAGGTTCGAGAAGTCGTAGGCCGCGCGGATTTCCTCCACCGAGGCGAAGGGCAGGGTGATCCCATTGCGCTGGGCCAGCTCGAACATCAGCTCGGGCTCGAGGCTGCCCTCGATATGCATGTGAAGCTCGGCCTTCGGGAGGCCGCGGACGAAGTCGATTGAGGCGGTGTCGGTCATGGGGGCTGTTATGAGCCTCGGCCGACGAAGGTTTCAACCATCATCCCGCGCCTAAAGCGCGGGATGACAGCGAGCGCTGAACTAGTGCGCGGCGTCCTTGGCCTTTTCGCCGGCCTTCTTGGCTTCGTCGCCGGCCTTTTCGGCGGCGGCGCCCGCGGAGGCGGCGGCGTCGCCGGCGGCTTCCTTCGAAGCCTCGGTCGGCGCGGCCGCCGCATCGGCCGAAGCGTTGGCGGCGTCGGTCGCGGCCTGCGAGGCGGTGGCCGCCGCATTGGCGGCGGTGGCGCTTTCGGTCGTCGCTTCCTGAGCCTTCTCGGCCTTGTTCTCGCAAGCCATGACCGTCAGGCCCAGGGCGGCCACGGCCGCGATCGTCACGATACGCATGAGCGTCTTCTCCCAAGTCCGGCCTTGGCGCCGGGTCTGAGAATAATCCGGACGCGCCCGATCGGTTGCGCTTGCCTGTCTGACGCGCGGCGGTCGCCTACATCGGCTGTGGCGTCTTCGGCGGCGCTTCCGGCAGGGGGATGAACTCGTCGTGGTCCAGGTCGGGCAGCTTCATGCGGCCGGCCTTCCAGTCGGCCTTGGCCTGCTCCAGGCGATCCTTGGACGAGGAGACGAAGTTCCACTCCATGAAGCGTGGGCCGATCGGCTCGCCGCCCAGCAGCATGACGGTCGAGCGCTCCAGGGCCTTGAAGACCACGGTGTCGCCCGGCGCGAAGACGGCCATCTGCAGGGCCGACAGCTCGCGTCCATCGACCTCGACCCGGCCGTCGGCGACATAGGCCGCGCGCTCAGAATATTCGGCCGGCAAGGACGCGACCGTGCCCGGCTCCAGCTCCCAGTGGACGTAGAACAGCGGCGAGAACACCGGCACGCTGGCCTTGGCCCCGAACGCCTCGCCGGCGATCAGCCGCGCCTTCAGCCCGCCGCTCTCGTAGGACGGCAGCTCGGCCGGGCCTTCGTGGTGGCTGAAGCTGGGGTCGACCTCTTCATATTCCTTGGGCAGGGCGATCCAGGCCTGCATGCCGTCCATGCGGCCGCCCTGGCGACGCAGGGTCTCGAAGCGTTCGGAGTGGGTGATGCCTGCGCCGGCGGTCATCCAGTTGACCTCGCCCGGCTTGATCACGGCCAGCGAGCCGACGCTGTCGCGGTGGGTGATCTCGCCCTGGAACAGGTACGACAGGGTCGACAGGCCGATGTGCGGGTGCGGGCGGACGTCGGCGCTCTTGGGGAAGCCCGGCGCGAACTCGGCCGGCCCCATGTGGTCCAGGAAGGTGAACGGGCCGACCATCCGCTTGGCGTGGAAGGGCAGCACGCGGCCGACCTCGAAGTTTCCGATGTCGTGGCGGCGGGCTTCGATGACGAGGTCGATCATGGGGCGGCTCCGGGAAGGAATGAGCGGAGCTTAGCTGGGACCAGGCCGCCTCGTCTTGCTCAAAGGCGGCAATGCAAGGTTCGCGTTTTTGGACCCTACAGCGTATCGGCGGCCTTCTTCAGCGGCAGCAGGGCGATCAGGCTGATCGCGCCGGCGCCGGCGAGATAGAGGCCCACCAGCTTCAGCCCGCCATGGGTGGCCAGGGCTTGGGCGATGGCCGGGGTCATGCCGCCGCCGATGACGCCGCCGACATTGAAGGCGATCGACGCGCCGGTGTAGCGCACCCGGGCCGGGAACAGGCTGGGCAGCCAGGCGCCGAGCGGTCCGTAGACCAGGCCCATGACCACCAAGGCGGCCGACAGGAACGCGCCGATCAGCCACAGCGAGCCGGCGCCCATCATCGGGGCCAGGGCCGCGCCGGCGACGATGGTCAGCACCGAGCCGGTCATCAGCACCCGGCGCGGGCTGGTCGCATCCGACCAGTAGCCGGCCCAGACAATGCCGGCGGCCATGAACAGGATGGCGAACAGCAGGACGCCCAGGAACACCTGCCGGCCGTAGCCCAGGGTCGTGACGCCATAGCCCAGCGAGAAGGCGGTGGTCAGGTAGAAGAGCGCGAAGCAGGCCACGACGGCGAAGGTGCCGCCGATGACTTCCCGGGCATGGGTGCGCATCAGCTCGGCGACCGGCACATGGGCCGGCGGGGCCTCTTGCGCGGCGGCCCGGAAGGCGGCGGTCTCGGTCAGCTTCAGGCGGATCCACAGGCCCACGCCCACCAGCGCGGCGCTGCCCAGGAACGGCAGGCGCCAGCCCCAGGCCTGGAACTGCTCCGGCGTCAGGAGGGCGCCCAGCAGCAGGAACAGGCCGTTGGCGGCGATGAAGCCGACCGGCGCGCCCAGCTGCGGGAACATGCCGAACCGCGCGCGCCAGCCGGGCGGGGCGTTCTCGACCGCCAGCAGCGCGGCCCCGCCCCACTCGCCGCCCAGGCCAAAGCCCTGGCCAAAGCGCAGCAGGCACAGCAGGAACGGCGCGATCCAGCCGGCCATGGCGTAGGTCGGCAGGAAGGCGACGGCCAGGGTCGATCCGCCCATGATCAGCAGCGAGGCGACCAGGGTCGACTTGCGGCCGATGCGATCGCCGAAGTGGCCGAATACCAGCGAGCCCAGCGGCCGGGCGATGAAGGCGACGCTGAGACTGGCATAGGAGGCCAGGAGTTGCGCGGCCGGCGAGCTGGACGGGAAGAACAGCGGCCCGAACACCAGCGAGGCGGCGGTGGCGTAGATATAGAAGTCGTAGAACTCCACCGCCGTGCCGATCAGGCTGGCGGCCAGCACGCGTCGCGTCGACGCACTACCAGTGCTCGATCCGGCCATCGCGGCCTCCTCTTCGATGTCGGGTGTCTGGAGCGCGGCCCCCCGACCGCGCTCCGGAATTCAGATCAGCTCAGCGGGCTGACGTACGGGCTGACCAGGCCCAGCGGCACGGCCGTCGAGTTCTTGACGCCGCGGATGACGATGCGGCTCTCGATGTTGGACACCAGGCCCAGCGACAGCAGCTTCTCGCGCAGGAATTCGTCGAAGGCGTGCATGTCGCGGGTGACGATGCGCATCTCGTAGTCGGCGGCGCCGGTGACGGTGGCGCACTGCACGACCTCGGCCCACTTGCCGACCGCCTGTTCGAACGTGTCCAGATTATCCTTGGTCGGAAGGGACAGCTTGACGGTGCAATAGACTTCGAAGCCCAGGCCCAGCTTTTCGCGGTCCAGGATGGTCACGCGACGCTGGATGACGCCGGCGTCTTCAAGGCGCTTGATCCGGCGCCAGCACGGGCTGGACGAGAGGCCGACTCGTTCGGCGATCTCGGCGACAGACAGTCCGGCGTCGTGTTGGATGAGATCGAGGATCTTGGCATCCACGGCGTCGAGTTGTTCGGACAAGAAATTCCTCCCCCAAGTGGGCGTTGACGCTCCAATTTTGCGCAAAGAGGGCCTGAGTCGGGCACGCCTTGGGCAAACAATTTCCGCGCTTCTATAAGATATTGCGTAGCGGGCGGGAAGACCCAGGAGGAAAATTTTTGCCATGCGGCACTCGGAAGTCACTCTAGACGACAAATATGTGCTCGAAGATGGCCGCGCCTTCATCACTGGCGTGCAAGCTCTCCTCCGGGTTTTGCTGGATCGTAAGCGTCTCGATCGCCTGGCCGGGCTGAACACCGGCGGCTATCTGTCGGGCTATCGCGGCTCGCCGCTGGGCGGCCTGGACCAGCAGGCCGCGCGCATCAAGAAACTGCTGACCGCGCACGATGTGGTCTTCCAGGAAGGCCTCAACGAGGATCTCGCCGCCACCGCCGTGTGGGGCAGCCAGCAGGCAAATCTGTTCCCCGGCGCGCTTTATGATGGCGTGTTCGGCATGTGGTACGGCAAGGCGCCCGGCGTCGACCGCACCGGCGACGTCTTCAAGCACGCCAATTTCGCCGGGACCTTACCGACCGGCGGCGTGCTGGCGGTGGCCGGCGACGACCACAGCTGCAAGAGCTCGACCCTGCCGTCGCAATCGGAATTCGCCTTCCAGGACTTCGAGATGCCGGTGCTGTCGCCGGCCGACGTCCAGGAGGTGCTCGACTACGGCATTCTCGGCATCGCCATGTCGCGGTTCTCGGGTCTGTGGACGGGCATGATCGCCCTGGCCGACACCATGGACTCGGGCGTGACCATCGATGTCTCGCTGGACCGTCACCAGGCCATCGTCCCCGACTTCGCCTTCCCGCCCGGCGGTCTCGGCATCCGGCTGAAGGACCAGCCGATGGAGAAGGAACGGCGGATGCGGCTGCACAAGCTGCCCGCCGCCCTGGCCTTCGCTCGCGCGAACAACATCGACCGCGTGGTGCTGGGCGCTCAGCACGTGCGCGCCGGCAAGGCGCGCCTGGGCATCGTCTGCCAGGGCCAGGCCTACAAGGACGTGCTGGAGGCCTTCACGGCCATGGGCATGACCTTGCAGGAAGCCGCCGACCTGGGCGTCTCCATCTACAAGGTCGGCATGCCCTGGCCGCTGGAGCCGCTGGGCCTGCGCGCCTTCGCCGCCGGCCTCGAGACCCTGATGGTCATCGAGCACAAGCGCGGCCTGATCGAGCCCCAGGCTCGCGCCGCGCTGTACGACCTTCCCGCCCAGGCGCGGCCGCGCATCATCGGCAAGATCGACGAACGCGGTGCGCCGCTGCTGTCGGAGCTGGGCGCCCTGTCGGTGGCCGAAATCGCCCTGGCCATCTACGACCGACTGCCGGACGGCCCGCACATGGAGCGGGCCCGCGCCTATCTGAACCGCGTCTCGGCCGCTGGCGTCGCCGCCGTCAGCCTGGCCGCCGACCAGGCCCGCAAGCCGTTCTTCTGCTCGGGCTGTCCGCACAACACCTCGACCAAGCTGCCCGAGGGCTCGCGGGCCCTGGCCGGCATCGGCTGCCACTACATGGCCGGGTTCAACGACCCGATGACCGACCTCAACACCCACATGGGCGGCGAGGGCCTGACCTGGGTCGGCGCGGCGCCGTTCACCAGCGAAAAGCACGTCTTCCAGAACCTGGGCGACGGCACCTACAACCACTCCGGCTCGCTGGCGATCCGGGGCGCGGTCGCGGCCAAGACCAACATCACCTACAAGCTGCTCTATAACGACGCCGTCGCCATGACCGGCGGCCAGCGCGCCGAGAGCGGCTTCACCCCCGCCCAGATCACCCGCCAGCTGGCGGCCGAGGGCGTGACCAAGACCGTCATCGTCGTCGACGAGCTGGAGCGCTATCAGGGCGTCACCGACCTGGCGCCCGGCGTCGAGATCTTCCCGCGCTCGGACCTGATGCGCGTGCAGGAGATGCTGCGCGAGACGCCCGGCACGACCGTGCTGCTGTATGACCAGACCTGCGCCACCGAAAAGCGCCGCCGCCGCAAGCGTGGCTCGATGCCCAAGGCGACCAAGCGCGTCTTCATCAACCCGCTGGTCTGCGAGGGCTGCGGCGACTGCTCGGTGAAGTCCAACTGCGTCTCGGTCGAGCCGCTGGCCACCGAGTTTGGCCGCAAGCGCAAGATCAACCAGTCGTCCTGTAACCAGGACTACTCTTGCGTCGAGGGCTACTGCCCCTCGTTCATCACCCTGGAAGGGGCCGAGAGCGCCCAGTCCAAGAAGACCCCGGCGGCCCTGACCGCCGAGTCGACGCCGCTGCCCGAGTTCGAGCCGCTGACCGGCGTGCGCAAGATCCTGTTCACGGGCGTGGGCGGCACCGGCGTCACCACCGTGGCCTCGATCCTGGCCATGGCCGCCCACATCGACGGCCGCGCCGGCAGCGTCGTGGACATGACCGGTCTGGCCCAAAAGGGCGGCTCGGTGTTCAGCCACGTCAAGATCGGCGAGACCGAGGAGACCATCGTCGGCGGCCGCGTGCCGGCCGCCAGCGCCGACGTGCTGATCGCCTGCGACCTGCTGGTGGCCGCTTCGCCGGAAGGCCTCTCGCTCTACGCCAAGGACCGCACGCGCGCCTTCGGCAACAGCGACTTTGCCCCCACCGCCGACTTCGTCACCAGCCGCGACGTCAAGTTCGACAGCAACGCCATGGCGCGTCGCGTGAAGGGCGCCACCAACACGTTCGACGCCTGCCCGGCCCAGCGCCTGGCGGAAACCGAGTTCGGCGACGCCATCTACGCCAACATGATCATGGTGGGCTTCGCCTGGCAGCGCGGGGTGATCCCGGTCTCCAGCCGCGCCCTCTACCGCGCCATCAAGCTGAACGGCGTCGACGCCGAGGCCAACCTGCAGGCCTTCGAGCTGGGCCGCCGCGTCGCCCACGACCCGTCGTCGATCGCCGTCAAGGAAGAGAAGGTCGCCACGCCGGAAGTGATGCCGCTGGACGAGCTGATCGCCCACCGCATCGGCGAGCTGACCGCCTACCAGAACGCCGCCTACGCCCAGCGTTACGCCGACAAGGTGGCCAAGGTGCGCGCGGCTGAAGCCGCGCTCGGTGGCGAAGCGTTGACCCGCGCGGCGGCCGTGAACCTCTACAAGCTGATGGCCTACAAGGACGAGTACGAGGTCGCCCGCCTCTACACCGACGGTCGCTTCAAGGCCGAGCTGGCCGAGACCTTCAAGGGCGGTCAGGCCAAGGTCTGGCTCTCCCCGCCGCTGCTGGCCCCCAAGGGGCCGGACGGCAAGCCCAAGAAGATCGCCTTCGGCGGCTGGATGCTCGATCTCGCCTTCCCGATGATGGCCAGGATGAAGGGCCTGCGCGGCGGCGCCCTGGACCTCTTCGGCCACACCGAGGAGCGCAGGATGGAGCGCGGCCTGATGGCGTCCTACGAGACGACCCTGGACCGCCTGACCGCCGGCCTCTCCAAGGAGAGCCTGCCGCTGGCGGTGAAGATCGCCGAGATCCCGCAGCAGATCCGCGGCTACGGCCACGTCAAGGACGCCTCGGTGGTCACCGCCAAGGCGGCCGAGGACAAGCTCTGGGCGCAGTGGGGCAGGGCTTAGGGCGTCTTGGGTGAAGTCAATTCAGGTGCGGCGGCCACGATGGCCGCCGCAGCCTTGGTGAGCATCGTCCAGTTGAAGACGATCGTTACCCGGGTCGGCGTGACCGCTGCGTTGTCGTCCGCCCACTTCGGCGCTTTGAGGGTCGAAAGGATCTTGTGAACGGTCGCGCTTACCCGCGGACCGTCCTGACCCTTGATCCGGCAATCCTCCAGGATGTTGTTCCCGGCGTACCGGCACGACACGGCTGAGAAGTCGGTGGCTTGCTGGGCTTCGAGAAGCATCGGAGCGTTCTCTTCCAGCGACAGCGTATCGGACCAGTAGATCGGGAGCGCAGGGCAGATCGCGGCAGGGTCCGCTTCCGTCGGGCAGGGAATCTTGATCCTGCCAGGCCTGGCGTCGCCGGGAGGCAGGACGGCGAAGGACGGATTGCCCGCGACATAGGAAGACTTGAACGCCCCGTTATTTCGTACCGAGCCTATGTTGATCGGTACGAAGATGGAGCCGCCGTCCACGGCTTTGCCGTTCTCCATCGCGGGCTTGACCCGCATGAACGGCGCCAGCCCCAGGGCCATCTGGCCGATCAGGCCCGGCTCCGGCGCCTCGAGAATAACGCTGCAGGGCGCCAAGTCTCCCGAAGCCGCGACATGGCATTGAAGGAGCGCCCAGCCGATCGGCTCGCCCTTCACGTGGAGACGCTTGAGGACTTGGCCGAACTGTCCGCTCGTGGGAAGGCGTGTCATCTCCGGACGCCACGGGCGTTTGGCGGGCTCGGCGTTGGCGGTCCCGGCGAGCGACAGCAGGGCCACCGGAAGCAGCAGGGTCTTCTTCATTTCAGCAATCTCTAGAGGGCTTAGGGCCGAGGCGTCAAAGCGCTGGCCTCGACCGCGCGCTTCAGAGACGCCCAGTTGAACTGGACCAGGGCGAAGGCGTCCTTGGCGGGGACCTTGTCATCGGTCTGGGCCGGGGCGGTGAACAGTGGGATCAGCCCGGTCATGGCCGAAACCTGGCTCGGATCAGCGGGACCGGTCAGCGTGCAGCGGGCCAGCTTCATATCCTCGGCGAGGGGGCAGAGCACGGTGGTGCTGGCCGGCGTGATCGCCGCGTCGCGCACCAGGGCGGCGGTCTCGGCGATGCGCGGTCGCTTGGCCCAGGTGAACGGATGGACGCCGCAGGTCTGGGCCGGCGTGGCCGTGGTCGGGCAGGGCGCGGTCCCCTTGGCGGCCGGCGTCAGCATGACCGACGGATCGCCGGCCAGGGCGTCGCGCGGCGGAACCGGCGCGCCCGTCGGGGTCAACAGCACGATCGGGATGGCGACAACGCCGCCCGCCAGTTCGGCCGGGTCGTTCTTCTTCGGGTCCAGCTTGAACTTCGAGGTCAGCTTCAGCGCCGCCTCGCCGAACCCGTAGTCGGCCGGGGCTTCGCCCAGCAGCCGGCAGTCCTTGAAGTCGCCGGTCGCCTGGCTCTGGCACTCGACGATCGCCCAGCCGGCCTTCTCCTCGCGTTGGGCCTTCTGCGGATAGATCGCGGCGATGTCGTTGGCGTTGAGCTTCATGCGCCAGACCAGAGCGCCCTTCGGGTCACCAGGGATCGCGTGTAGCGCCTGCCCGTTCGCCGCGCCGCCTATCAGCGTCGTCGCGACGGCGATCAAAATCCAGGATTTCATGACTTCGATGCGCCCCCGCGAATCTCAATCTCAGGGTGAGCCGTCGCGCGGGCGTTTGGCAAGCGGTCTGGCGTGACGGGAGGTTCGTGCTAGGTTTCCCGCCATGAACAAGCCGCCCGTGACCGTGACCCTCACCGCCGAGGACGCCGCCGACCTGCAGGCGCGGGTCGAGCGGGGTGAATTCTCCTCGCTGGACGAGGGCGTCGCGGCCGAACTGGCCGAGTTGAACTATCGCCGCGCGGCCGAGATCGTCGGCGGCCCGGACAAGCTCGAGGCCCTGCTGGACAAGCTCGAAGTGGTCGAGACGCAAGACCCCGCCGACTGGGTTGGCGGCAAGCGCTCGCTGTCCGACATGCTGGCGGACCTGAAGGCCAAGCCATGAACAAGCCTGTTCGGACAGCTTCCGTCGTTTCGGTGAACCTCCCCGTCGGCGCCGTCGAGGAGCTGAATGAACGTGTCGTGGCTGGAGAGTTCGCGACGCTCGACGAGGCGGTGACGGCGTCGCTCCTGGAGTTGGAGCACTATCGCGCTGTCGAATTGGTCGGCGGAGAGGCTGCGTTCAAGGTGTTGGCCGACGAGGTCGATGTGGGCTCCGGCGTTGGCGAGGTCGACGCCTTCGAGTTCCTCCACGCGCTGGTCGCCAAGTACGAGCACATGGCCAACGCGCGGGACGCCAAGGCTTGAGGCCAGTTCGCCTGAGCGCCTTGGCCGTGAAGGACATCCAACAGATCGGCAAGGATATCGCCGCCGACAAACCCCTGGCCGCGGCGGCTTTCGGCCGTCAGCTCCTCCAACGATGCCAGAGCTTGGCGAACGCGCCCGAAGGCTATGGGCTGAAGCCTGAATTCGGTCTGGGCGTAAGGGGCGTGACGGTTCCGCCGTACATCATCCTCTATCGCATCCGTGAGCTGGACGTGCTCGTCCTCCGCGTCCGGCATGGCGCGAGAAAACCGGTGGCGTTCAAATGACCGAGTTCGACTTCGACGCCGTGGTCGTCGGCGCGGGCGCCGTGGGCTTGGCCTGTGGCTACGCCTTGGCCAAGCGTGGCCTGAGCGTCGTTGTCCTGGAGGCCGAGGCGCATATCGGCCAGGGCGTGTCGTCGCGCAATTCCGAGGTCATTCACGGCGGGCTGTACTATCCGACCGGGTCGCTGAAGGCGAAGCTGTGCGTGCAGGGGCGGCGGCGGCTGTACCCGTTCCTCGACGCGCACGGTGCGCCCTACAAGCGCTGCGGCAAGCTGGTGGTGGCGACGTCGCAGGACGAGATCGCCCGTCTCGACGCCATCTGGGACCAGGCCCTGGCCAACGATGTCGAGGGCATGGAGCGGCTGACCGGCGCCCAGGCGCGGGCGATGGAGCCGGGACTCAACTGTCACGCGGCGCTGCTGTCGCCGGAAAGCGGCGTGTTCGCCAGCCACGACTACATGCTGGCCCTGCACGGCGAGATCGAGGCGGCCGGCGGGGCGGTGGTGCTGTCGACGCCGTTCGAGGGCGCGGAGGCCTTGGCGAGCGGCGGCTTCACGGTGCGCGCGGGCGGGGCCGATCCCACGCGCCTGACCTGCCGCCTGCTGGTCACCGCGCCGGGCCTGTCGTCGCAGGACGTCGCCAGCCGTATCGAAGGCTACCCGGCCGACCACATCCCCAAGGCCCACTACGGCAAGGGCGTCTATTTCCGGCTGACCGGCAAGGCGCCATTCCAGCGGCTGGTCTATCCGCCGCCGATCCATGGGGCGCTGGGCACCCACTACCGCAACGACATGGGCGGCCAGGCGGTGTTCGGGCCGGACCTGGAATACGTCTCCGCGCCCGACTATTCGATCGATGCCAGTAAGGCTGATGAGTTCGCGGGCTATATCCGCAAGTTCTGGCCGGGCCTGCCAGACGGCGCCTTGCAGCCCGACTATGCCGGCGTGCGGCCCAAGATCCATGGCCCCGACGAGCCGCAGCCCGACTTCCAGTTGCGCGGCGTCGAGGACCACGGCTTCGAAGGCCTGATGGCGCTGTTCGGCATCGAGAGCCCGGGCCTGACCAGCTCGCTGGCGATCGGCGAGGAGGTCGCCAGCCGTCTGCTCGGGGAGCCCGCCGCCTAGCTTCGCGTTGACACCGGATCGGCCCGCGCCGATGGTCCGCCGCCTGTAACGCCGCCCCCGGAGCTTGCCTTGACCAACCTGCTGCACGCCATGCTGGGCAAGGGGCTGGGCGGCCTGGAGCAGGTGTTCCTCGACTATCAGCCGATCCTGGAGGCCTGGGCCGCCAAGCGCGGCGGCCGCTGCGTCGGCGTGGTGCGCAAGGGCGGCAAGATGGCTGCGGCGCAGGCTGACCGGACCCCGCCGCTGACCGTCATGCCGGCCTTCACCGACTGGGACCCGATCACGCTGGGCGCGGCCCGCGCGGTGGTCCGTTCGGCCAAGCCGGCGATCATACTCAGCCACGGCCAGCGCCCGGCGCGGCTGTTCGCCAAGGCTGCTCCGGCCGATGTCATCCAGGCCGTCTGCGTGCACAAACCCAGCTTCGACGTCACGCCCGGGACCCACTATCTGTGCGTCGGCCAGCACCTGGCCGATCTGGCCCTGGAGCGCGGCGCGCCGGCCGATCACGTCCACGTCGTCCAGAATGCGGTGAAACCGCCCAAGGTCCAGGCCAGCCCCTTCAGCCGTGAAGGCAAGCCGGTGAAGATCGTCGCCGCCGGCCGGCTGCACTCGAAGAAGGGCTTCGACGTCCTGATCCGCGCGATTGGCAGGCTGCGATCCTGGGACTTCGACGTCACCTGCGAGATCGCCGGCGAGGGTGATGAACGCGCCGACCTGGAGGCGCTGATCAAGGAGCTGGATCTCGATCCGTGCGTGAAGCTGATCGGCTGGACCGACGACGTCGCCGGTTTCCTGGCCACGGGCGACCTCTTCGCCTTCCCGTCGCACCAGGAGGGCTTCCCGCTGACCCTGCTGGAGGCGATGGCCGTCGGCCTGCCGGTGGTGGCCACCGAGATCGACGGGCCGGTCGAGATCCTCAAGGAAGGCGTCACCGGCCGCCTGGTGCCCGACGACGACCCCGACCGCCTGGGCGAAGCCCTGGGCGAGCTGATCAGCGACCGCGAGATGGCCAAGCGCCTGGGCGCGGCGGCGCGCGCGCTGGTGCTGAGCGAATACGGCCCCGACGAACTGGCGCGGCGCTTGGAAGCAGCGCTCGACGGAATGATCACCTAAGGCTTGATGCGAACCAGACTCGGGAGTATGACCCCCGTCCGTCCTGGCGATGGCTGGGTAGCTCAGATGGTTAGAGCGGTGGATTCATAACCCACAGGTCGGCGGTTCGATCCCGCCCCCCGCCACCAGGACGGACTGACTTCTCTTTAAAATTCAAAGTCTTCCAAGCACGACGCCGATGGCTCCGGCTCAGCGGCTCCTGGGCGACGCGGCGGGTTGTTCCGACAGGGACGACCGCGCGTCCGCCACCGTGATCGCGCCGCCGCGCAGGCCCTGGCCGTTCAGATAGTCCAGCAGCGCCGCCGGATGGTCGGTCTGGACGACGCTGACGCCTTGCGCGATCAGGCCGCCCCAGGCCTTGCCCGGATCGGTCAGGGCGTGGCTGTCGCCGGCCGCGTCGGGCAGGCCTTTCAGGCCCTTGCCGGTCAGACTGTTGGTCCAGAGGCGGACGCGGGCGGCGCGGGCGGCGTCGCGCACGGCGATGAAGCCGTCCTTCTTCAGGGCGTCCATCTCGATGGCCGGGATCGCCTGGGCGCCATGGGCCTGGGCGTTGGTGATCGTGGCCAGCTGGTCGGGCGCGCCCTTGCCGCCGACGATCGGCATGAAGGCCAGGTTCTTGTAGAGCGGCTGGTCGGCGATCGCCGCGTCGCCCAGATCGGCGCGGGCCTTGAACAGCACCCAGTCGTCGGCGCCGACGTCGTGGACCACGCGGGCGACCTGGGCGGCCAGCGGGCCTTCCTTGACGTCGAGATTGACCAGGATGCGGCCCCGCGCGGCCTTGAGGAAGGCGCACAGGGTCGGCGGGGCGGCGTTGGTGGCTTGGCCGTCGGCCTTCAGGCGCAGGGCCTGTAGCTCGCCCAGGGTCAGGTCCGAGACCTTGCCCTTGCCGGTGGTGGTGCGGTCGACCTTGGCGTCGTGCATGACGACCAGCGCGCCGTCCTGGGTGCGGCGCACGTCGATCTCGACGACATCGACGCCCAGGGCGATGCAGCGCTCCAGGGCGGCGATGGAGTTCTCGGGGACGGGGTTGTCCAGGCCGCGCGACGGAGCGGCCGAATGGCAGGCGCGGTGGGCGACGACCATGACGCCGTCAGCCGGATCATAGAGCCGCTCCCGAAGGTCGGCGGCATGGGCCGAACCGGCCAGAACCGGAAGAGCCAAGGCCGCGAGGGCCAGCGCAAACGCGTACGTGGGAAGTCGCATGATCCAATCCCCCGAGCCGAGTGCTGCATCGCTGATTCACGCAACAGGCGTGCGGCAGTTCGGACTCAATGGGATGACGTCGCGGGACGGCGGCGGCCCCACGCTTTCAGGTGCGACAAGTTGTCCAGGGTTAGGGAAAGCTAAACCTTTCGGAAACCACGCAGGACGTTGGCCTCGGTGCTGAGCTGCAGGGTGCGATAGTCGATGCGCGGCGTGTCCGAGAAGATCAGGTAGTAGTACTTCATCTGCTCGGACCACCAGTAGCCGGGGCAGTTGTCGCCCTGGGTCATCGGCTTGGTGGTGATGTCCTTCAGCGCGGTGTAGCCGTAGGCCGCCTTGCTGGTGGCCTTCATCTCCCGATAGTGGATCGCCGTCAGCGCGCGATAGCGGTCGTCGCGGTCCAGCAGCCACAGGTTCAGACAGGCGTCGGCATATTCGGGGCGCAGGCCGGTGCCCTTGCGGCGGGCCTGGCGGGTGGCGACGTCGATCGACTCCGGGATGACGCCGAACGTGGCCTGCATCTCGGTGAACGAGGCCAGGTAGTCGTCGCCTTCCTTCTTGAAGCCGACCTGGGCCAGCAGGCCCGCATAGTAGGCGGCCAGCTCGCTCTGGCTGGTGTTCAGCACCGCGCCGGTCTCGTAATCGACCATCGGGAACCACAGGCGGCCGTCATAGCGCTTGGCCTGGTGGGCCAGCTGGGCGGCGGTGACTTCCTGGGCCCAGCGCTTGCAATCCTCGTCGCCGAACAGCTCCCAGGCGTCCCACAGATATTCGTAGAAGCTGTCGGCATAGATATCGATGCTGGCCGTGCGGCTGATCCATTCGCCGGTGCGGGCGTCGATATTGGCGGCCATCAGGCCGATCTTCGAGCGCTTGTCGAGCGCGTGCTTCATGGCCTTCTTGGCGACGTCGAAATAGCGCTTGTCGCCGGTCAGCTGGCTCAGCACGCCGAACTCGGTGATGTAGGTGCCGATCTCGGCGAGATTGGTCTCGGGATCGCGGACCGCGCCGGTCTTCAGGTTCACATAGCGCCAGGGCAGGCCGTAGGGCGAGGCGTCGAAGGCCTTCAGCAGGCGGTCGGCCAGGTCCTTGGCCTTGGCCAGCAGCACGGGATCGCCGCAGGCCAGGTGCGCCGAGATCAGGCCGCCGACCAGGCGGATATTGGTCTCGAAGACCTGCGCCTCGCCATTGACGTCGAAGTTCAGCGACGACTTCACCCAGTCGACGCCGGCCTGGAACTCGGCGTCCAGGCCCATGATCCACAGCGTATCCAGCGCCTCGACCAGCGACAGGCCCAAGTCATGGCCCTCGACGAAGAACGACTGCGACGTGCCGCTGACGGGATTGATCTCGTCCTTGCCCCAGGCCTTGGCGACATAGCCCTGCCAGGCCCACTGGAACTCCTTGCGGACGTCGGCGGCCAGCGCCTTCCAGTCCTCCTTCGGGGCGCCTTTCTTGGGCGCGGCGGCGGCCAGGCCGGGCGCGAGACCGGCGGCGGCGAGCGACAGGAACGTGGAGCGGCGGGTGAGTCGGGCGAGCGTCATGGCGCCAGCCTACTGACGGTCGAGCGCTTGGGCGAGGGGGGAGAAGGCCGACCGGGACGACGACGTCCCGGTCGGCGAAGAGTCTGGCGTGTGGGATCCGCGAGAGACTTCTCAAGAACAAGGACGCCGCGGCGAGCGGTGACCCGCCATAGGCTTGCGCTAGCCGTGCGCGGCTTCGTTCTCGGGCGTCTCGGGCAGGCGGGCGCGCAGGACGCAGGCCAGACCTTCGGGCCGGTACTCCATGGTCGCCGCGCCTTTCAGCTCGCCGCCCAGGCTGCGCTCGATCAGGCGCGAGCCGAAGCCCCGGCGCGTGGGCGCGGTCACCGGCGGGCCGCCAGCCTCGGTCCAGGCGACTTCCAGGGCGCGGTCGGCGGGCGCATAGGTCCAGGACAGCGCCACGCGGCCCTCGGCGGTCGATAGCGCCCCGTACTTCAGGGCGTTGGTGGCCATCTCGTGCAGGATCAGCGCCATGGTCAGGGCCCCGCCCGGTTGCAGGCGCACGGGCGGGCCGTTGATGGTGAAGCGCGCGCCGGCCTGGTCGAAGGGGCGCAGGGCGCGTTCGACCACTTCCTGCAGCTCGGCGCCATGCCAGCTCTCGCGGGTCAGGATGTCGTGCACGCCCGACAGGCCCAGCAGGCGCGCCTCGAACTTCTCGAAGGCCACCACCGGATCGGGCTCGTTGCGCAGGGTCTGGGCGGCCATCGACTGGACCGTCGCCAGGGTGTTCTTCACCCGGTGGTTCAGCTCGTTGATCAGCAGGCGCAGCTGGCTCTGGTGGCGTGCCTGGGCGTCCTCGGCCTCCTTGCGGGCGCTGATGTCGGAGATGATCGCCAGGATATAGGCCGGCGCGTCATCGATGCGGACCATCGAGGCGGTCAGGTGGATCCAGGCGTCGCTGTTGCCGACCAGGAAGCGCCGCTCGGCCGAGCAGGTCTCGATCTCGCCCGACAGCAGGGCCGCGCTCTGCACCAAGGTCTGGTGCATGAAGTCCGGGTGCACCAGGCTTTGCAGCGCCACGCCCAGCAGCACGTCGCGGTCGCGCTGGAGCAGGGCGCAGAAGCTGTCATTGGCCTCCAGGATCTCGCCCGTCGGCGTCAGGCGGGCCACGCCCATGGCGGCCTGGTCGAACACGGCGCGATAGCGGGCCTCGGCGGCCTCCAGCTTGATGCGCGCCTCGATCGTGGCGGTGACCACCTCGGTGTAGAGGATCAGGCCGCCGATCTCGCCATTGTCCTGGCGCCAGGGGGCCATCGACCAGCGGATCCACTCGGTGCGGCCTTCGCGATCGACATAGGGGTCGCCCTCGTGGCGCAGCTCGACGCCCTCGGAGATGACCCGGGCGTGCAGGATGCGCCACTTCTCGGGGATCTCGGGGAAGACCTCGTAGTGCTTGCGACCGATCAGCGGCATGTCCGGCGGCAGGTGCTGGTCGGTCAGGTACTGTCGCGAGGCGGCCAGGTAGCGCATCTCGCTGTCGAAGATCGCGATACCCAAAGGGGCATGCTTCAGCGCCGTGGTGACGCTGGGCGACCCGGACAGAGGCGGCGCTTCGTTGATCATCGTTCGCCATGGTAGCGGTCGCGGTCCGGCGGTGGGCTGAAATTCCCGTGACAGCCTGTCGGACGAATTGCCGCACCTAGCGCGCGCCAGTTCAATTCGCGATTGGGAACACGCGCGTCTGCTTGACCACGCCATAGGCGAAGCTGGTGTCGATCGAGGCGATGCCGGGGATGGCGTGCAGCTTGCGCCGCATGAAGTCCTCATAGGCCTCCAGGCTGTCGATGATCACCCGCAGCAGATAGTCGTCGCTGCCCGCCAGCAGGAAGCAGTCCTGGATCTGGTCGATCCGCTGCACTTGCGCCTCGAAGCCGGTGATCAGGTCCTGGCTGGGACTGTTCAGGCGCACGCGCACGAAGACGGTGATCGGCAGGCCATAGGCCTTCTGGTCCACCAGGGCGGTGTAGCCGGTGATCACCCCGGCGGCCTCCAGGTTGCGCACCCGGCGCAGGCAGGGCGAGGGCGACAGGTTCACCCGCTCGGCCAGGTCCTGGTTGGTCAGCCGGCCGTCCTTCTGCAGCTCGCGGATGATCTGGCGGTCCTTGGTGTCCACGTGCGGCCTCTTGAGCAGAATCTGCCAAAATTGAACCCCATCGTGGCAGACTTCGCAATCTATGCCATCGAACTCCGCGTCACTCTCACCCCAACAAGGAGTGAGACATGCGCAACGATCAAGGCGGCTTCTCCACGCGGGCCATCCATGCGGGCTACGATCCGGCCGACGAGCACGGGGCGCTGACGCCGCCGGTGCACCTGACCTCGACCTTCGCTTTCGAGAGCGCCGAGGCCGGCGGCGAGATGTTCGCCGGGACGCGGGAAGGCTATTTCTATTCGCGGGTCTCCAATCCGACGACGGACCTCCTGGAGCGTCGCCTGGCCAGCCTGGAGGGCGGCGAGGCCGCCGTCGCCACCGCCTCGGGCATGGGCGCGATCACCGCTGTCCTGTGGAGCTTCCTGCGGGCGGGTGACGAGGTGATCACCGACCAGACGCTCTACGGCTGCACCTATGCCTTGCTGCGCGACGGCCTGACCCGGTTCGGGATCAGCGTGAAGACGGTCGACATGACCGATCCGCGGGCCCTGGCCGCGGCGATCTCGGACCGGACGCGGATCGTCTATTTCGAGACCCCGGCCAATCCGAACATGCGCCTGGTGGACATCGCCGCGATCAGCGCGATCGCCCACGGCGCCGGAGAAAAGGGGGCTGGCGTCAAGGTGGTGGTCGACAACACCTACGCCACGCCGGTCCTGACCCGGCCGCTGAGCCTGGGGGCCGACATCGTCGTCCACTCGGCGACCAAGTATCTGGGCGGCCACGGCGACCTGGTGGGCGGCATCGCGGTCGGCGGCGTCGAGGACATGGCCCGCGTGCGGCTGATCGGCGTCAAGGACATGACCGGCGCGGTGATGTCGCCGTTCACCGCCTTCCTGGTCATGCGGGGGCTCAAGACCCTGTCGTTACGTATGGCCCGCCACGGCCAGAGCGCTCACGCCGTGGCGCGCTGGCTGGAGGCGCATCCGGCGGTGGCGTGGGTGTCCTATCCCGGTCTCCAGAGCTTCCCGCAACGGGCCCTGGCCGAGCGCCAGATGGCCGGCGGCGGGGGGATGATCGCCTTTGAACTGAAGGGCGGCCACGCGGCGGGCGCGGCGCTGATGAACCGGCTGGCGCTGATCCGCCGAGCGGTGTCGCTGGGGGACGCCGAGACGCTGATCCAGCACCCGGCCAGCATGACGCACTCGCCCTATTCGCTGGAGGAACGGGCGGCGGCGGGGATCAGCGAGGGGCTGGTGCGGCTGTCGGTGGGGCTGGAGGACGTGGCGGATATCCTGGGGGACCTGGAGGGGGCGATGGAGGCGGAGAAGGCGGTGGCGCTGGTTTAGCGCCCCCTCCGTCTC
>NZ_JBWKZF010000047.1:0-22434 GCF_059424195.1 Caulobacter sp. GW456-12-1-14-TSB4
GGACCTCGCGCCGGACTTCGCCGGTTGCGAGGTCCGCGAGGTCGCCACACCCAAGCCGAGCCCCGGCGAGGTGCTGGTCCGCGTCCGCGCGGCCAGCGTCAACTTCCCCGACCTGCTGATGACGCGCGGTGAGTACCAGTTCAAACCGCCCCTGCCCTTCACGCCGGGCCTGGACATCTCCGGCGAAGTCGCCGCGCTGGGGGATGGCGTCACCAGCCTGAAGGTCGGCGACGCCGTGGTCGGCGGGGCGCGGCTGGGCGGGTTCGCGGAATATTCCGTGCTGTCGGCCGACGCCCTCAAGCCCAAGCCCGCGCGGCTGTCCTTCGCCGAGGCGGCCGCCTATGGGGCTGCGTACTTGACCGCCTATGTCGCCCTGGTTCGGCGCGCACGGGTCGAGCCGGGCGAATGGGTGCTGATCCACGGCGCGGCCGGCGGGGTGGGCCTGGCGGCGGTGGACCTGGCCAAGGCGCTGGGCGCGCGGGTGATCGCGGCTTCCGCCTCCGACGACAAGCTGGCGGCCGTGCAGGCGCTCTACGCTCCGGACGCTGTGGTCAACGTCACCAGCGGCTTCCGTGAGCAGGTGAAGACCATCACCGGCGGCCGTGGGGCCGACGTGATCTACGACCCGGTGGGCGGCGACGTGTTCGACGAGAGCGTCCGCTGCATCGCCTTCGACGGCCGGCTGCTGGTGATCGGCTTCACCTCGGGCCGGATCCCGAACGTCTCGGTCAACATGCCGCTGATCAAGGGCTTCTCGGTCATGGGCGTCCGGGCGGGGGAATACGGCCGGCAATTCCCCGAGAAAGGCCGCGAGAACGGCGAGGCGATCTGGAAAATGGCGGATGAGGGGATGATCCGGCCGCATGTGCATGCCGAGCTGCCGCTGGAGCGGTGGCGGGAGGCGTTTGAGCTGTTGAGCGAGCGGAAGGTGGTCGGGAAGGCAGTGATTACGCCCTGAGCCAACTCCCTATACCCGTTTCCCCGGCGAAAGCCGGGGTCCAGATCGAACCCACGGGCGCTGGACGGACAGGAACGCATCCCGGATCAGCCCAAACCGCTCCGGATGAATCTGGGCCCCGGCTTTCGCCGGGGAAACGGGTATAGGGAGTTGGCGAGAAGGGGGCGGAGCAAACTTCCTAACCCTCTGAACCGACTCAGGTTGACATCCCTCGTCCGTTCTTTTATCCACCGCCCCTCACTCGCGGAGCCCTAGGCCTCGCGTCCAACGTTTATGCATTTCGGAGCCACGTCGTGAAGCGCACCTTCCAGCCGTCGAAGCTCGTGCGTGCTCGCCGTCACGGCTACCGCGCGCGTATGGCCACCAAGAACGGTCAAAAGATCGTCGCGCGTCGCCGCGCCAAGGGCCGCAAGCGCCTGACCGCCTAATTGTTCTTCCTCCTTCGGGAGGCGAGACCATGATCAAAGCCGCCTTTCCCACAGACCTGGTCTCAGGTTCTCGCCGGAAAGGCGGCTTTTTTCATGTCTGAGGTCCAGACAATCAAGTTCGAGCGGCTGCGCAAGCGCCCCGACTTCCTGCTGGCGGCCAAGGCCCCGGCCCTGTCGCGCGGCGCGGTCTTCATCCAGATGCGCAAGCGGCCTGACGACGAGGACCCCACCGTCCGGGTCGGCTTCACGGCCACCAAGAAGATCGGCGGGGCCGTCGACCGCAACCGCGCCAAGCGCCGCCTGCGCGAGGCCGCCCGGCTGGTGCTGCCCCTTCATGCGCGCCCTTCGCACGACTATGTGTTCATAGCGCGCGGCGGCACCACCGCCCGCGAATGGGGGCGTTTGCTTGACGACGTCAAAACCGCGCTGATAAGCCTCGCCGCCGAGTACGATCGCGGGGGAGCCAAGGTTCCCCAACGTCGCCCCGGCCCATCGTCTGAAGCCGCCCCTTCCCAACAACCCGATCCCACAGTTTCCGGTTAAGCGCTCCATGCAGAACGACAACAAAAACACGCTGATGTTCATCGTCAGCGCGTTCGTGATCCTGATCGGGTACCAGTTCTTCATCCTGGGTCCGCAGCAGAAGCGGGCCGAGATCGAGGCGCGCGCCAAGAAGGCCGCCCAGATCCAGGCCGCGGCCACGCCGGGCGTGACCCTGGACGCCAACGGCAATCCGGCTCCGCTGCGCCTGTCGCGCGACGCCGCCAAGGCCCAGAGCCCGCGCATCGTGGTCGACACCCCGGCCCTGTCGGGCTCGATCGCCCTGAAGGGCGGCCGCATCGACGACCTGTTCCTGCGCAAGTACGCCGAGACCATCGACAAGAACTCGCCGCCGGTCGAGCTCTTCCGTCCTGAAGGGGCGGAACACGCCTGGTTCGCAGATTTCGGCTGGGCCGGCGCCAACCTGCCGGGCCTGCCCGACAGCCGCACCGTCTGGACCGCCGCGCCGGGCCAGGTGCTGCGTCCGAACACGCCCGTCACGCTGACCTATGACAACGGCCAGGGCCTGGTCTTCACCCGCCTGATCGCCGTCGACGACCAGGCGATGTTCTCGGTCACCGACAGCGTCAAGAACAATGGGACCGCCGCCTTCCAGTTGGCCCCCTACGCCACCGTCCAGCGCCAGGGCATCACCGACCACCTGGGCAAGACCCAGATCGTCCACGAAGGCGCCATCGGCGTGCTGGGCTCGGGCAAGGACCACGAGCTGAAGCTGTCGAAGTACCAGAAGTGGAAGAAGGACAAGCCGCTCGAGACCTTCGACTCGGTCGGCGGCTGGGCCGGCATCACTGACAAGTACTGGCTGGCGGCGCTGATCCCCAACCAGGACCAGACCATCAAGGCCCAGTACCGCGTCACCCAGGCGTCGGGCACCGACATCTATGACGTCAACTTCGTCGGCCCGACCCAAGCCCTGAACCCGGGCGCGACCCTGACCCAAAAGACCCGCCTGTTCGCCGGCGCCAAGACCGTGCCGCTGCTGCGCAAGTACGAGTACGGCGCGACGACCCCGCCGGCCATCTGGGAGTTCTGGAGCAGCGCCAAGAGCGAAATCCCGCGCTTCGACGACGCCGTCGACTGGGGCATGTTCCGCTTCTTCACGCGCCCGATCTTCAACATCCTGGAGATCTTCTACAAGCTGGTCGGCAACTTCGGCCTGGCCATCATGGCGCTGACCGTCCTGCTCAAGCTCATCCTCTATCCGATGGCGGACAAGAGCTATGAGAGCATGGCCAAGATCAAGAAGATCTCCCCCGAGGTCGAGAAGCTGAAGGCCAAGCACAAGGACGATCCTGCCAAACAGCAGCAGGAGATGATGGCCCTGTACGCCAAGGAGAAGATCAACCCCATGATGGGCTGCCTGCCCATGCTGGTGCAGATCCCGGTCTTCTACTCGCTGTACAAGGTGCTGACCGTCACCATCGAAATGCGCCACGCGCCGTTCTTCGGCTGGATCCACGACCTGTCGTCGCGCGATCCGACGACGATCTTCAACCTGTTCGGCCTGATCCCCTGGGACCCGGCCCACGCCCCGCTGATCGGCGCCTTCCTGTCGACCACCCTGCACATCGGCGTCTGGCCGCTGCTGTACGGCTTCACCATGTGGCTGACCACGGCGATGAACCCGCCGGCCGGCGACCCGATGCAACAGCGGATCTTCCAGCTGTTCCCGATCGTCTTCACCTTCACCCTGTCGCAGTTCGCCGTGGGTCTGGTGATCTACTGGTGCTGGTCCAACATCCTGACCATTATCCAGCAGTACATCATCATGCGCCGCTACAAGGTCGAGAACCCGATCGACAAGATCATCGCGCGCCTGCAGGGCAAAACTGCTAACGCCACCTGATGAGCGAAGAACCCAACCTTCCCGCCATCCTCCCGGGCGCGGCCGACTTCACCGAAGAGCAGATCGAGACGGCGCGCGTCTTCTTCGCCCAGCCCGTCGCGTTCATGATGGGCGCTGTGCGCATGGACCTCATGCCCGCGCCCGACCTGCCCGAAGTGGCCTTCGCCGGCCGCTCCAACGTCGGCAAGTCCAGCCTGATCAACGGCCTGGTCGGCCAGAAGTACCTGGCCCGCGCCTCGAACGAGCCGGGCCGCACGCGGGAGATCAACTTCTTCCTGCTGGCCGAGCAGGTGCGCCTGGTCGACTTGCCCGGCTACGGCTTCGCCCGCGTCTCGCGCTCGATCGCCGACAAGTTCCAGGACCTGGGTCGCGCCTATCTGCGTGGCCGTCCGAACCTGAAGCGCGTCTACGTGCTGATCGACGCCCGCCATGGCCTCAAGAAGGTCGACCTGGAGGCGCTGGACGCCCTGGATACGGCCGCCGTCAGCTACCAGATCGTCCTGACCAAGGCCGACAAGATCAAGCCGCACGAAGTCGACAAGGTCGTGGCCGACACGCTGAAGGCCATCGCCAAGCGCGCCGCCGCCTTCCCGCGCGTGCTGGCTACCTCGTCGGAGAAGGGTCTGGGCATGCCCGAGCTGCGGGCCGAGATCGTCCGGCTCTGCATCGACGAATAAGAACCTGGCCGTGGAGCCATCCACAGCCTTTCGATCGCCATTAACCTCAAGCTAGGGTTCCATCGCCAGAACCCCCGCCTTCCTATTTCGTCAAGAAAAGTCCGCCGCCCATGACCCGCCACGAACTCAAGACCTGGCCCAAATATTTCGCCGCCGTGCGCTCGGGCCAGAAGCGCTTCGAGATCCGTCGCAACGACCGCGAGTTCAAGGTCGGCGACATCCTGGTGCTGCGCGAGTTCGATCCGGAAGACGACGCCTATACCGGCCAAGCCGAGGAGCGTCAGATCACCTTCCTGCTGTCGGAAGAGGACTATGGCGGCGTCATCCACGGCTTCGTGGCCATCGGCTTTGGCGAGGTCGCGCCGCATCCGGACGCCGACGCCGAGGTCACGCCCGAGAGCCTGGCGGCCTGGCACGAGACCGCCGCCTCCAACGCCGCCCTGCGCGCCCAGGAGGCCCGCAAGGTCTCGGAGAGCTACGCCAAGAGCAATATGAGCGTCGCCGCTGACCGCCACGGCGCCGTGGCCGACCTGGCCGCCGCCGACGCCGGCTTCCACGCCGCGGCGGCGCGGATCGTGCGCAAGAACTGATCTCGCGCACCCCGCACAGAAAAGGCCGCCGAGGTTGCCCTCGGCCCCCCCCCCCCCCCCCCCCCCCCCCCCCCCCCCCCCCCCCCCCCCCCCCCCGCGCGGCCTACGCCGAGTAGGCCCCCTCAGTCGGCTTCGCCGACAGCTCCCCCAGCGGGGGAGCAGATTATCAGGCCGCTTCGCGGATGACCGCCGGGAACACGTCGTCCATGCGCAGATAGGTGATCAGGCGGTTTTCCATCGAGATGATGGCCTGGATGTAGCGCAACTCTTCCACGCCGACGTCCGGGGCCGGCTGCAGGCTGTCGCGCGGCACGGTGAAGGTTTCCGACACGGCGTCGACCAGGATGCCGGCCAGGCGGTCCTGGCACTCGACGACCACGATCACGTGGCGGGTCTCGGGGATGGTGACGCCCAGACCCAGGCGGTTGCGCAGGTCGATGACCGGCATGATCGCGCCACGCAGGTTGATGACGCCGCGCATATAGGCCGGAGCGTGCGGGATCGGGGTGGCCGGGGTCCAGCCGCGGATTTCGCGGACCGTCTTCACGTCGATGCAGAATTCCTGCTCGCCGATGCAGAACGAGATCAGTTCCAGCGCGGGCGCGGTGGTGTCGGTCATGGCGGTATCCCCGGGTCGATGGCTTGCCCAGAGCGGCGTGTTCGACGCGCTCCCGTGGCTGGATGTCAGAAGAGCCCCAATGGCCTTTAACAACGGTTAAGGCTGAGCGCGAAGGGGCGCGTCGGGATGTCGCGCCCCTCAATTTGAGTCAGTGCTCTTCCGACAGGCCCTCGTCGCCCTCGTCGGAGAGGTTGAACTCGTACCAGATGCCGTTCAGCACGCCGAAGCCGACGGCCAGGCCCAGGCCCAGGATCCAGGTGAAGTACCACATGGTTCTCTAGCTCCTCAGTACAGGTCGGGGTTGGTGGTCAGGGCGCCGGTCGTGCTGCGGCCCCACAGGACTTTGTAGACCCAACTCGTGTAGATCAGGATCAGCGGCAGGAAGACCGACGTCACGATCAGCATGACGAACAGCGTCAGGTGGGTCGACGAGGCGTTCCACACCGTCAGGCTGGAGCGTGGGTCGAAGCTGCTGGGCAGGATGAACGGGAACATCGACAGGCCCACGGTGGCGACGATGCCCACCGCCGAAGCCGACGAGCCGCCGAACGCCGCCCAGGCCTTGTTGAACCGCATGCCGTAGAGCGCCAGCGCCGCGCCGACAAAGCCAAGGATCGGCGCGATCATCATCCAGCCGTGGCGGCCGTAGTTGTCCAGCCAGGCGCCAGGGGCCCGCACGGCGGCGGCGCCGCGCAGCGGGTTCGAGGGTCCGGCCGCGTCGGCCAGGCCTTCGATCCGGAAGCCCAGCCCCCCGAACGCCACCCAGAAGCCGCCGGCCGCGAACAGCACGATGCTGGCCAGGCCGGCGATCTCGCCGATGCGGCGGGCGCGCTCGACGACCGGGCCGTCCTCGGCCTTGACGGTCAGCCAGGCCGCGCCGTGCAGCACCAGCATCGACACCGACAGCAGGCCGCACAGCAGGGCGAACGGCGAGAACAGGCCGATGAAGGCGCCCTCGTAGAAGGCCCGCAGGTCGCTATCCAGGCGGAAGGGCGCGCCTTGCAGCACGTTGCCCATGGCCACGCCGAACACCAGCACCGGCACGAAGCCGCCGATGAACAGGCCCCAGTCCCAGAACGCCCGCCACTTCGCGTTCGGCCGCTTGGAGCGGTACTTGAAGCTGACCGGTCGCAGGATCATGGCGGCCAGCACCACGAACATGGCCAGGTAGAAGCCCGAAAAGCTGATGGCGTAGGCGAACGGCCAGGCCGCGAACAGCCCCGCCCCGCCGACGATGAACCACACCTGGTTGCCTTCCCAGGTCGGGCCGACGGTGTTGATGACCATGCGGCGCTCGGCGTCGTCCTTGGCGACGAAGGGCAGCAAGGCCCCCACGCCCATGTCGAAGCCGTCGGTCAGGGTGAAGGCGATCAGGATGATGCCGATCAGGGCCCACCAGAGGACGCGCAGGGTGGCGTAGTCGATTGGGAGTTCCATCGTTCTGGTCTCCTTAGGCCACGGCCGGTTCGGGTTCAGCGGGCTCGCCGTCGGGGACGGGGTCGTGCTGGGCGAACGGGCCTTTCTTGATGGCGCGCAGGATCAGGCCGACCTCGACCACGGCCAGCGCGCCGTACAGCAGGGTGAAGATCGTGATGCTGGTCAGCAGCTGCGGCACGGTCAGGCTGGAGGCGCCCAGGAAGGTCGGCAGCACGCCGTCCACCGCCCAGGGCTGACGGCCCACCTCGGCCAGCACCCAGCCCAGCTCGGTCGAGATCCAGGGCAGCGGGATGGCCGCCACGGCGATGATCTGGAACCACTTGGTGTCGTGCTTGCGCAGGGTGACCAGGACGAACGCCGTGGCGAACATGGCGATCATCAGCACCCCGATCCCGGCCATGATCCGGAAGGCCCAGAACATCACCGGCACGTTGGGCACCGCGTCCCAGGCGGTCTTCTTGATCAGGTCCGGACTGGCCGTGCGCGGATCGGCGACATAGCGCTTGAGCAGCAGGGCGTAGCCCAGGTCGCGGCGGTGTTGCTCGAAGGTGGCGCGGGCGGCGACATTGTTCGGATCGACCTTCAGCGCTTCAACGGCGCCATAGGCGACGACGCCGCTCTCGATGCGGTCCTCGGCCTTGGCGACCAGCGAGAAGATGCCCTCCACCGGCGTGTCGAAGCTGCGGGTGGCGATCAGGCCCAGGACGTAGGGGACCTTCACCTCGTAGTGGGTCTTGCGTTCCTTCAGGTCCGGGATGCCGAACGCGGTCAGACCGGCCGGGGCGGGCTCGGTCTCCCACATGGCTTCCAGCGCCGCGAGCTTCATTTTCTGGTTGTCGGTCAGGGCGTAGCCGCTCTCGTCGCCCAGCACGACGACCGACAGCGAGGAGGCCAGGCCGAAGGCGGCGGCCACGGTCATCGAGCGCTTGGCCACGCCGCTGTACTTGCCCTTCAGCAGGTACCAGGCCGAGACCCCCAGCACGAACACCGAGGCGATGGTGTAGCCGGCGCTGACCGTGTGGACGAACTTGGCCTGGGCCACCGGGTTGAACAGCACGTCGCGGAAGCTGGAGACCTCCATGCGCATGGTGTCGGGGTTGAAGGCCGCGCCCATCGGGTTCTGCATCCAGCCATTGGCGACCAGGATCCACAGCGCCGACAGGTTGGTGCCCAGGGCGACCATGAAGGTCACGAACAGGTGGCTGACGGGTTTCAGCTTGTCCCAGCCGAAGAACATCAGCCCGACGAAGGTCGCCTCCAGGAAGAAGGCCATCAGCCCTTCGATCGCCAGCGGGGCGCCGAAGATGTCGCCGACATAGTGCGAGTAGTAGGACCAGTTCATGCCGAACTGGAATTCCATGGTCAGGCCGGTGGCGACGCCCAGGGCGAAGTTGATGCCGAACATCACGCCCCAGAACCGGGTCGTGGTCCGCCAGATCGGCCGCTTGGTCATCACATAGACGCTCTCCATGATGACCAGCATGAAGCTGAGCCCGATGGTGAGCGGCACGAACAGGAAGTGGTATAGGGCGGTCAGCGCGAACTGAAGGCGCGACAGGTCGATGACGGCGGGGTCCATGGACAGCTCCGAGACGAACGGCCGATGATCACGCCGATCGAGGGCTCATCCCTAGACCACCGCAACCGCCCGGTCCTTGATCAGGATCAAGGCTTACGGATGAAAGCAGCCTACACTCAACCCATGGGCGCCCGAATAGTACAGATCGGTCTTTCCGTAGACCCGAAGGCGTGGCTGACCCAGGCGAGCCGCCAGGGCGGCCCGGCGGCGGGTCGCGCGCGGATGTTCGTGCTGCTGGACGGCGTGGCCGCGATCGGCTTCGCGGCGGGCCTGGCGTTCGGTGTCGATGCGATCGCCAGCCAGCGCGGCCCACTGATTCTCTGTCTCTGCCTGCTGGCGATCGTCGTGGCCGGCGCCTTGCGCGGCGTCCTGGCGCGTCTGGCCACGGAGGCCGGAGCCCAGGCCGCCGCCAGCGCCAAGGCTGGCGTCCGCGCTGATCTGGCCCGCTCCATCTTCGGCGGCGCGCGGCGTCCCGCCGGCCAAGCGGCCACCGCTTTGGTCGAAGGCGTCGAGGCGCTGGACGGCCACTTCGCCCGCTTCCTGCCCGCGCGGATGGCCGCCGCCGTGCTGCCGCTGGCGATGATCGCCGTCGCCGCGATCGCCAGCCCGATCAGCGCCGCGATCATGCTGGGAACACTCTTGCCCTTCATCGCCGCCATGATCCTGGCCGGCACGGCCGCCGCCGCCGAGAGCCGCGCCCAGTTCCTGGCCCTGGAGCGCCTGTCGGGCCTGTTTCTCGACCGCGTCCGCGCCCTGCCGGTGGTGCTGGCCTTCCAGGCCGAGGGGGCGACCACGACGGCCCTGCGCCGCTCGGCCTCGGACCTGGCCGAGCGCACCATCCGGGTGCTGCGCGTGGCCTTCATCTCGTCGGCGGCGCTGGAGTTCTTCGCCGCCCTGTCGGTGGCGTTGGTGGCGGTCTATTGCGGTTTCAACCTGCTGCGCCTGCTACCCTTCCCGGTCCCCGAGACCCTGGACCTGAAGCGCGCCTTCTTCGTCCTGGCCCTGGCGCCGGAAATCTACGCTCCGATGCGTCGGCTGGCCGCCGCCTATCACGATCGGCAGTCGGCGGAGGCGGCGAGCGCGAGCCTGGCGACGTTCGAAGCGCCGGCGGAAAAGCCTGCCGTCACGCTGGGGGACGCGCCGACCATCCGCTTCGAGGGCGTCACGGTCCACTATCCCGACGCCGACGCGCCGGCGCTGGAGGGCTTCGACCTCGTCGCCCCGGCCGGGACCATCACCGCCCTCGTGGGCCCCAGCGGCGCGGGCAAGAGCTCGCTGCTGAACCTGCTGCTGGACCTCGCGCCGCTGACCGCCGGCCGCATCCGCATCGAGGGCGGGACCGACATCGCCTGGGCCGGGCAGTCGCCGCTGATCCTGCCGGCCTCGATCGCCGACAACATCGCCCTGTCTCGCCGTGACGCCAGCCGCGCTGAGGTGGAGGAGGCCGCCCGCGCCGTGGGCCTGGTCCTCGACCGCCCCGGCGGCCTGGACTTCATGCTGGACGAGCGCGGCAGCGGCCTGTCCGGCGGCGAGCGCCGCCGCCTGTCCCTGGCCCGCGCCCTGCTCAAGCCCGCGCCGATCCTGCTGCTGGACGAGCCGACCGCCAATCTCGACGCCAAGGCCGAAGCCGACCTGCTGACCGCCATTCGCGCCGCCGCGAAAGGCCGCACGACCCTGATCGCCACCCACTCCGAGGCCGTCGCCGCCCTCGCCGACCAGGTGGTGCGCCTGTGAGCCCGCTCGACACCCTGATCCGCGCCCAGAAGCGCGAGCGCGCCGGCGCCCTGCGGCTGGCGATCGCCAGCGCCGTGGTCGTCGGCGCGGCCTCGACCATCCTGCTGGGCCTTTCGGGCTGGTTCATCGTCGCCAGCGCCGCCGCCGGCCTGGCGGGCCTGGCCGTGGCCCATACGTTCAACGTGCTGATCCCCAGCGCCATGATCCGCCTGCTGGCCATCCTGCGCACCGCCGCCCGTTATGGTGAGCGCCTGTCCGGACACGCCGCCGCCCTGCGCGCCTTGGCCGCCATCCGCCCGGCGGTGTTCGAGAGCCTGGCCGCCGCCCCACCGTCGGAATCGCTGACCCTGTCGCGCGGCGAGGCCTCGGCCCGTCTCGTCCAGGACGTCGACGCCATCGAGACGCGTTTCGTCCGCCTCTCGGCCCCATGGAGCGCCGTCGCCGGCCTCGGCTCGGGCCTGGTCATGGCCGCCTTCGCCGGCTGGCTGCCGGCCGTGGTGATCCTGCTGGCCGCCAGCGCCGCGATCCTGATCGCCCGCGCCCTGGCCAAGCGCTTCTCCACCCCCGCCCGCGCCACCGTCCAGGCCAAGGTCGGGGCGCTGAAGGAGACCACCGCCGCCCTGGTCGCCGCTTCGGCCGAGCTGCGCGCCTACGGCCTGGACGCCTGGGCCGGCGAGACCCTGAACGCCAAGGCCGCCGAGCTGGACGCCGCCCGCCTGGCCGCCGCCCGCGCCCAGGGCCTGATCCTGATGAGCCAGGCGGCGATCCTGGGCGCGGCCGTCGCCGCCGCGCTCGCCTGCGCGGCTCCGGCCGGCGCGCCGCTGGCCGCGCTGGCCGGTCTCGCGGCCGCCATGAGCATCGACGCCCTAGCCGGCCTGGCCCACGCCTTCGACCAGGACGGCGCGGCGAAAGAGGCCCGCGAGCGGCTGGACGCGATCCTGCAGCATCAGCCCAAGCCGGCCGCGCTCAAGGCGGAAACAGCACCGACTCTGACGATCCTCGGCCAGACCCTGAGCCCCGGCGAGCGCCTGGCCGTCGTCGGCCCGTCCGGCTGCGGCAAGACCACCGCCATCGAGACCCTGCTGGGCCTGCGGGGCGAGACCGCCCTGTCCCGGTCCACTTTCGCCTGGTTGCCGCAGGACGCCGGGCTGATCGCCGGCACGGTGCGCGACAACCTGCGCCTGGCCGCGCCCAAGGCGACCGACGCCCAACTGTGGGAAGTGCTGGAAGCCGCCGCCCTCGCCGACCGCGTCCGCGCCGCGCCACACGGCCTGGCCGCCTATCTCGGCGACGACGGCGAGCGTCTGTCCGGCGGCGAGCGACGTCGCCTATCCCTCGCGAGAGCCTATCTGCGCGATGCGCCGTGGCTGCTGCTGGACGAACCGACCGAGGGCCTCGACGCGGCGACCGAGGCGCTGGTGGTGGAGCGGCTGCGGGCGCGCCTGGACCGCACCGGCCAAGGCCTGGTGCTGGTCAGCCACCGCGCGGCGCCGGCGGCGGTGTGCGGACGGCGGGTGGAGATGAAGCCCGAACCCCAAAGCGCAAAAAAGCTTGTCATCCCGGCCGTAGCGTAGCGGAGAGCCGGGACCCAGGGGTCGCCGCACTGCGCTTGGCCCCTGGGTCCCGGACAGCGCTTCGCGCTTCCGGGATGACAAGCTTTTGGGAAGTGGTGAGGGCCGAAGCCCCTACTTCATGTTCACCCGGATGTAGGTCACGAACAGCACCACGGCGAACGCCGAGAACGCCGTGACCACCAGGCCCAGATACGCCATTTGCCCGCCCGACATCGAAAGCTCTCCTCTTTGCTTGAGGAGCCCACCGTCCAGCCTACGCAATGACCCCGCCTTGACCTGGCTCAAACCCGGCCGGCTATAAGACCCCTAAGACTGGGAACACTGATGAAGCCTGCCCGGGGCCTGTCCTCGACCCTGTACAGCGATCCGCACCCGACCGCCTATCTGGCCGCCTTCGCCGCGGTGATGGCGACGGCGGTGGCGCGCCTGTACCTGCCGGCGGACTTCACCGCGCCGTCGTCGTTCCTGCTGTTCGTGCCGGCCGTGCTGGTCAGCGCAGCCCTGGGGGGCTTAGGGCCCGGCGCCTTCGCCACGACGTTCGCCTGGGGCAGCGTCTGGTGGGTGACGCGGGAGATCCCGTTCAACCTGGTCAGCGGCCTGTGCGCGGCGATCTTCCTGTCGGTGGGCTTCGGCATGGCCGTGGGCGGCGGCTGGTTCCACGCCGCGCGGCGGCGCGAGGCGGCGGTCAACGACCACCTGCGTTCGATCCTCGACACCGTTCCGGATGGCGTGGTGGTCATCGACCGCGCCGGAAGCATGACCTCGTTCAGCCCCGCCGCCGAGCGGATGTTCGGCTGGAAGGAAGACGAGGTGCTGGGCCGCAACGTCAAGATGCTGATGCCCGAGCCGCACGCGGCCGCCCACGACGGCTACATCCAGCGCTACCACCGCACCGGCGACAAGCGGATCATCGGCGTCGGCCGCGTCGTGGTCGGCCAGCGCAAGGACGGATCGACCTTCCCCATGGAGCTGGCGGTCGGCGAGACCAAGGGCTCGACACCCTCCTATACCGGCTTCATCCGCGACCTGACCCAGAGCCAGGAGACCGAGACTCGCCTGCAGGAGCTGCAGAACGAGCTGGTCCACGTCTCGCGCCTGACGGCCATGGGCGAGATGGCCTCGACCCTGGCCCACGAGCTGAACCAGCCGCTGTCGGCGATCGCCAACCTGCTGACCGGTTCGCGCCGCTTGATCGACCGAGGGCGCGAGGCCGACCAAGCCAAGGTCCGCGACGCCATCGACCGCGCCGCCTCCCAGGCCCTGCGGGCCGGCGAGGTGATCCACCGCATGCGCGACTTCGTCCGCCGCGGGGCCAGCGAACGCGCCGACGAGAGCCTGTCCAAGCTGATCGAGGAGGCCTCCGCCCTGGCCCTGATCGGCGAGCGCGACCGCCAGGTCGATGTGCGCCTGTCGCTGGATCCGGCCGCCGACGCCGTCTATGCCGACCGCGTCCAGGTGCAGCAGGTGCTGCTGAACCTGATCCGCAACGGCATCGACGCGATGCAGGAGAGCGGCGCGCGCCGCAAGGCCCTGACCATCACCAGCGCCGTGACCGACCAGGGCTGGTCGCAGGTCAGCGTCGCCGACACCGGCCCCGGCATCGCGCCCGAAGTGCTGGAGCGCCTGTTCCAGCCGTTCATGACCACCAAGCCGCAGGGCATGGGGGTGGGCCTGTCGATCTCGCGCTCGATCATCGAGGCGCACGGCGGCCGCATCTGGGCCGAGGCCAATCCCGGCGGAGGGGCGCTGTTCCGCTTCACCCTGCCGCCCGCGAACCATCACGAGGAGACCACCCATGACTGACGCCGCCGCTGTCGTTCACGTGGTCGATGACGACGAGAGCGCCCGCGAGTCGCTGGCCTTCCTGCTGGAGTCGGCTGATTTCGAGGTCGTGTCCTATGCCAGCGCTCCGGCCTTCCTGGAGGCCCTCCCGGACGCCAAGCCGGGCGTGGTGATCACCGACGTGCGCATGCCCGAGATGAGCGGCCAGGAGCTGGTCGCCCGCCTGGCGGCCCTGAAGGTCAAGATGCCGATCGTGATGATCACCGGCCACGGCGACATCCCGATGGCCGTCGAGGCCATGCGCTCGGGCGTGGTGGACTTCATCGAGAAGCCGTTCTCGGACGCCCGGATGCTGGACGCGCTGGGCCGCGCCATCAAGGCCGCCGAGGCCGCCCCGGTCACCGACGACCAGGCCGCGATCCTGAGCCGCCTGGAGACGCTGTCGGAGCGCGAGCGCCAGGTGCTGGACGGCGTGGTGGCGGGCCATGCGAACAAGGTCATCGCCCGCGAGCTGGGGATCAGCCCCCGGACGGTGGAGATCTATCGCGCCAAGCTGATGACCAAGATGCAGGCCGACAACCTGGCCGCCCTGGTGCGGATGACCCTGTCGGTGCGCGGCGGCTAGAGCAGGCCCAGGTCCAGCAGGCTCCTGGCCGTCGCGTTCGCCGACTCGCGCGCGCTCCTGGGCGACCAGCCCAGCAGGCTCCGCGCCTTGGCGTTCGAGGCGTTCTTGCGGTGGCCCAGTTCGGGCAGCACGCCCCGGACCTCGGCGTCGAACACGCCCACCAGGCGCATCAGCCAGGTCGGCAGGACGCGGGTCGGGGTCTTGCGAGCGGCCTCGCCCAGATCGGCTTTCAGCCAGCTGGCCAGCTCGAGGACGCTGAAGAAGTCCCCCGCCGTGGCCAGGAACCGCTGCCCCTTGGCGGCCGGATCGGTCATGGCCCGGATGTGCAGGTCGGCGACGTCGCGCACGTCGACGGCCCCGAACCACAGGTCCGGACAGCCGGGCAGCGAGCCGTCCAGCATCCGCTTGATGAACAGGATCGAGGTCGAATAGTCCGCGCCCAGCACCGGGCCGAACACGCCGACCGGATTGACCGTGGCCAGCTCCATCGCCCCGCCTTCGCGCGCCATGAAGTCCCACGCCGCCCGCTCGGCGATGGTCTTGGACTTGTGATAGGGCGGCACGCCGGGGGTCTGCAGGTTGGTCCAGTCCTCCTCGGTGAAGGCGCTGGCCCGCTCGGGATGGCCGTAGCCGATCGCCGCGAAGGACGAGGTCAGCACCACGCGCTTGACGCCGGCGTCCCGCGCCGCGCGCAGCACCCGCAGCGCCCCGTCGCGGGCGGGCGTGATCAGCTCGTCCTCGTGCTTGGGCAGGGTGTTGGGAAACGGCGAGGCGACGTGCAGAACGTAGTCGCAGCCCGCCGCCGCCTCGGCCCAGCCGGCGTCGTCCTTGAGGTCGGCGCGGAACACCGTCAGGCGCGGACCGACCTCGCCGGCCCCGCCCGCGCGCAGCATGGCCCGCACATCGGCCTCGCGCGCCAGGTCGCGGACCGTGGTGCGGACCTCGTGTCCCGCGGCCAGGAGCTGGACCAGGCAATGGGCGCCCACGAAACCCGTGCCGCCGGTGACCAAAACACGCGCCATGCGCCGACTCCGTACCGCGAGGCGAACCCGATGTTCCCCCGTTCGGGAAGAGTCGCTACACCTTCAACCTAGGTTGAAGGTCAAGCACCTCTTGGCAACCTAGGTTGAAGGTCAAGCACCTCCTGGCGACCCAGGCTGAAGGTCAAGACATCTGGAGAGCATGCGATGCGGATCGGCGAAGCGGCGAGGCGCGCGGGACTGACCACGTCGCGCATCCGGTTCTACGAGGCCAAGGGCCTGCTGCCCAAGGCCCAGCGCAACGCCAACGGCTATCGCGACTATGCCGAGGACGTGGTCGAGACCCTGCGCATGATCCACGAGGCCCAGACGGTGGGCTTCTCGCTGGGCGAGCTCAAGACGGCCCTGGCCCAGTTCGGCATGAACCACCCGCCCAAGCGTGACATTTTGGAGGCGCTGAAGGACAAGCTGGTCACGCTGGACCAGCATATCCAGGAGGTCATGTCGCGTCGGGCGCGGCTGGTCGAGATGATCGACCACATCGCCGAGGAATGCCTGCGACAGGAGAGCGCCTGCGCTATCGCGCCAGCAGCGCCGAGAGCTTCCGGCCCAGGACGTCGTCCAGCAGGGGCTTTTCCACCACCGACACCCCGCGCACGCCCCGGCGCATGAGCCGTTCGGCGTCGCCGGTCAGGACGATGGTCGGGCGCCCCTCGACAGGTCCAGGCCATGCTTCGCCGCCTTCGTCGATGACCACCGCCGCCACCGGCCGCCCGTCCGGGCGCGTCCCGACCGCATAACCCTCCGTCTCCAGCGAGAAGCGCAGGGCCTCGCGCAGGGGCTCGTCCTCGACCAGCAGCAGGATCAGGGGGCGGTTCGACATCGGATCATTCTGCCCACGCGCGCGCCGCCGCGAGTTGATCCGCCTCAAAGCCTCCCTACCCGCAGGGCCGCGTAAGGGGGTTTCCTTAGGCGCGCCTCCCGAATGTCCCGTCGGCGTGAAAAGGCGCATGACCCTACCAACAGAAGGGTTTTTCCATGCTGTCTCCGCTCCGCATCGACGCCGTCCAAAACGACCTCCACGGCGCCATCGACGTCCTGGCCATTCCGGGCGCCTGCCCGCGCTTCTCGCGCGACGAGGAGATCTTCGGCGAGGGCGAGGCCGCCGACTACATCTACCAGGTGGTCACCGGCGCGGCGCGGACCTATCGCATCCTGCGCGACGGCCGCCGGCAGATCGACGAGTTCCACTTCGCCGGCGAGTATTTCGGCCTGGAGATGGGCGAGACCCACCGCGTCACCGCCGAGGCCCTGACCGACGCCAGCATCCGCATGATCCGCCGTGGGGCGCTCAGCGACCTGGCCGCCAAGCGCTGCGACGCCGCTCGGGCCCTGTTCCGCCTGACCGCCGAGGGCCTGCAGCGCAGCCAGGACCATGTGCTGATGCTGGGCCGCCGCTCGGCCCAGGAGCGGGTCGTGGGCCTGCTGCTCGACATCGCCGAGCGCACCAACGCCCGCGCCGAGCTCGACGTCCCCATGGGCCGCCAGGACATGGCCGACTATCTGGGCCTGACGATCGAGACGGTGTCGCGGACTCTGACGGCGCTTCAGGAAGAGGGCCTGATCGCCCTGCCCACCGTGCGCCACATCGTGCTGAAGGACCGCAGGGCCCTGGAGCGCAAGGTCGACTAGACCCCGCCCTCGTCCGACCGCTCCAGCCCCGCGATCGTCGCCTCTTCCTGCGCGCCGGCCTTGTCGACCGACCGCAGGGTGGCCTGCCGCAGCGCGTAGACGACCAGGGCCGCCAGGATCGCCGCGTTCAGTACGAACGGCCCCCAGCCGATGCGCTCGTACAGCAGCACGAACAGCGGCGCGACCACGACATTGAGGCCGTTGATCGCGGCGATGGCCCCGGCCGCGCCGGCCTGGTCCTTGGCCTCGACCGACAGCGAGGCGCCGGCCGTGAAGCCCGGCCGCGCGAAGCCGTAGCCCAGGCTGGCGATGGCGTAGCCGATGGCGACGGCGGCGTAGTCGGGCGCGAAGGCCACGACGATATTGCCGACCGCCGCGCAGCCGACGCCCCAGCGCATCAGGTCGCGCGGCCCCATGCGGAACATGCGGATCAGGCCCCACTGGGCCAGCAGCGCCGCGACCGCGCCGGCCGCCATGGCCAGGGTGATGTAGCCCTGCGCCTTGACCGGCGGCAGGCCCAGCTTGTCGATGATGAGAAAGCCAAGCGTTTGGGTCTGGGCGGTCTGGCAAGCCGCGACCAGGAAGCCGAAGATCAGGAAGGGCTTGAGGCGCGGGTCCTTCCACAGCGCCGCGTCGCCGCCGCGCCAAGGCAGGCCCATCCGTCGGCGCGGCGGCGTCTCGCCGCGTCCGGGCTTGAAGGTCTCGGGCAAGCCGCGCTGGACGATGACCAACATCACCGCCGCCAGCAGGGCGAAGGCGAACATCGGCCCGGCCAGGCCCACGCCCGGCAGCACGAACAGCGGGGCCAGCAGCGGCCCGATCACCGTGCCCAGACCGAACGCCCCGGCCAGGGTGGCCATGGTCTGGGTGCGCTCCTCGCGGCTGGTGCGCTCGGCCATATAGGCTTGCGTGGCGGGATTGGCGGCCGAGCCGAACGTCCCGAACAAGGCCCGGCACAGCAGGAAGGCCACGAAGATGATCATCGGCGGGGCCAGGTGATGCAGGCCGGCCGACACCACCAGGGCGCACAGCAGCATCGACACGCAGAAGCCGCCCAGGCCCAGCAGGATCAGCGGCTTGCGCCCGCGCAGGTCCGACTGCCGGGCCCACAGCGGCGAGGTGATCGCCCACAGCACCGCCGACAGGGAGAAGATGGCCGCGACCATGGCGTCGGGGATGCCGATCTGGCGGCCGATGGCCGGCAGCACCGACAGCATGCCGTTGTTCCCCATCGCGGTCGCCACCGACACGCCGAAGAGGATGGCGAACGCCCCGCGGTTATCCCGCGCTTCTTTGGACTCCCCAGTCATCAAACAACTGTTAGGCCCGGCGCGGCCCGCGCGCAATGTGTCGCAGATCACAGACCCGGAGTCGGCGACGCGGGAACCTTGGATTAATCATTAACCGCGATCATGCGGCTTCATTCTCGGGGTCGGCCACACCACCATGTTCCAGATCATTGGCATCGTCCTGCTGTTCGGCATGGTGTTCGGCAGCTACCTGATGGGTGGCGGCAAGCTCGACGTCATCATCGAAGCCGCCCCGCACGAACTGATGGCCATTCTCGGCGCGGCCGTGGCCGCGTTCCTGATCTCCAACTCGATGGTCGTCATCAAGGGCACGGCCGGCGGCTTCGGCAAGATCTTCAAGGGCCCCAAGTGGAAGCCGGCCGACTATCGCGACCTGCTGTCCCTGCTGTTCCTGCTGACCAAGACGATGAAGTCCAAGGGCGTCATCGCCCTGGAAAGCCACATCGAAAAGCCGCACGAGAGCACGATCTTCGCCCGCTATCCGAAGGTCACCCACGACCACTTCGCCGTCGACTTCATCTGCGACACCCTGCGGATGATGACCATGAACCTGGAGGATCCCCACCAGGTCGAGGATGCGATGGAAAAGCAGCTCGAGAAGCACCACCACGAGGCGCTTGAACCCGCGCACGCCCTGCAGGCCATGGCCGACGCCCTTCCGGCGCTGGGCATCGTCGCCGCCGTGCTGGGCGTCATCAAGACCATGGGCTCGATCACCGAACCGCCGGCCGTCCTGGGCGGCATGATCGGCGGCGCTCTGGTCGGCACCTTCCTGGGCGTGTTCATCGCCTATGGCATCGTCGGCCCGATGGCCACGCGCCTGCAGGCCGTCGTCAACGAGGACGGCGCCTTCTACAAGATCATCCAGGCCGTCCTGGTCGCCCACCTGCACGGCAACGCCGCCCAGATCTCGGTCGAGATCGGCCGCGGCAACGTGCCCTCGCCCGCCCAGCCCAGCTTCGCCGAGCTGGAAGAGGCCCTGTCGCAGATCCCGAACGAATAAGGGCGCGCTGTTAGCGTCTCTGACGTGAGCATTAGCGCCTCGTAACTTGCACGGGCTTTCGAACCGGTATTCCTTTTGCGCGAAGGGCCGCCTGCAGGGCGGCCAACAAGGGGACACCTCATGAGCACCATCCGCAAACTCATTATCGCCGGCATGGCCGTCTCGGCCCTGTCGCTGGCAGCCTGCGGCGGCAAGCACGAAGACGCCGAGGGCGACAGCGCCGCCGCCAAGGCCGCCGCCGCCGACGCCTCGACCGTGACCGACGCCGCCTCGGCCAAGGACCAGGCCGCCGCCGACGCCAACAAGGCCGCCGCCGACGCCGCCGCCGCTCCGGCCGATCCGGCCGATCCGGCCGACACCGCCGCCCAGACCGCCAACGACGCTGCCGCCACGGGCGCGACGAGCACGCCGTCCGCGACCTCGGCCACCGCTGCGGCGGATGCCGCGACGGCCGCCAAGCCGGAAGAGAAGAAGGCGGGGCACTAACTAAATCCGATCTCCCCGGCGAAAGCCGGGGCCCAGATCGAACCCACGAGCGCCCTTCGTCGAACCTCGGCGGAGGGCGCTTTCACATCTGACGCACTGGATGCATCTGGGCCCCGGCGTTCGCCGGGGAAACGGGTTGAGGGGTGAGTGGCCTTGACGTTCAATCCGCTCAGCGCTCTAGCAGCCCCATGAACCCCACCGCCCCAACCGGCCCGCTGATCTGGCGCGAGGACGGCCTGCCGCAGTCCAGCCTGTACGGCGACGTCTACTTCTCCAGCGTCGATGGCCTGGCCGAGACGCGGGCGGTGTTCCTGACCGGCTGCGGCCTGCCCGAGCGGTTCACGCGGGACTTCACGGTCGGCGAACTGGGCTTCGGCTCTGGCCTGAACATCGCCGCCCTGCTGGACCTGTGGCGGCGCGAGAAGCCCGCCGGCGCCAGGCTCCACATCTTCTCGATCGAAGCTCATCCGCTGGCCCGCGACGAGGCCGCCCGCATCCTGGCCCACTGGCCCGAGCTGGGCGAGGCCGCCCAGGTGCTGCTGGACCACTGGCCGGGCAAGGCGCGCGGCTTCCATCGCATTGACCTGCCCGGCTTCGACGCCGTGCTGGACCTGGCCGTCATGGACGTGATCGAGGCGCTGGAGGCCTGGGACGGCGCGGCCGACGCCTGGTTCCTGGACGGCTTCTCGCCTGCCCTGAACCCGGCCATGTGGCGCGAGGAGGTGCTGGCCGCCGTCGCCAGCCGTAGCGCGCCGGGCGCTCGCGCCGCGACCTTCACCGTAGCAGGAGCCGTGCGGCGCGGCCTGCAAGCCGCCGGCTTCGAGATCGCCAAGCGCCCCGGCTTCGGCCGCAAGCGCGAACGGCTGGAGGCCTGGCTGCCCCCTCTAAATGAAATGGGCGAACGCGAGACCCCGCCACGCCCCGCGAGCCTGGCCATCATCGGCGGCGGTATCGCCGGCGCCTCCCTGGCCCGCGCCGCTCTGGCGGAAGGCCTGAGCGTCACCATCCTAGACGACCCCGACACCGTCGCCGCCTCCGGCAATCCGGCCGCCCTGGTCACCCCCGCGCTCGACGCCGGCGGCGGCCCGCGCGCGGCGCTCTACGCCCAGGCCTTCGCCCGCGCCGTGACGCTGTACGAAGCCGAACCCGGCGCGATCATCGCCCGCGAGGTCACCCAGCTGCCCGCCAGCGATCGCGACCCGGCCCGCTTCGCCAAGGTCGCCGAGCAGGACCTGTTCGAGCCGGGCGCGATGGTGATGCGCGACGACGCCCTGGCCATGACCTGCGCCCTGGTCATCGAACCCGCCGTGGTCACCGCCGCCTGGTCCGGGAATGCGATCCGCCGGCGCGTCGCCCGCCTGGAGCGCGACGGCGAAGGCTGGGCTCTCTTCGATGACGGCGGCGAGCTGATCCTGCGCGCCGACCGCGTGGCCCTGGCCGGCGGGGCGGCGACCGGCGACCTGGCTCCCGAGATCGTCCTCAAGCCCGTGCGCGGCCAGGCCAGCTGGACCGATGGCGAGACGACCCCGGCCACGGCCTTCGGCGGCTATGCCGTCCCGACCCGGACGGGCGTGCTGTTCGGCGCCACCCACGACCGCGACCAGACCGCCACGGACGTTCGGCCGGAGGATCACGCCCGCAATCTGGAGACCCTGGCCAAGGGCCTGCCGGACTTGGCCGCGCGCCTAGCGGGCAAGGCTTTCGAGGGCCGCGCCGCCGTGCGCGCCACCACGCCGGATCGCTTGCCGCTGGCCGGGATCCGCGACGACGGCGTGCTGGTTCTGACGGGCCTGGGCTCGCGCGGCTTCTGCCTGGCGCCGCTGCTGGCCGAGCATCTGGTCGCCCGGGCGCTGGGCGTCCCCTCGCCCCTCCCGCGCCAATTGTCGCACCTGGCCGAGTCCCATCGTTTCGACTCGCCCGAAACGCGCATCGGCGTATAGTCGAACGCGGTTATCGGAAGCGCCGTCGCGACCCTTTGCGCACCGGATCTTCCCCTGCCCGTTGGCCCGGCGCCCCTCAATGCCGGTCCGCGTGACGGCGGTCCTCCGCCCTCTTGGCCCGCCGGATCGGACGCTCCCGACGCCCCATCGGGAGCGTCTTTTCGTTTGATCCTCCCCCAGCGGGGGAGCATCTCCCATAGAAAAAGGGGCCGGCCTTTCGGCCAGCCCCTTTCCCCACCGGTCCGTACTTTTTTATTGGAAGTTGATCGAGACCGTCGAACGGCGGTTCAGCGGTTCCTTCACACCGTCGCCGGTGGCGACGGCCGGAGCGCTTTCGCCCTTCCAGTCGACGGCCAGCGCCGTGGCGTTCAGGCCCTGGCTGACCAGGCCATCGGCGACGGCCTTGGCGCGGCGTTCCGAGAGCTTCTGGTTGTACTTGTCCGAGCCCGAGGTGTCGGTGTGACCCGTCACCACGACCTTGGTCGCGTTGCCGCCCTTGGCATATTCGGCGGCCTGCGAGACCACGGCCTGGGCTTCCGGCGTCAGGATCGACTGATCGAACGGGAAGTAGACCACGAATTCGCGGGCTTCATACGCCGGAGCGGCCGGGGGC
>NZ_JBWKZF010000048.1:0-21193 GCF_059424195.1 Caulobacter sp. GW456-12-1-14-TSB4
GCATGACGGCTTAAACGCCAAGACCCCTCTCCTTTAGGGAGAGGGAGGGGCCCGCGCGAAGCGTGGGAGGGTGAGGGGTTACGAGGGCTGACGGCGTGCCGGCACTCCGTCCACCGCTGTAACCCCTCACCCCAACCCTCTCCCTAAAGGAGAGGGAGCTCGTCCGAGCCTAGAACGAATTACTCCACCTCACCTGCTCGGGCAGCGGCAAGCTGGCCTCGAACACCAGCCCCTCGGGGCGGAAATCAAACTTCGCCTGGCCCTTCTGCTCGCGCCGTATCGAGCTCTCGATCAGCCGCGTGCCAAACCCCGGCTGGGCCGGCGGGGTGACCGGCGGGCCGCCGGTGTCGCGCCACGCGAAGACGAGGTTGTCGGTCACCGGATCGCGCTTCCAGCTCACCTCGACGCGGCCCGTCGGCACGGACAGCGCCCCGTACTTGGCGCTGTTGGTGGCCAGTTCGTGGAACACCATGGAGAGGCCCACCGCCGTGTGCGGGGCCAGGGCCACCTCGGGGCCCGAGCGGTCGACGCGGTCGACATAGGCCCCCAGGCTGGCCTCGACCAGCGCGCCCATGTCGGCCTCGCGCCAGCCGGTGCGGGTCAAGAGGTCGTGGGCGCCCGACAGCGCGATCAGCCGGTCGGTGAACACCTCGACCGGCGCCCTCCAGTCATCGTTCTTGGGAGTCTTGGCGAAGGTCTGGCGGGCCAGGGCCTGGACGGTGGCCAGGGTGTTCTTCACCCGGTGGTTCAGCTCGTTGATCATCACCCCCTGGCGGTCCTCGCGGGCCTTCAGCTCGCGGGAGGCCTCGCGCAGGGCGGCGTGGACGGCGGCGATCTCCTCCAGGCCGTCGGGATCGGCGGGCGGCAGGGTCTCGCCGCGGCCGATGACGCCGGCGTCCGACACCAGTCGTCCCATCTCGCGATTGATCCGGCGCGAATAGATCAGCGACAGGCCGATGCCCAGCACCAGCAGCAGCAGGAAGATCCCGGTCCCCAGGGCGACCGACCGGTTGACCGTGCTGGCCAGGTCCTCGCGCGGGACGGCCACCACCAGGGTCCAGCCGGTCTGGGGCGAGCGGGTATAGGCGACCATGGTCGGCACGCCTTCCAGCGACACGCTCTTGCTGACGCCTTCGGTGGAGTGGCGGAGGTTCTCCTCCATGTCCTTGGACGCCAGGTGGCCGGTGAAGGTCTCGTTCTGGCGCGAGCGGGCGATCACGTGGCGGTGGTTGTCCAGCAGGGTGGCGACCCAGCGGTCGGGCACGCGCTGCTGGCGGAAGACGGACGTGAACGAGGCCGAGTCCACCACGTAGGAGAGGACGTAGAACCGGCCCTTGACCATGATCGGCGCGCCGACCGTGATCACCGGCTTGCCGGCCACGGGACCTTCCAGCAGATCGGAGACTTTGCTGCGCCCGGCCGCGAAGGCGGTGGCCTCCTCGCGGGTGCGCTTGATCCTCGGCAGGGGCGCGCCATAGGGCTTCAGCGTGTTGACCACCTGCTGGCCGCTGGCGTCGGCCACAACGATCCAGCCGGCGCGGCGCTCCATGGCGCGGCGGGCGCGGGCGTGGAAGGCGGCCCAGTCGCCGTTGATCAGCGCCTGGTCGGTGGCCAGGGTCTCGGCGACGGAAACGCCCACCGCCGCCTGGCGGTCGATCGCGCCGTTCAGGGCTCGGGCGGTGGTGACCAGCTGCTGGTACAGCCGCCCACGCGACTCGCGGTCGGCGCCGGCCAGCAGGAAGCCCATCGACAGCAGGGCGGGAACCAGCAGGCTGACCGTCAGGAGCACGAGCCGGCCGCGCACCGAACTGGCGCGCCGGGGACGTCCAAAGCCTCGCTGATCCCGTTCTTCCATGCCTGGGCGGACCCGCCATGACGAGCGCGCCATGCCGCTCTCGGAACTTGTATAGCGAAGCGAGTCGCGTCCGGCGTCTCAAAAATCAGAGGTTGCGGTTAACGAGCGTGGCCGTAGCCGATCGGGCGTTTTGTGCGTTATGAGACAGCCATGAAGAACCTGCCCAATATCCTGACCGGCTCGCGCCTCGTGATGGCGCTGTTCATGTTCATCGCCCTGGCGGCCGCGGCGGGCGCCGTGCCGTATCTGAGCGAGACCCTGACGGCGGAAACCCAGCTGCGGCTGGAGCGCTGGGCGTTCTACGCCTTCGTCGTCGCCTCGGTGACCGACTTCTTCGACGGCTGGCTGGCGCGGAAACTCGACGCGGTGAGCGTCTGGGGCGCGATCCTGGACCCGATCGGCGACAAGATCCTGGTCTGCGGCGCCCTGCTGGGCCTGATGGCGCTGGGGCCGAACAACATGGTCGTGCTGCCGGCCGGCCTGATCCTGTTCCGCGAGTTCACGGTCAGCGCCCTGCGCGAAGTCGGCGCCGGCAAGGGCGTCAAGCTGCCGGTGACCCTGCTGGCCAAGTGGAAGACGACCCTGCAGCTGGTGGCCATCGGCGCGGAGCTGATCCTGGCCAGCTGGGGCGCGTTCGGCCTGCCGCCGGAGCCGGCCGCGATGGGCGGCTTCACCGTGGTGGCCCACGGGCTGCTGTGGCTGGCGACGCTGGTGACGCTGATCACCGGCGCGCAGTACTGGGAAGCGGCAAGGAAGGCGCTGGGTTAGGCGAGCGCAGCGGCTTCCTCTCTCCTCCCCCTCTTGGGGGAGGGGGACCGCCGAACGGCGGTGGAGGGGGCCAGCGCCGCGCCAACTAGGCCGCACAGACCCCCTCCGTCTCGTCGCGTATCCGCGCCGATCCACCTCCCCCAAACGGGGAGGAGAGAACCATCTTCGCTTCCCGCCCGTTCCCCCAGCACAGCTTCGGGGACCCTCGCGCATTGACCCTCCATCAAGGCCTCGCCTTCGGCCTGATCGCCGCCACCATCGCCGCCTTCGTCTGGGGCCGCTGGCGCTATGACCTGATCGCGCTGGGCGCCCTGGCGGCCGGCATGGCGCTGGGCCTGATCCCGGTGAAGGCCGCCTTCGAGGGCTTCGCCAACGACATCGTCATCATCATCGCCAGCGCCCTGGTGCTGAGCGCCGCCGTCGCGCGCTCAGGCGTAGTCGATCTCTTGATGGCCCCGCTGCTGCCCAAGCTGAAGGACGAGCGGACCCAGGTTCCCGTCCTGGCCGGCACGACCGCCGTCCTGTCGATGGCCACCAAGAACGTCGGCGCCCTGGCCCTGATGATGCCCAGCGCCTTGCAGATCGCCCGCCGCACCGGCGTCTCGCCCGGACGCCTCTTGATGCCGATGAGCTTCGGCTCGCTGGTCGGCGGCTTGGCGGTGCTGGTCGGCACCTCGCCCAACATCATCGTCTCGGAGGTTCGGCAAGAAGCCCTGGGCCAGCCGTTCAAGATGTTCGACTTCTTCCCGGTCGGCGGCGTGCTGACGGTGATCGCTATCGCCTATCTCAGCTTCGCCTACCGCCTGTTGCCGCGTGATCGGAAGGCGGCGATCGATGTCGACGCGGCCCTGGCGGCCAGCGCCTATGTCACCGAGGTCGAGGTCCCGGAGGGCTCCGAGGTCGGCAGCGTGAGCGCGCTGAAGAAGGCCGGCGAAGGCGCGGTCTCGGTGGTCGCCATCCTGCGCGGCCGCAAGCGGATCGAGGCTCCGCACGCCAATCTGAAGATCCACGCCGGCGACGTGCTGCTGCTGGAAGGTGAGCAGCAGGCGCTGAACCAGCTGATCGTCGCCGCCAAGCTTCGCCTGCGCGACGCCGACCGGCCGGTGGCCATGAAGGAGCCGACCGAAGAGGTGCGCGTGGTCGAGGCGGTGATCGGCGGCGAGAGCGACCTGATCGGCCAGTCGGCCCGCAGCGTCACCCTGTCCGACACCCATGGCGTCAACCTGCTGGGCGTGTCGCGCAGCGGCCACCGCATGGCCGGGCGCCTGGCGACCATCCGCCTGAAGGCCGGCGACATCCTGGTGCTGCAAGGCGCCGAGCAGTCGTTGCCGGGGGCTTTGCAGGCCTTGGGTCTCCTGCCGCTGGCCGAGCGCGAGGTGCGGCTGGGCGGGGTGCGTCACGCGCTCTTGCCGGTGATCATCCTGGCGGCGGCCATGGCCTTGGTGGCGGCGGGCGTGGTCCCGGTGGCGGGCGGCTTCTTCGGCGCGGCCGTATTGGTGGTGGCCACCGGCGCCCTGCGGATGCGCGAGGCCTATGCGGCGCTGGAGGCTCCGGTCCTGGTGCTGGTCGCGGCCCTGATCCCGGTCAGCGACACGGTGCAGAAGACCGGCGGCGCCGACCTGATCTCGGCCTGGCTGTCGGGGGCCTTCCACGGCCTGCCGCCGATCGCCACCCTGACGGCGATGATGGCCGTGGCCATGGCCGCCACCCCGTTCCTGAACAACGCCGCCACGGTGCTGATCGCCGCCCCGATCGGCATGGGCGTGGCCCAGCGGTTGGGCCTGAGCCCCGATCCGTTCCTGATGGCCGTGGCGGTGGGGGCGGGCTGCGACTTCCTCACGCCCGTCGGCCACCAGTGCAACACGCTGGTGCTGGGCCCGGGCGGCTACCGGTTCGGCGACTACGCCCGGCTGGGCGCGCCGCTCAGCGTGCTGATCCTGCTGATCGCGCCGTGGCTGATCGCGTGGGTGTGGCCGTTCGCGCGGTAGCGGGGCGGCGGGCGTCTTTCTCCTCCCCCCTTTGGGGGAGGGGGACCGCCGAACGGCGGTGGAGGGGCCAGCGCCGATGGGGCCTGACTAGCCCCCTCCGTCTCGTCGCGTATCCGCGCCGATCCACCTCCCCCAAGAGGGGGAGGAGAGTCTTTCGATCGCCTCGACCATCTCCGGCTCCGGCGCGCCGTCCAGCAGCCAGGCCGGCTCCGAGGCCAGGCGTTCTTCAGGCGGTCGCTCCGCCCGCATCATCGACGCCAGCCAGCTGGCGCCCGTTTCCCGCAGAACCATCGTCGTCTCCTCGCGATGATGATTATGAGAATGAATTGCAATTATGACTCTCGCAAGGCCCTAATCGTCGCTCTAGTCATCGGGGGGGCTATCGACGCGGCAGATGGACCGCCCGGCGGCGGGAAGCCTCGCGTTCCAGCGGGGTGATGACCTCGGCGACCTGGCGGCGCTGGGCGGGCGTGCCGGTGATGTCCAGGCGGCGGGCGTTGGACAGCAGGGTGTTCAGCTCGATGTCCGTCAGGGTGGGAATCTTCTCGATCAGGGTCATGCCGAACTCCTGTTTCGCCGGTATTTTGGCAGGTCTCGCGCCGACAAAGATGGCGTTAAGCAAGGCAACGCTCGAATCGCTGTCCAGGGTCCGAGATTCACCGCAAGTAGACCGGAAATTATTTCCTTGATTTTCGAGGCGGAATTTCTGATTATCCCGTATCGAATTCGCTGCCGCTCGGCCTGCTATTCCTTGCTCCCGTGGTGGAGCGCCGGACGCGCCTTCCGAACTTCCAACGAAATTTGATCGTCGATCGGGACGTTTTCGGCCGACGAACACCTATGACTACAAGGATATCCATCATGGCTACTGGCACCGTGAAGTGGTTCAACTCCACCAAGGGCTTTGGCTTCATTCAGCCGGACAACGGCGGCGCGGACATCTTCGTGCACATCTCGGCCGTCGAGCGTGCGGGCCTCGGCTCGCTGAACGAAGGTCAAAAGATCTCGTTCGAGCCGGAAGTCGACCGCCGCAGCGGCAAGACCTCGGCCGGCCAACTGCAAGCGGTCTAATCGACCTCAAGCGGTTGGACCCACGGGTTCAAGGGAACAGGCCAGCGCTCGCGCTGGCCTGTTTTCGTTTGGGGGTTATCCCTGAAAACCCTCTCTCTATGAGAGAGGGAATCCGAGCTTGACGGCCGCTGCGCGCCGGGGCTTCCCATTCTCTCCATGCTCCGGACGCTTGTCGCCCTCTTCGCCGTGCTGACCCTGACCGCCTGCGGGTCGCTGCCGCGTGAGACGTTCACGGCCACCGACCTGGCCGGCGAGGCGCCGCAGGGGATGAACGACATCCGGTTCAACGCCAGCGACGCCGAGGCCGGCATCCGCTTCGCCGAGGCGGCCCGCACGCGGCGCGCCCATCAGAAGACCTTTGACGTGCTGGCCATTTCGGGCGGCGGCTCGAACGGGGCCTACGGGGCTGGTATCCTCGTCGGCTGGACCAAGACCGGCGAGCGGCCCGAGTTCGACATCGTCACCGGCGTCTCGACCGGGGCCCTGACCGCGCCGTTCGCCTTCCTCGGCCCCGACTGGGACCGCCGCCTGACCGAGGCCTATACCAGCCCGGCCGCCGAGAAGATCCTGGAGCGGCGCGGCATCGACCTGCTGTTCAAGCCCGGCTTCTACGACACCAAGGCGTTGCGGGCCCTGGTCGACAAATATGTCGATCCGCCGCTGCTGTATGCGATCGCCATGGAGCACGCCAAGGGCCGGCGCCTGTTGATCGCCACCACCAATCTCGACACCGAGGAGACGGTGATCTGGGACATGGGGGCCATCGCCGCGCGCGGCGACGCCGCCTCGCTGAAGCTGTTCCAGGACATCCTGGTGGCGTCGTCCAGCATCCCGGGCGTGTTCCCGCCGACCCTGATCGAGGTCCAGGGCAAGGGCCGGGCGCTGTCGGAGATGCATGTCGACGGCAGCGTCACCATCCCGTTCTTCGTGGCCCCGGAGTCGCTGCTGCTGTGGACCGCGCCCAAGGTCGGCGAGGCGCGGCCGGGGCATGTGCGGGTGATCGTCAACGGCAAGGTCGGCGGGGCGTTCGGCTTCACCCGGGGCGGCACCCTGTCGGTGGTGGGCCGCTCGTGGCTGACCATGAGCAAGGCCTTGCTGCGCACCCACCTGACCGCCAGCGCCGCCTTCGCCCGCCGCAACGGCGGCGCCCTGCTGTACGCGGCCATTCCCGACGACGCCAAGGTCGACACCTCGGGCCTGGATTTCAGCGCCGACAACCGCCTGACCCTGTTCGAGCTGGGCCGGCGGCGGGCCGAGATGGACGTCGCCTGGACCGAGCCGACGATCCCCGAGGCCGCGCCGCCGCCCGCCGTGCCCGTCGTCGCCGCGCCTATTGGGCTGGCGGCCAGTCCGCCGGCGGGGCGCCGGTGAAATCGGCCATCTGGGCGTCGTAGGCCTTCTGGAAGGCCGGGCGGCCGGTGCAGCGCGCCAGATAGGCGGCCAGTTTCGGATACTCCGCCAGCATCTCTTCGGGCACGCTGCGCAGGATGTCGGTCATCAGGATATCGGCGGCCGAGAAGCGGTCGCTGTCCAGGAACGGGTTGTCGCCCAGCCGCGTCTCCAGCTCGCCCAGCCGCTGGCGGACCCAGCCCTCGACGCGCGGGCGATGGCCTTCCGTCCAGGCCTGGCCGGCGCAGAAGACATTGAGCTCGGCCAGCATGGCGATCGGGGTCTCCATGGTGTTCAGCGCACAGAACATCCAGGTCTGGACCCGCGCCCGGCCGGCCGGATCGCGCGGCATCAGGGCCTCGTGCTGTTCGGCGATGTGCAGCACGATCGCGCCGCTCTCGAACATCTCGACCTCGCCGTCGGCATAGGCCGGGACCTGGCCGAACGGTTGCCAGGCGCGATAGGCGGTCTTGTCCTCCAGCTTGATCAGCGTCGCGTCATAGGTCTGGCCGACCTCCTCCAGGGCCCAGCGGACCCGCAGGTCGCGGACATAGCCGCGGGCGACGTCGGGGACCCAGGCATAGGCGGATACGGTGGCGGTCTGGACGTTCATTGGACGGTCTCCAGATAGGCGGTGAGCTTGTCGAGCAGGCTGTTCCAGCCGCCGGCGTGGCTGTCGCGGGCCTCGATGGTCTTGAACGGCGCCTGGTGGAAGCGGAGCATCGTGCGGCCGCTGGCCAGGGACAGGAAGGTGACGGTGACCAGGTTGTCGACGTCCCAGGCGCCGTCGTCCCATTTGAACGTCATGACGATGCGTTCGTTCGGGACGATCTCCTGATAGACGCCCGACTTCCACGCCTCGCGGCCGTCCTCGCCCCGCATGCCGTAGCGATAGGCCCCGCCGACGCGGAAATCCTGCTCGATGCCGATCGGCTCGAAGGTCTTGGGGCCCCACCATTTCATCAGGTGCTCGGGCTTGGTCCAGACGCGATAGACCAGCTCGCGCGGGGCGTCGAAGAGGCGTTCGATCAGGAGCTCGTCATCCTGGACCACGGCGATGTCGGTCATTTCCCAGTCTCCTTGTTCTTGGCTTCCTCGGCCTGGAGTTCCGCCAGGTAGTCGGCCATGCGGTCGAAGCTGGCGTCCCAGAAGCGGCGATAGTGGTCGATCCAGCCATAGGCGCGCTTCAGGGCCTGCGCTTCCAGCTTGCAGGGGCGGGCCTGGGCCTCGCGCGAGCGGCTGATCAGGCCCGCGCCCTCCAGCACCTTCAGGTGGCGCGAGACGGCGGGCAGGCTGATGTCGAACGGCTCGGCCAGCTCGTTGACCGTCGCCTCGCCGGACGCCAGCCGCGCCAGGATCGCCCGGCGGGTCGGGTCGGCCAGGGCGGCGAAGGTGGCGGTGAGGGGATCGGTCATGTATTTAATCTATGTGTTAATTAACGTGATTGTTAAATTGAGGGCGCGCCGATGTCAACCGGCGTTCTCCGGCCTCGGCATCGCGGATCGCAGAGCTGTCCCGTCTAGAAGGCGGCCCCCAGCGTGAGGCCATTGCCGTTGGAGCCTGTGGTGCCGACCAAGGCGATCACGGCCATGCCGTGGTCGGTGAAGTCGTCGGCGCTGAGGCTCGTGTCGCCCGCGACGTTCGCGCCGGTATTGACCACGGCGTACACCGTCTTGCCGGTGCCGCTGCTTTCGAAAACCGAGACCAGGTAGTTGGCGTCGGGGGCCAGGCCCGTGATGACGCTGGCGCCCATGGCGGTCTTGAAGAGCTGCTCGATGCTGCCCGCGGCGGAAAGGGTAATGGCGCCGCTCGTGAGCTTGAAGAGCACGACATTGGCGGTGTTCGGCGCCCTGGTTCCGTCGGCCGAGCTGACGTTGTCCACGGTAACGGCGTAGCCCGCCGACAGACCCTGGGCGACCGCGCCCCTGGCGAGGCCGGTGAAGGTGGTCCCGGCCGCGTTCTGCAGGCTGAAGTCGTGGTCGTCGGCGCTGAACCGGAGGGTGGGGTTGTTGGCGACGGCCGCGCCCGCGGTCCCGGTGATCGAAGCGGCCTGCAGGCCAGTGAAGGTCGTGGCGCTGCCCGTGACCGTCAGCATGTTGCCGACGAAGCGGATGGTGTCCGTGCCGACGGTGACGATGGTGTCGGCGCCCGCCTGGGCGTTTTGTCCCTGGGCGCCGAGCGTGATCGTGTTCGCGCCGGATCCGGCGTTGAGGGTGTCGGCGCCGATCCCGCCGACGACGGTGTCGTTGCCGGTGCTGCCGGTGAACGTCAGCTTGCCGGTTAAGGCGCTGGCGTCGATGTTGCCGGCGACGGCGGAGGCCATGGTTATGCTCAGGGCGGTGTTGCCGGTGATCACGTGCTTGGCCGTGAGCTGATCGGAGCCGATGCGATTGAGCACCGCCGATCCGGCGGAGACGATGTTCAGCGTTTCCAGGCCCGCGATGTTGTTGAGCACGTTCACCACCGCGGTTGACGCGCTCGTGCTGGCGAAGTTCAGCGTCAGGCTATCGGACGCGCCGCCGCTGCCGCCGGCCAGGCTCAGCGACATTGTGGTCTTCGTCGGACTGTTCGTCAGCGTGACCGTCTCGCCGATCTCGAGATTGGTGATGCCGAGGGATGTCAGGCTGGCGCCGTCGATCTGCAACTCGGTCAGCCCGTGCCCGGCCAGCAGGCTGGCGTCCTGGGTGAAGGCGCCGGCGGGGCCCATGTTGAAGCGGAGGGCCTCGATGTTGCTGACATTGGTCAGGGTGGCGGCGGAGGTCACGGCGGTCGACACGGCCAGGACGTCGTAGCCCGCGCCGCCGTCGACGGTGTCGGCGCTGGTCAGGTTGGCGCCGAAATAGACGACATCATCGCCAGACCCCAGCTTGACCGTCTGGTTGGCCGCGCCGAGCGTGCTCGCGGCCGAGCCGATCGTGACGGCGCTCGTGGCGGCGCTGGCGTCGATGGTCGGGGTGAGCGCGATGTTGTCGCCGGCGCCGAAAAGCAGGGTCAGCGGCGCCGAGCCGCCGATGTTGAGCCGCGTGAGGCTGGTCTGGGTGGTGTCGGTGTTCAGCGTGACGTAGTTCGCCACACCGGACGAGACCGCCGAGACGATGTTCAGGGTCTCGTATTCATTGGCGGTCGGCGTGGCGGCGCCGATCGTCACCGTCGCAAACGAGCTCGCGCTCGTGCCGACGTCGGTCAGGGTCAGGGTCACCGCGTCGGCGGCGCCGGTCAGCGCCGTCCCGTTGGGATTGAAGGTGACCGCGCCGGACGCCAGGCCGGTGAGCCCCAGCTTGGTCACGCTCGCTCCGAAGCCCGAGAATTTGAACCCCGACTGGGACGGGGTGGCGACCAGTTCGGTGAAGCCGCTGGTCGTGGCCAGGTTGACCGTGGTGTTGGCGACGCTCGCCGTCACCGTCAGCCGCTCGATGTTCCGGACCCTAGTCGGGTCGATCGTGAGATTGGGGCTGTTGGTTCCGGCCATCGTCAGCGCCAGGGTGTCGTAGCCGCCGGCGCCGTCGAGATCGTCCAGCGCGGGATCGAAGGTCGAACTCATGTTGCCGGTGAGCACGCTCCCGTTCAGGTTCGCTATGCCCGTGAAGGTGTCGTCCGCGCCCTGGCCGGCGAACGTGTCGGCGGCGGTCGTCAGGGTGAAGCTCTGGGGCGTCGGCGCGGCGGGAGCCGGCGGCGGGGGAGGCGGCGCCGGCGGCGGGACATAGCCGACCACGGTCTCGGTCGGGGGCGCGGCGGTCACCGGCTGGCCCGTACCGCTCGAGCCCGCGCCGGCGGTCGGAGCGTAGGTCTGGGTGAGGTCGGTGTCGTAGACCGCCTTGTCCTGGCTCAGGGCCAGCATGAAGTTGTTGGCGGCGGCCGCGTAGAGGCCGATGTCGGCCTTCATGGCCTCGCCCATCAGATAGCCGGCGGCGGCCGCCTTCACGGCCAGGTCGATCTGGGCCTGGGTCATGCCGGGGGTGATCATGCCGGCGCTCTGGGCCGTGGCCAGGAGCGCGGCCTGGCGGCCGACGATGTCGGCGATGGCCTTGGCGGGATCGACGCCCGCGGCCTTGGCGTAGGCCTGCCCGATGATGCTCTCGTAGATCGAGGCGATATAGTCGGCGAAGCTCATCGCGCCGTAGTTGGTCGCGAAGGCGTCCTTGCCCTCGCCGACCGCGCCCAGGTTGGCGGCGAAGTTGATGTAGCGGTTCTCGGTGTTGAACTTGCCATAATAGGCGTCGTTCAAGTCATTGGGGTTGGTGTCCGAATTAACCAGATAGGCCAGGCCGTCCTTGGTCGGGCTCTTGCCGGTGAAGAACTGGTAGCTCAGCGCCGCGAGCGCGGTGCTGTTGTCGGCGCTGTTGAGGACGAAGCTCAGCGCCTGCGCGTCGGTCATGGCGCCGGCGGCATTCTGGAACGCCCTGTTCTGCAGATCGGCCAAGGTGGCGGCGTCGGGCGCGAGGCCATCATGGACAGCCGTCCAGGCCGCGACCAGCTGCTTTGCGGTATAGGCCATCTATTGGCGCCCTTGGTGTCGAATCTCACTGGGTTCGTTCTATCCGGCCCTCGGGGAAACTCAATCACGGGCGCATGACGATGCGGGTTTAGGGTCGCGCCCGGCCGACCTGGTCCAAGCGGGTGGGCCAAAGAAAAAGGGAGGCGGGCCGAAGCCCGCCTCCCTTCGAAGCGCTGATCGTGGTCGCGTGTCAGATCGTGATCTGACCGGCGGTCACGGTCGACGCAGCCAGGCTGATCGTGCCGACCAGCTTGACCACGATGTCCGTGCCGGCGACGAAGGTGGCGCCGGCGCTCAGGTCCTGGACGACATAGGTGTCGCCGCCGAACTGGAACCAGTGGATGACCGCCGTGCCGCTGCCGTCGGCGGCCGCGGCCGCGTCGAGATAGGCCGCCAGGCTGGCCTGGCCGGTTATCTGCGCGCCCACCGCCGTCGGCGCCAGCGAGCCGCCCGGGGTGATGGCCAGCTTGTCGCCCGCGCCGAAGCCGGTGATCGAGGTGAAGATCGTGTTGCTGGCGGCGTTGGCGGCCGTGATGTTGACGACGTCATTGCCCGAACCGACGTCGATCGTGTTCTGGCCGCCGCCCACCGTGACGGTATCGATGCCCGTGCCGCCGGTGTAGGTGTTGTCGCCGCTGGTGGCGGTGAAGGCGTTGGTCCCGTTGCCCAGGTCGACGCTGTTGTTGCCGGTGGTGAACGTGACCGTATCGTTGCCGACGCCGGCGGTGACTGTCTGGAGGCCCGCCGCGCCGGTGACGCTGTTGTTGCCGGCGCCCAGGTGGATGATGTTGGCTTGGCCGTTGCTGGCGTTGACGATGTCGTTGCCCGAGCCCCCGTCATAGGTGACCGCGCCGTTGACGGCCGCCGAGAAGTTGACGGTGTTGGTCCCGGTGGCCGAGCCCTTGACCGCCGCGGCCGCCGCCAGGGCGCCCGAGGTCCAGGTGAAGCCGCCCAGGGTGATCCCGCTGGCGTCGACCGTGGTCAGGGCCGTGCTGGTCGCCGTCAGGGTCAGGCCGGCATTGCCGGTGACGTTGATGGTTTTGACGTTGTTGCCCAGCCAGGTCAGCGTGTCGTTGAAGGCGCCGCTAGGCGTGGCTTGCGTGTCGGCGGTGGTGATGTTGGCCGTCTCGACGCCGGTGGCGGTGATCCCGGTGGTGGCGAAGGCGACGCCCGCGGTGGAGCCGTCGGTGAGGATCACGCTCAGGCTGTCGGTCGCGCCGCCCATGTTGCCGGCGCCGATGGTATAGGCCGTGCCGGCGCCGTTCAGCACCAGGGTGTCGCCCGAACTCAGGTTGTTCAGCGTCAGGCCGTTGCCGCCGCTGGTGGTGACGTAGTGGTAGGGGCCCAGGATGGCCAGATCGATCGTCTGGTTGGTCGAACCGGTCAGTTCCATGCGCTCGAAATTGAGGAAGGTGTTGGCGAAGGTCGCGGTGCCCGAAGAGGCCTGGGCGCCGGCGGCCGTCACCCTCAGCACGTCGGCCGTGCCGGCGCCGGCGTCGAACGTGACGCCTGCGTTCACCGTCGTGAGGGGGGTGGTGTCCAGGATGTCGTTGCCGCCGCCCAAGGTGAAGTTGTGGTTGGCCGCGGTCGCGGACAGGGTGACGATGTCGACGCCCGAGCCGCCGTCATAGCTGGCCTTGTTCGAGTCGATCGTCACGGTGTTGGCGCCGCTGGTCGCCGAGGCGTTGACCGCCTTGACCGTGGCCCCGGACAGGTTGGCGGTGATCCCGGCCGCGCCGGTGATGGTCACGGTCTGCAGCGCTGAAAGGCCGGCCGTGCTGTTCAGCTTCAGCGTGCTGGCCCCGCTGAGGTTGATCGCCGTCACGGCGCTGGTGGTGATGTTGGCCAGGGTCGAGTTCTCGGCCCCGGTCGTGACGTTCAAGGTCGTGTAGACGTCGGCGTCGTCCAGCGTGCCGCCGGTCTGGCCGTTCACCGTCAGGTTCAGGGTCTTGTTGGTCGGGACGGTCAGGCTGGAGTTGTCGATGATGATGTTGCCCGAACCGTGGGCGACCTTCAGCGTGGTCAGCGCCGTGTCGGCGATGCTGAGCGTGGTGAAGCTGTCGACGTCGATGCTGGTGATCGTGCCGGCCAGGGTGGTGGAGCCCGCGTTGATGTCGAAGATGTGGACGCTGTTGGCGACGATCCCGGCGGTCGAGCCGTCCGCGGTCGCCGCGGTCGGCGCCTTGATGGTGACCGCGGTGGTCATGCTCTCGCCGTTCACGGTCACGTCAGAGTTAGTCTGGGTGGTGTTGACCGCGTTGGTGGCGGTCTGGTTGATCGTGACGGTCGTGCCGCCGGTCACCTGGGTGACGCCGCGAGCGCTCACGCCGCCGGCCGAGACGTTGAGGACCACGGCGCCGGCGATCGGCGTGGTTCCGCCGATGGTGATGTCGCCGGAGGTGAGGCCGGTCTCGTTCAGCGTGACGTCCTTGCCGCCTTTGATGAAGACGTTGTTGGCGCCCACGCTGCTGGCCGTGAGGGTCACGCTGGTCGTCGAGGCGGCCGTCAGGTCGTCGCCGCCGACGCTGGTGACGTTCAACTGGGTCAGGCCCGTCCAGGTCGTGGTGTTGGCCGTGACGATGTTGTTGTTGACGATGTTGACGGTCTCGATGCCGCTGATCGTGGCCGCCGCGGCGCTATAGGCGCCGGTGGCGTTGATGGTCAGGGTGTCGTTGCCGCCGCCGCCCTTCAGGTTGTCGGCGGCGTTGAACGTGAGATCCGTGCCGGTGAAGGTGTCGTCCGCGCCGCCGCCGGTGAAGAGGTCCGTGCCGACGGTCAGCACGAAGGCCTGCGGCGTCGGCGTCGACGGGGCTGGCGGCGACGGCGGCGGCGCGGGTGGCGCGGGCGGCGGCGGCAGGACGACGGGGCCGGTCGAGGGCGATCCGCCCCCGCCGCCGACGCCGTTGGTGCTGGGAGCGGCGTAGGTCTGGGTGATGTCGGTGTTGTAGACGGCCGTGCCCTGGATCAGGGCGAGGCTGAAATTGTTGGACGCCGAGGCGTAGACGCCGACATCGGCCTTGATCGCCTCGCCCATCAGATAACCGGCCGTCGCCGCCTTCAGGGCGATGTCGATCTGGGCCGCGGTCATGTTGGGGGTGATCATGCCCGCGCCTTGGGCGGTGGCCAGGATCGAGGACTGGCGGGCGACGATGTCGGCGATCGCCGCCTTGGGATCGATCCCGGCGGCGGTGGCGTAGGCCGAGCCGACGATGGTCTCGTAGATCGAGGCCACGAACGTGGCGTAGGTCATCGATCCGTACTTGGTCGCGAAGTTCGCCGCGCCTTCGCCCTGGACGCCCAGGTTGGCGGCGAAATTGATGTAGCGGTTCTCCAGGCCGAACTGGCTGTAATAGGGGTCGTTCAGGTCTGTCGCGTTGAGCGGGGAGTTGACCAGATAGGCCAGGCCGGCCTTGGTCGGGCTCTTGCCCGTGAAGAACTGGTAGCTGAGTGCGGCCAGGGCGGTGGAGTTGTCGGCGCTGTTGACGACGTAATTCAGCGCCTGGGTGTCGTTCGGATAGTTCCCTGACACCCTGACAAATTCCTGCAGCGTGGCCAGGGCCGCGCCGCTCGGGGCGACGCCGCTATGCGCCGCCGTGTAGGCCGCGACCAGTTGATCCAGCGTATAGGCCATTGCGCTTCGCTCCTGAGGATATCGTTGTTCTCCAAATTTCTAGGCCCAAGGCGCTCCGGTTGTTGAGTCTAATTCTCTCAACTCAATCATTTTTTGCTTCGCACAATAAGATATCGATCAAATTGAAATGTCGATTTCTGTCCTTATAAGGTTGGTATGTAAGCTTTGGTTTCTCGATGATCCGAGTATGGGAAATGTAAATCGAAATATACTAAGCTTAACTATAAGGCCCTTGTGAAATAAGGGGTTGATGCGGATTTGAAACGTAAAAATCCTGCGTACCAAATCCTTGAAACAAGACGTGCGCCGGCGCCGATGTCCGGCTTCGGCGCGCGCTTTCGCTCCTGATTGTCGCCGTTGGGTCGGCCTTCGACGACGGTCCCCGATCCGGGCGCGGCCAAGTTCGCGCGCGCTGTGGCGGTCCCGGTGGGGTCGGATAACCATGCTCGCCGCATCCGGGGTTGCACGGAACCGACTCCGTCTCTACACGGGCGGCTTAACCTGCAAGATGGTCGACAGCGGGCGCGCGGATGTGCGCGACCGTGTCTTTGCGCGAGTTAGCCATGCCCAAGAGAACAGACCTTTCCTCGATCCTGATCATCGGCGCCGGCCCGATCGTCATCGGTCAGGCTTGTGAGTTCGATTACTCCGGCGTCCAGGCCTGCAAGGCGCTGCGCGCCGAGGGCTACCGGATCATCCTGGTCAACTCGAACCCGGCCACGATCATGACCGATCCGGACGTGGCGGACGCGACCTATATCGAGCCGATCACCCCGGAGATGGTCGCCAAGATCATCGAGAAGGAGCGCCCCGACGCTCTGCTCCCGACCATGGGCGGCCAGACCGCGCTGAACACGGCGCTCGCCCTGGAAGCCGACGGCACCCTGGCCAAGTTCAATGTCGAGATGATCGGCGCCAAGGCCGAGGTCATCGACAAGGCCGAGGACCGCCAGAAGTTCCGCGACGCCATGGACAAGCTGGGTCTCGAGAGCCCCAAGTCCAAGGCCGCCCACACCATGGAAGAGGCCCGCGAAGGCCTGGCGTTCGTCGGCCTGCCGGCGATCATCCGTCCGTCCTTCACCCTGGCCGGCACCGGCGGCGGCATCGCCTACAATGTCGAGGAGTTCGAGGAGATCGTCGAACGCGGCCTGGACCTGTCGCCGACCACCGAAGTGCTGATCGAGGAAAGCGTCCTCGGCTGGAAGGAATACGAGATGGAAGTGGTCCGCGACACGGCGGACAACTGCATCATCGTCTGCTCGATCGAGAACATCGACCCGATGGGCGTCCACACCGGCGACTCGATCACCGTCGCCCCGGCCCTGACCCTGACGGACAAGGAATACCAGTGGATGCGTGCGGCCTCGATCGCCGTGCTGCGCGAGATCGGCGTCGAGACGGGCGGTTCGAACGTCCAGTTCGCGCTGAACCCGGCCGACGGCCGCATGGTCGTCATCGAGATGAACCCGCGCGTGTCGCGTTCGTCGGCCCTGGCCTCGAAGGCCACCGGCTTCCCGATCGCCAAGGTCGCCGCCCGCCTGGCCGTTGGCTACACGCTCGATGAGCTGAAGAACGACATCACCGGCGGCGCGACCCCGGCCTCGTTCGAGCCCTCGATCGACTACGTCGTCACCAAGATCCCGCGCTTCGCGTTCGAGAAGTATCCGGGCAGCGAGCCTCTGCTGACCACGGCCATGAAGTCGGTCGGCGAGGTCATGGCCATCGGCCGCACCTTCAAGGAAAGCGTCCAGAAGGCCCTGCGCGGCCTGGAGACCGGTCTCGCCGGCTTCGACGAAGTCGAGATCCACGGCGCCGACGATCCCGACACCGGCAAGGCCGCGGTGATCCGCGCCCTGGGCACGCCCACCCCGGACCGCCTGCGCGTCATCGCCCAGGCCTTCCGCCACGGCCTGACCGTGGACGAGGTCAACGCCGCTTGTTCCTACGAGCCCTGGTTCCTGCGCCAGATCGCCGAGCTGATCCGCCAGGAAGGCTGGGTCCGCGCCGGCGGCCTGCCCAAGGACGCCGCCGGCTTCCGCGCCCTGAAGGCGCAAGGCTTCTCCGACGCCCGCCTGGCCAAGCTGACCGGCTCGACCGAGAGCGCCGTCCGTTCGCTGCGCCAGGAGCTCAGCGTCCGCCCGGTTTTCAAGCGCATCGACAGCTGCGCCGGCGAGTTCCTGGCCTCGACGCCCTACATGTACTCGACCTACGAGACGGGCGCCCTGGGCCAGATCCCCGAGTGCGAGAGCGAGCCCAGCAACCGCAAGAAGGCCGTGATCCTGGGCGGTGGTCCCAACCGGATCGGCCAGGGCATCGAGTTCGACTACTGCTGCTGCCACGCGGCCTTCGCGCTAGACCAGATCGGCGTGGAGTCGATCATGGTCAACTGCAACCCCGAGACCGTCTCGACCGACTACGACACCTCCGACCGCCTGTACTTCGAGCCGCTGACGGCCGAGGACGTGCTGGAGCTGCTGCATGTCGAGATGAGCAACGGGACCCTGGCCGGCGTCATCGTCCAGTTCGGCGGCCAGACCCCGCTGAAGCTGGCTCACGCGCTGGAAGAGGCCGGCATCCCGATCCTGGGCACCAGCCCGGACGCCATCGACCTGGCCGAGGACCGCGAGCGCTTCCAGCAGTTGCTGAACGGCCTGTCGATCGCCCAGCCTGAAAACGCCATCGCCCGCACCTGGGACGAGGCCCGGGCGGAAGGCGAGAAGATCGGCTTCCCGTTCGTGATGCGTCCGTCCTACGTGCTGGGCGGCCGGGGCATGGAGATCATCCGTGATCACGAGCACCTGGAACGCTACATCGCCAACGCCGGCGACATCTCGATCGAGCACCCGATCCTGCTGGACCACTATCTGAGCCGCGCCACCGAGGTGGACGTCGACGCCCTGTGCGACGGGACCGACGTGTTCGTGGCCGGCGTGCTGGAGCACATCGAGGAAGCCGGCGTCCACTCGGGCGACAGCGCCTGCTCGATGCCACCCTTCTCGCTGAAGGCCGAGACCATCGAGGAGCTGAAGCGCCAGACGGTGCAGATGGCCCTGGCTCTGAACGTCCGTGGCCTGATGAACGTGCAGTTCGCCATCGAAGAGCCGCACGGCGAGAACCCGCGCATCTACGTCCTCGAAGTCAATCCGCGCGCCTCGCGCACGGTGCCGTTCGTGGCCAAGACGATCGGCCAGCCCGTGGCCGCCATCGCCGCCAAGGTCATGGCCGGCGAGCCCTTGGCCAGCTTCGGCCTGAAGGACGTTCCGTACGACCACATCGCGGTCAAGGAAGCGGTCTTCCCGTTCGCCCGCTTCGCCGGCGTCGACACGGTGCTGGGCCCGGAAATGCGCTCGACCGGCGAGGTCATGGGCCTGGACTGGAAGCGCGACGGCGAGGCCGACATGGCCCCCGCCTTCGCCCGCGCCTTCGCCAAGAGCCAGCTGGGCGGCGGCGTTAAGCTGCCGCGCTCGGGTACGGCCTTCGTCTCGGTCAAGGAAAGCGACAAGCCCTGGATCGTCGAGCCGGTGAAGCTGCTCCAGCAGGCCGGCTTCACGGTGCTGTCGACCGAAGGCACCCGCGCCTATCTGGCCGAGCAGGGCGTCAAGGTCGACCACGTCAAGAAGGTGCTGGAAGGCCGTCCGAACATCGTCGACGTGATGAAGAACGGCGGGGTCCAGCTGGTGTTCAACACCACCGAAGGCAAGCAGGCCCTGGAAGACAGCTTCGACATCCGCCGCACGGCGCTGATGATGAAGGTGCCGTACTACACGACCTCGGCCGGCGCTCTGGCCGCCGCCCAGGCGATCGCCGGCGCGCCGGACGAGGCGCTGGACGTGCGTCCGCTGCAGAGCTACGCGGCGGAGTAGGGCAGGGCCTTAAAGATGCTCCCCCGCGATGCGGGGGAGCTGTCGGCGGAGCCGACTGAGGGGGCTAATGCTGCCTGGGCCGAGCTGGCCCCCTCCGGTCCTCTGGGCCACCTCCCCCCGCAACGCGGGGGAGGATCTATCGCCTTACTTCCCGTCCTTCTTCCAGCCCCAGGCGTCCATCGCCACGTCGAACAGGTGCGTGTTCGGGAAGTACCCACGCACCCGCTCGGCGCCCGCGCCGGTGGCCAGCGCCACGACCTCCTCGCCCGTGTGGGTGCGGTTGACCATCACGTTCTTCAACCGGATCAGGTCGTCCTCCTTGGCGCCCGGCGTCTGGGCGGCTTTCCAGGCGTCGTAGCCCTCCAGCAGCGGCTCGCCGCGCTTGCCGCCATCGACCTGCAGGCCGAACGAGTGGTCGGCGGTGAACAGCAGCAGGGTGTCCTTCAGATCGACGCGTTTCTCGATCTCGGCGATCAGCTTGTCGAAGTCGACGATGTGCTGCAGGCCTTCCTTCGGGTCGTCGGTGTGGGCGTCCCACTCGACCACCAGCAGGTAGCCCTTGGGCGAGCCCTTCAGCAGGTCCAGCGCCCGCAGGGTGGCGGCGCGGGTGTCGATCTGGTCGTCCTCGGTCACGACGATCGGCCGGGTGTTGGTCGCGGGCGCGTCTTCCAGCTTGGCGTAGATCGGACGATTGTGCGCCTTGGCCAGCTGGTCGAAGCCGGTCCCGGCCGTGGCCAGCTGCTGGCCGATCGTCTTGCGGCCCGTGCCGAACAGCACATCGACGCCGTCGCCGAACCTGGGCGTGAAGGCCTGCTGGAAGATCTCGCCCCATTTCTTGCGGTCGTTGGAGTGGGCGTAGGTCGCCGCCGGGGTGGCGTCGGTGATCGGCTGGGAGGTGACGACGCCGGTGCGCAGCCCGCGCTCCTCGGCATATTCCAGCAGGGTCTTGGTCGGCGCGCCGTCGGTCTTGCCGCGCACGCCGTCGGGGCCCTGGCTGATGACGCCGTTGTGGGTCTTCACGCCGGTCATGATCGCCGACATGCCGTTGGCCGAGTCCGAGACGAACTGATCGACCGGCGTGGTGTCGCTGAGACCGAGGTTGGGCCACTGCTGGACGTGCAGCTTCAGCGGCTGGCCATAGCCCAGGAGGCTGGCGGCGTTCACCGACGGCACCCCGCCGGCGTCGGCCAGGAAGACGATGACGTTCTTTGCTTTTTGCGGCTCAGCCAGGGCGGGGGCGGCGATCGCCAGCGACAGCAGCGAGGCGGCGGCCAGAAGACCTTTGAGCATAGGTTTTTCCCAAGCGGACGTTGCGTTGAGAACGGCTTCTAGCCGCTAGGCGAAGCGATTGGTGTGACATGACTATTACAAACCATGGCTACTGCCGCACGCCGCCCCGCACGGTGTAGCAGTGCCGCCGCCCCGCCTCGCTGCTGCAGAAGCCGCTCTCCATCGTGCCGGCGTGCAGCATCACGTACTGGTCGCGGCGGCACTGGAACCAGGCCTGCTGGAAGGCGACGTGCTCGACGTCCTGGTGGAACACCGGCTTCTGGTCGACCGTGTAGAAGCGGGTCATGGCGGTCAGTCCGCCGAAGCTGCCCCGGCCGTTGACCAGGCCGCAGATCTGGCCCGTGCGGGTGGACCACACCGCGCCCAGCTCCAGCGGCAGGGTCTGGTTCAGGCGGGTGTCGAGATTGGCCTGCACGATCCGCCATTCGGTCTGGGCCAGGGGGCGGTAACGTTCGATCTGCTCGGGGGCGGGCTTGGGCAGGAAGGCGTTGGCGCGCTCGAACTGGGTGAGGTCGAAGCCGGTGAAGAACATCGCCCCCAGGGTCCCGACCACGGCGATGGCGGAGAACACCAGTGGAATCCATAGCCGCCGCGTCGTCCGCGTCCCGAAATCCCGCACCGCCATGGGCCCCTCCATCCGTGTGGGGAGAGGTTGGGCGGCGGTTGGGAAAATTACAAGTATAAAAACTTACGAACGTAATTACGGGGCTGCATCGAGCTGACCCATCTCCGCCTGCTCAAGGCAGCACTCAATTGGTAGGCCCTCAAACTTGTCATCCCGGCCGCAGCGAAGCGGAGAGCCGGGACCCAGGGGCAACCGTACGGGGCTTGGCCCCTGGGTCC
>NZ_JBWKZF010000049.1:0-21092 GCF_059424195.1 Caulobacter sp. GW456-12-1-14-TSB4
GCGGGGCAGCGTGGCGGTCGTCGGAGGGGGCACTGAGAGCTTCCAGCTAGACTGGATCGCGCCTTTGCGACGGCTATAAGCACGATCTATGACGAGATAATTACAAAGAATTTCCCTTTCTAAGGAGGCTCGCTAGCGTGGCTTCATCGCGCTTCCACCCAGCAGTATAAATATAGGGCAGGGAAGATCGAAGTCGCGCTCAGGGGAGTGCGGATTTTGATCATCTCTACTTATCGGGGTGAACAACAATAAATAGAAAAGGCTGGGGAGGGCTGTCGGCGAGGCGCGCCAACAACCAAGGGGGTTCTTCGATGTCGTCCTTTCCCGGTCCCGCGTTCGACGCGATCCACGTCCGCCGCAAGCGCGCGTCGTGGCTTGGCCTAGCCTCCACCGCCGTGCTGGCCGCCGTGGCCTGCGGCTCCGCCGCCAGCGCCCAGGAAGCGCCAGGCGACCAGGTCGAGGCCATCGTGGTCACCGGCTCGCGCATCAAGAGCCCCGACGCCACCAGCGTCAGCCCGGTCAGCACGATCGGCGACAAGGAAATCGCCCGGCGCGGCGTTGTGCGGGTCGAGGACCTGATCAACACCCTGCCACAAGCCTTCGCCGACCAGGGCAGCGGCAATCGCGGCGGTACGGTCGGCGCCAGCGGCACGGCGACCATCAATCTGCGTAACCTCGGCAACCAGCGGACCCTGGTCCTGATCGACGGACGTCGCCTGATGCAGGGCGATCCGGCCCGTTCGGCGGCCCAGGCGGCCGACATCAACAACATCCCGGCGGCCCTGATCCAGCGCATCGACGTCGTCACCGGCGGCGCCTCGGCGGTCTACGGCTCGGACGCTCTCGCTGGCGTCGTCAACTTCATGCTCAAGCGCGACTTCGACGGCGTGCAGGTGGACGCCCAGGGCGGCCTCTATTCTCACACCAACGGCAACGCGATCGCCTCGGTGGGGCGCGCTGCTGGCCAGACGCCGGCCTTCGGCCGCAGCTTCGACGGCGAGCAGCAGAGCTATTCGATCACGGCCGGCAAGAACTTCGCCGAGGGCCGCGGCAACGTCACGGGCTTCTTCAGCTACAAGCACATCGCCGGCGTCGGGACCAAGGACCGCGACTTCTCGACCTGCAACCTGTCGGCCACGGCGACCGGCTATGCCTGCTCGCTGTCCAGCGCCACCTACCCGGTGCAGTTCCAGCTGACCAACCCGACCACCGGCGCGACGCGCGGCAGCTACGCCCTGGAAGGCAATACGCTGCGCACCTATCGCACCACGGACGGCTTCAACAACGGCAACACCTACGACCTGCAGTCGCCCGACAAGCGCTACAATGCCGACCTGTTCACCCGCTACCAGTTCTCGGACAAGGTCGAGGCCTATGGCGAGCTGATGTACATGCGCGACGAGGCGGACATCAAGCTGTCGCCCACCGCCGTGTTCACGGTCTCCGAGCGCATCAACTGCAACAACCCGCTGATGTCGGCCCAGGAAAAGAACCTGATCTGCACCTCGGTCGGTTTGTCCGACGCGCAGAGCGCCAATGTCATCGTCTCGCAGCGCAACGCCCTGGGCGGCTCGCGTCACGATTATACCGATCACACCTCGTATCGCGGCGTAGCGGGCCTGCGCGGCGATCTGAACTCGCACTGGCGCTATGACGTCTACGCCCAGTACGGCCGCACCGACTACAGCTCGCGCCTGACCGGCGACTACTCGCTGGCCAAGTTCGCCAAGGCCCTGCGCGCGGTGACCGACAGCAGCGGCAAGGTCGTCTGCGAGTCCGTGGCCAACGGGACCGATCCGTCGTGCGTGCCGATCAACCTGTTCCAGGTCGACGCCATCACCCCGGCGGCGCTGAACTATGTGCAGAACGTCGTCTATCGCGACGGCTACACCGAAGAGAGCATCCTCAGCGGCGCCCTGATCGGCGATCTGGGCATCACGAGCCCGCTGGCGTCCTATCCGATCGGCGTGGCCATCGGCGCCGAGTACCGCAAGGAAAAGATCAGCTTCCAACCGGACAGCTTCTACAGCAGCCGCGACGTGGCGGGGAACTCGGGCGGCGAATTCCCGATCGCCGGCTCGTTCGACGTGAAAGAAGTCTACGGCGAGATCCGCGTGCCGCTGGTCGAGAACAAACCGTTCTTCAAGAGCCTGTCGGTCGAGGGCGGCGTCCGCTACTCCGACTACAGCACCGCCGGCGACACCTGGGCCTACAAGGGCGGCGGCGAGTGGGCCCCGATCAGCGACGTGCGCCTGCGCGCCAGCTATCAGCGCGCCGTCCGCGCGCCCAACCTGGTCGAGCTGTTCGGTCCCCAGCGCGTCGTGACCGCGGCGATCACCGATCCCTGCGAAGGCGCGACGCCACGCGCCACCGCCGCCCAGTGCGCGCTGTCGGGCGTCACCGCGCTGCAGTACGGCAGCATCGCTCCGGCGGCTGGCCAACAGTCGGGCGCCATGGTCGGCGGCAATCCGAACCTGGATCCCGAGACCTCGAACACCAAGTCGTTCGGCGTCCAGTTCACCCCGCGCTTCCTGCAGGGCCTGAGCATCTCGATCGATTATTTCGACATCGACGTGAAGAAGCTGATCACCACGGTGCCGGCCAGCATCGAACTGGGCCAGTGCATCAACGCCGGCATCGCCTGCGACCTGATCAAGCGCAACCCGGCCACCGGTTCGCTGGTGACCAGCGGCTATGTGGTCACCACCAGCGTCAACGCCGGCTACCTGAAGACCAAGGGCTTGGACTTCGCGGCCAGCTATGCGCACAACCTGCCTGAGCTGTTCGGCCACGACATGGGTCGCCTGGGTCTGAACTTCGCGGGCACCAAGACCGACAAGTACGAGGTCCAGATCCTGCCGGGCCTGGCTCCGTATCGCTGCGATGGCTATTTCGGCGTCACCTGCGGCCAGCCGATCCCCGAATGGCGTCACCGCCTGGTGGCCGACTGGACCTCGCGCGGCGGGATCAACATCTCGACCACCTGGCGCTACATCGGCGGCACGAAGAACGACAAGTCCAGCACCTCGATCTACCTGACGGGCGCCTACCAGCCCTACGATCTGAAGATGCCCAGCGTCAGCTATGTCGACTTCGCGGCCTCGGCCAATGTCACCGAGAAGGTCACCCTGCGCCTGGGCGTCAACAACGCCTTCGACAAGGATCCGCCGGTGACCGCCAGCACGGGCGGCCAGACCTCGAACGGAGCCTTCTTCGCGGGGATGTACGACTCGCTGGGTCGCTACATCTTCGTCGGCGCCACCGCCCGCTTCTGATCACGTCCCTTTCGATCCAGACGAGGGAGGGGCGTTCTTCCTCCCCCGTCCAGGCCAAGGATCTCTCCCAATGCTGCCCTGTCGCTTCCCCCCTTATTTGCGCCATGCAGCCCTTGGCCTGGCGGTGCTGCTCGCGAGCCAGTCGCTCGCGAGCAGCGCATCCGCCCAGACATCTCCGCCCGCCAAGGCGAGCGCGGAGAAGGTCCAGATCTTCTTCGACAACGACTTCCTGGGTCCGGGCCAGAGCAACATCCAGTCGCTGATCCCGCTGCTGCGGGATGACCGGGTCAAGCTGCTGGGCATCGGCGTCGTCACTGGCGACGCATGGCTGAAGGAAGAGGCCGCCCACGCGCTGCGCTTCCTGGAGATCGCCAAGCGCACCGATCCGCCTGTCCACCTCGGCGCGCAGATGCCGCTGATCCGCACCCAGGCCGAGATGGCCAACTGGGAGGCGCGCTATGGCAAGGTGCCTTTCAAGGGCGCCTGGAGCACGCCGCGTCCGGGGCGCACCTATCACCCGCAGGACCCTGACCTGATCCCGCCGATGCCCGAGGGCGAGCCCAAGCTCAAGGCCTCCGACGAGGACGCCGTCCACGCGCTGATCCGCAACGTGCGCGCCCACCCGGGCGAGGTGACGATCGTCAGCGCCGGACCGCTGACCAACATCGCCCTGGCCCTGCGCATCGCGCCCGACATCGCGACCTCGGCCAAGGAGATCGTCATCGAGCCGGGCAAGCTGGACACCGCCGTGGCGCGGGTGACCGGCAATACCGACTACGCCACCGACTTCAACTTCCTCTTCGATCCGGAGGCCGCGCACATCGTGCTGACCGCGCCATGGAAGAAGATCACCGTGATGGGCAACGTCACCGCCGCGGCCAAGGCGACGCAGGAGGTGGTCGATCGCATCGGCGCGGCCGGTACGCCGGTGGCGACCTATTTCAAGACTTACGCTCGCATCGGCCAGCCGCTGTGGGATGAGATCACCGTCGCCGTCGCCATCGACCGTTCGCTGGTCACCGAAGAGCTGGTGGCGCGGATGGACGTCGACACCTTCGCCGGTCCTTCCTACGGCCAGCCCGTCGTCTGGAAGTCGGACATGGCCCCCAACGCCGGCGAGCGTGATGTCCACATCGTGCGGGCCATCGATGTGCCGCGCTTCCTCGAAACCTTCGTCGTGCAGGCCTCCAAATGAGCCGGCTGCACGCGCTTCTTGATCGTCGCTTCGCCCTGAGCGCTCGCGACACCACGGTGAGCCGCGAGCTGATGGCGGGCCTGACCAGCTTCCTGGCGGCCGCCTATCTGATCGTCGTGATCCCGTCGCTGCTATCGACCGGCGGCATGGATCGGGGCGCGGCCACGACGGCGGCGATCCTGGTGATGGCGGTGGGCAGCATCGCCATGGGCGTCTACGCGAACCTGCCGTTCATCGTCGGGCCGGGCATCGGCGGCTCGGTGATCCTGGGTGTGACCCTGGCCCATACCGAGCACGTGCCGTTCGCCACGGGCCTGGCCATCGCCATGACCTCGGGCCTGCTGTTCATGGTCCTGACCCTGACCGGCGCGCGCGAGCTGGTGGTCAAGATGATCCCGCCGCAGATCAAGCTGGGGCTGGGCGCGTCGATCGGCCTGTTCATCGCCATGCTGGGCTGCCGCGACGCCGGCATGGTGGCGGTCAACGCCAAGACCATGGCCCTGAAGCTGGGTGACTTCTCCCAGCCCGGACCCGTGGTCGCCCTGATCGGCCTGGCCGTCGCCCTGGCGCTGCAGGCGCGGAAAATCCCCGGCGCGGTGCTGGCCGGCATCGCCGCCGCCGCCCTCGCGGGCATCCCGCTGGGCCTGACCAAGCTGCCGCCAAGCCTGTTCTCGCTGCCCCACAGCCTCGCGCCCGTCGCCCTGCACGTCGACTTCGTCGGCGCGTTCAGCCTGGCGGCGCTGCCTTACGTCTTCGCCTTCTTCGCCGGCGAGTTCTTCTCGACCCTGGGCACCACCCTGGCCATCGGCGCCAAGGCCGGCCTGACCGACGCCGATGGCAACCTGCCGGGCATCGAGCGGCCGTTCCTGGTCGACTCCTTCGCCGCCGCCGTGGGGCCGCTGATCGGCATCCCGGCTGGCACCGCCCTGGTCGAGTCCGCCGCGGGCGTCGAGGCCGGAGGCCGTACGGGCCTGACGCCGGTCACCGCCGCGCTGCTGTTCCTGGGCGCGCTGTGCCTGCTGCCTCTGGCCATGGCCATTCCCAAGCAGGCCACCGCGCCGGCCCTGATCCTGATCGGCGTGTCGATGCTGGGCACCATCCGCCATCTCCGCAGCGAGGCGGTCACCGATCTCTTCCCCGCCATGGCCATGGTGCTGCTGACCTTGATCTCCAACAGCTTCGGCACCGGCATCGCCGGCGGCCTGCTGGTCCACGTCATCGTCCAGGTGCTGGCCGGCAAGGCGCGCGAGATCCCGATCGGCCTGTTCATCCTGGCCATCCCGCTTGGCTATTACTTCTACACGGCCGCCACGCACTGATGACCGACACCGCCAAATCCATCGGAGCCGTCCCCGCGACCACGCTGGGACGCCAGACGACCGACGCCCAGCGCGCGGTGTTCCGCGTCATCCCCAAGGTCGAGCTGCACTGCCATCTGCTGGGGTCGGTGCGGCGCGAGACCTTCACCGAGATGGTCCGCCGTCGCGGCGCGCCGATCACCGAGGGCGAGATCGCCGCCTTCTATGAGCGCGGCGAGAAGCCAGTCGGCGTGCTGCGCGTGCTGCGGGCCCTGGAGCGCTACCTGCTGCTCGAGGCCGACGACTTCCGCCGGATCACCTACGAGTACCTGCAGGACGCCGCCAGCGAGGGCGTGCGCCACGCGGAGTTCTTCTGGAACCCGACCGCGACCGTCCGCGACACGGGCCTGGCCTATCGCGAGGCGCAGGCCGGAATTCTGGCGGGCATCCGCGAAGCGCGGGCCGACGCCGGCGTCAGCGGCCTGCTGATCCCCAGCATCGACCGCGAGGCCGAGGCCTCCAGCGCGCTGGAGATGGTCGAGCTGATGCTCGAATGTCGTGACCCCGCCGTGCCCGGGATCGGCATCGACTATCGCGAGAACGACCGTCCGCCCGAGCTCTTCCACGAGGCCTATGCCCTGGCGCGCCGCAACGGCCTGAAGGCTACGGCCCACGCTGGCGAGTTCGGCATGCCCTGGACCAATGTCCAGACCGCCGTTGACCTGCTGAAGGTCGATCGCGTCGATCACGGCTACACCATCGTCGACAATCCGGACCTGGCCCGGCGCTATGCCGAGCAAGGCCTGTTGTTCACGATCGTGCCGACCAACTCCTACTACCTGCGCACGCTGGAACCGGAGCGCTGGGCGGTCGATCACCCGATCCGCAAGATGTCGGAACTGGGCCTGAAGCTGCACCCCAACACCGACGATCCGACCCTGCATAACGTTACCCCCGGCGGCGCGTGGGAGCTGATGCACAGCCACCTCGGCTACGACATGGCCAACCTGCGCGCCATGATGCTGAACGGCGTGGACGGCTCCTGGGCCGATGATGACCAGAAGGCGGAATGGCGGGCGAATTGGCCGGCCGAGTTCGACGCGCTGGTCGCGACCACGATGTGGCCTGAACCGGCGGTCTTCCCCCGGTGATCGGGCTGACGGCGGCGATCATTCGCCAGAGCCGCGCGGCGGCGAGCGATATCCCCGCCGCGACGCTCGATATGGCCGGGCTCTGCATCCTCGACTGGTTCGGCCTGGCGCTCGGCGGGGCCGACGAGCCCGCGACGCGGCTGGTTCGCGAGGTGGCGCTCGTCGAGGGCGCGACGCCGGTCGCGTCGGCGGTGGGCGCGGGGAGGGCGTTCAGCGCACGCCAGGCGGCCCTGATCAACGGCGTCGCCGGTCACGCGCTGGACTATGACGACGTCAACCTGGCCATGCACGTCCACCCGACAGCGGTGATCCTGCCCGGACTGCTGGCCTTGGCCGAGGCCGAGGGGCTGTCGGGGCGCGCCGTCATCGAAGCCTTCGTCGTCGGCTACGAGGCCGCCGGCATGATCGGGACCTTGATCAGCAGCAGCCACTATGCGCGCGGGTTTCACGCGACCGGAACGATCGGCGCGTTCGGCGCGGCGGCGGCTAGCGCCTATCTGCTGGGGCTGGACGAGGAGGCCACGGCGCGCGCCTATGGCTTGGCCGGCTCGCAGGCGGCGGGGCTGAAGGCGCAGTTCGGCACGATGGCCAAGCCGCTGCACGCGGGCCGCGCGGCCGAGGCGGGCGTGATGTCCGCGCTTTGGGCGCGGGCTGGCGTCAGCGCCAGGGCGGACATCCTCGAACACCCCCGAGGCTTTGCCGCCACCCAGAGCGATGGCTTGCCGCCTGGTCCGCTGGTCTGGGACGGCTACGCCTTGGACAAGAACCTTTTCAAGCACCACGCTTCCTGTTTCGGCACCCACGGGACCCTGGAGGCGCTTGGCGCTCTTCGTCGCCAGGGCCTGCGGCCCGAGGCCGTGCGCGCCATCCGCCTGAAGGTCGACGCCGGCGCCGATGCGATGTGCAATATCGCCACGCCCTGGACCGGACTGGAGGCCAAGTTCAGCCTGCGCTTCAACGCCGCCCTGGCCGTCTGCGGGGCCGACACGTCGGATGTCGCCACCTATGCCGACGAGGCCATTCAGCGCGCGACGCTGGAAGCGATCCGGGCGATCACGACCGTCGATCTGGCGCCGGCCGGTTGGCCAGAGGATGTCACCGAGGTGACCGTCGAGACGCACGACGGCCGTGTCCTGGTCGCGCGTCACGACGTCTCCGAGCCTTCGGGGGATCTTGGCGTCCTACATCAGAAGTTGCGGTCGAAATTCCTGAACCTGACCGAGCCGCGCATGGGCTCACAACAGGCGGAGGACCTCATGGCTCGATTTGAGAGCTTCGCGATGCAAGGGGACCTGATCGCGATACTGGATGCAGCGACGGCTAACTGAACCGCGTGCGCCTGGTTCTCGCTCTAAGGCTGGCGTTCCGGCTCGGCGCGCGCTAGCAGACCGCGCATGATCCGCCTCGACAACATCTCCAAGCAAAACGGCCACCAGCTCCTGTTCATCGACGCTTCGATGGGCGTCCAGAAGGGGGAGAAGGCCGGGCTCGTCGGCCCGAACGGCGCCGGCAAGACGACGCTCTTCCGCATGATCACCGGCCAGGAGCGGCCCGACGACGGGCTGGTCGTGATCGATCCCGGCATGAAGATCGGCTATTTCAGCCAGGACGTCGGCGAGATGTCGGGCCAGAGCGCGGTCGCCGCGGTGATGGACGGCGTCGGTCCCGTCAGCGCTCTGGCCGCGGAGATGGCCACGCTGGAAGCGGCCATGGTCGATCCGGACCAGGCCGACCAGCTGGACACGATCATGGAGCGCTATGGCGAGGTGCTGGAGCGCTTCCAGGAGCTGGATGGCTATGCGCTGGAAGCGCGGGCGCGCGAGGTTCTGGCCGGTTTGAGCTTCAGCCAGGAACGCATGGACGGCGACGTCGGCATGCTGTCCGGCGGCTGGAAGATGCGTGTGGCGCTGGCCCGCATCCTGCTGATGCGGCCCGACGGCATGCTGCTGGACGAACCTTCCAACCACCTGGACCTGGAAAGCCTGATCTGGCTGGAGGCGTTCCTCAAGAACTACGACGGCGCGCTGCTCATGACATCGCACGATCGCGCCTTCATGAACCGCATCATCGGCAAGGTGGTCGAGATCGACGGCGGCCAGCTGGTCACCTATTCGGGCGATCTGGACTTCTACGACCAGCAGCGCGCGCTGGGCGAGGCGCAACGCCAGGCGCAGTACGAGCGCCAGCAGGCCATGCTGGCCAAGGAAATCAAGTTCATCGAGAAGTTCAAGGCGCGCGCGTCGCACGCCGCCCAGGTCCAGAGCCGGGTCAAGAAGCTCGACAAGATCGACCGCGTCGAAGCCCCGCGTCGTCGCCAGGCGGTGCAGTTCGAGTTCCAGAGCCCGCCGCGGTCGGGCGAAGACGTGATCAGCCTGCGCGGTGTCCGCAAAGGCTATGGCGACAAGCCGATCTATGACGGCCTGGACTTCCTGGTGCGCCGCAAGGAGCGTTGGTGCGTGCTGGGCGCGAACGGCGCCGGCAAGTCGACGCTGCTGAAGCTGGTGGCCGGCGACACCAAGCCCGACCAGGGCGCGGTCAATATCGGGGCCAGCGTCAAGATGGGCTATTTCGCCCAGCACTCGATGGACCTGCTGGAAGGCGAGGAGACGATCTTCGAATCCCTGGAGCGCTCGTTCCCGCAAGCGGGGCAGGGCGCGCTGCGCACCCTGGCGGGCTGCTTCGGTTTCTCCGGCGACGATGTCGAAAAGCCTTGCCGCGTGCTGTCCGGCGGCGAGAAGGCGCGTCTGGTCATGGCCAAGATGCTGTTCGATCCGCCGAACCTGCTGGTGCTGGACGAACCGACCAACCACTTGGACATGGCCACCAAGGAGATGCTGGTCGCGGCCCTGGCCGACTTCGAGGGCACCATGCTCTTCGTCTCGCACGACCGTCACTTCCTGGGGGCGCTGTCGAACCGCGTGCTGGAGCTGACGCCCGAGGGGGTCCACCAGTATGGCGGCGGCTATACCGAATATGTCGCCCGTACGGGCCAGGAAGCACCGGGCCTGCATCCGGGCGGATAAGGGGCGGGCCATTTCATTGGTCTGACCTCTTGACTGACAACCTATTGAGGGGCAGTCATGTGAACGTTCACTTAGTGCGAACGGCATGCACTCCGAACACCTCCTCCCTAGCGCCTACGCCGCTTCCCCGGCGTAGGCGTTTTTCTTTGCCCATTTGAGATCGCTGTATCGAGGCGAAGGTCCAGCAACCAAAGGTCGTTTGGTTGCGCCCGATGCCGCTATGTCGCCCTTGCTTGCAGTGCAATCTATAAGGTCTGACCTATAATAGTGGATTGACAGGCCAATTGGTCATACCTAGCGTCGTTATGTGAGCGCTCCCATTGTCATGGCGCTCGAGCAAGCGGCGGACAACGTCGCGACAAAGGGGAAGAAACCGATGGCTATTCGTTCAACCAGCGTGTCGCGGTCCTGGCTGCTGGGCGCAACCATCCTGGCCGGGCTCGGCTTCGCGGGGAGTGCCTTGGCGCAGGCCGCCACGCCGCCCGCCGCCGACGCGCAGGACTCGGCCGCCGTCGAAGAGATCGTCGTCACCGGCTATCGGGCCAGCCTGGCCAGCGCCGCCAACCTCAAGCGCAACGCCACCAACTTCACCGACTCGATCGTCGCCGAGGACATCGGCAAGTTCCCCGACCTCAACATCGCCGAGTCACTGCAGCGCATTCCGGGCGTCCAGCTGGGCCGCGACGTGACGGGCGAGGGCGTGCAGATCTCGGTCCGGGGCCTGGGTCCGTCCTTCACCAAGATCACCCTGGCCGGCGCTCAGATCGCCGTCGCCTCGGACGGCGCGCTGGACTCGGGCAGCTCCAACCGCGAGATCGACCTGGACCTCTTCCCGACCGAACTCTTCACCAAGCTGACGGTCAACAAGACCCCGACGGCCAGCCTGCTGGAAGGCGGCATCGCCGGCACCGTGAACCTGGCCAGCGCGCGCCCGTTCGATCGTCCCGGCCAGCACCTGAACATGTCGCTCGAGGCCGGCTATTCGGACGCCTCGCAGAAGGCCAGCCCGCGCGGCGCGGTCATCGCGTCGAAGACCTGGGACAAGTTCGGCATCCTGGTCGGCTTCGCCGGCGCCTCGCAGAAGTACCGCACCGACGGCTACGAGACGATCGGCTTCACCACGCCGAACCTGACCAATCCGGTCGTCGGCAACTGCACCGTGGCCACCTGCGACCGTCGCGGCCTGAACAACGGCGCGGGCGGCGGCGGCTTCAAGTTCGCCACCACTGTGCCGGCCAATACCGGTTTCGGCCTGACGCCCGGCGCGCCGCTGGACGTCTCGCAGACCAGCGGCCTCAGCTTCCAAGACCTGTCTAACACCCTGGTGCCGCGCCTGCCGCGCTACGCCTATATCGACGGCACGCGCGACCGCTTCTCGCTGATGGCCTCGGCCGAGTATCGCCCGAGCGACACCCTGAGCTTCGCGCTCGACACGCTGTACAGCCACTCCAAGCGCGACTTCAATCGCCTGGACATGAACCTGCTGGTCCGCAACGCGACTTCGATCGTGCCGATCGGCTGGCAGCGCGACAGCAACGGCGTGCTGACCAAGGGCACCTTCGCCAACGCCCAGATGTTCATCGAAGCGCGGCCGGTCAACGACAAGGTCGACTTCTACAGCTTCAATCCCAGCATGAAGTGGCAGCCGAACGACTGGTTCGAGCTGACCGGCCAGCTGAACTTCAATCGCAGCTTCTTCCTGCGCGACATGCCGTCCTACATCTTCGACACCGCCCCGAACTCGGGCCTGTCGGTGGTGTTCGACAACACCAAGGGCGGAGCGTTCCCGGTCCTGACGCCCAGCCGCGATCCCAACGATCCGAACCAGGCCTGGGTCACCGACTCCTATCGCATCCAGCGCGCCAAGCGCGTCACGCGGAACCAGGGGGCGCACTTCGACGCCAAGTTCGGCAATGACGACGCCAATATCCGCGTCGGCTACGCCTATGACGACACCGCCCGCGAGATCCTGGCCTTCGACAACAGCAACGCCGCCCAGGCCGCGGGCGTGGCCGCTATCCCCAACAGCGCCATCTCGCAATATCTGATGCCGGGCCCCTCGCGCCTGCTCAGCCTGGCGAATATCGCGCCGGGCATGGCTTCCTTCGTGCAGCCGAACTACGAGAAGCTGGAAGCGGCGATCCACACCCAGCAGCTGACGGACAATGCGCCGTTCTCGCTGACCGGCACCTCCAGCATCCCGTCGGGCTTCATCAGCGAGCGCACGCAAGGCGCCTATGTCGAGGCCAACGGCCGCACCGAGTTCATGGACCACCCGGTCAACTTCAACGCCGGCGTCCGCTACTTCCACACCGACCAGCGCATCTCGGGCCCGATCAGCATCAATGGCGTGATCAGCTTCCAGACCACCAAGCGCTCGTATGACGGCTTCCTGCCCTCGTTCAACGCCTCGGTGGGCCTGACCGACAAGCTGATCCTGCGTCTGGCCGGTTCGCGCACCATCACCCGCGCCAATCCGAACCTGATGCTGCCGGGCACCGCCTTCGCCGACGTCTCGGCCCAGGTCGCCTCGCAGGGCAATCCCGACCTGAAGCCCTACTATTCGAACAATGCCGACTTCGGCCTGGAATATTATCTGGGCGGCGCGGGCTACATCAGCGTCAACGCGTTCTCGAAGGACATCCAGGGCTTCACCCAGACTCGCCAGATCCAGGCGCCGTTCTCGACTCTGGGCATCCCGGTGTCGGCGTTGAGCAGCACGCAGCAGGCGACGGGCATCGGCCCCAACACGATCATCACGATCAACACCACGGCCAATGTCGACCAGAACCTGTCGATCCGCGGCGAGGAGTTCATCTATCAGCAGCCGCTGGACTTCATCACCAGCCGCCTGCCGGGCGGCCTGACGGGCTTCGGCGTCACCGCCAACTACACCCACATCGAGCAGGATTCGGCCGGCTCGGCGGCCATGGCGGTCGGCATCGCGCCGAACCTCTACACGCTGGGCGCCTACTACGAGGATCACGGCGTCTCGGTCCGCGTGAACTACACCTGGACCGAGGCCGCGGTGATCGCCATCGCGCCGCAGAACAACGTCAATGTCGCCAACATCCAGGGCGACCGTGGCCAGCTGGACATGTCGGCCAGCTATACGCCGCCGTGGATGGACAAGGCCTATCAGTTCACCTTCAACGCCGTGAACATCACCAACAAGCCGCTCACCACCTACTCCAGCTACGAGAGCGCGCCGTTCACCGTCTACTATCCGGGCCGTCAGTTCCTGGTCGGCGTCCGGGCCAAGTTCTAAGGGGCGGGGGGGGGGGGGGGGGGGGGGGCGGCGCGTTCAGGCGCGCCCCGCCTCGACCTGTTTGCGTAAGAAGAAAGCCGGCGGAGATCCGGTCGTCGGGAGACCGCCCATGCATCGTCAGATCCTCGCCGTCGTCGCACTGACGGCCGCTTCGCTGCTCGCCTCGGCCAGCCAGGCGGGGGAGCTGACCCTGTTCGACGGCCGCGCCGCGCCGGCCATCGTCTATGATGACACCAAGGCCGCGCCGCTGGGCAAGGCCGCCCAACTGCTGGCGCAGGACCTGACGGCCCTGACTGGCCAGGCTCCCGCCGTTTCCAAAAAGGCGACGAAGGGGCAGGGGCCGGTCGTGATCTTCGGCTTGGCCAAGTCGCCAGCCATCGCCGCCATCCTGAAGGCCAACCACATCGACGCCGCGCCGCTGGCCGGCCAGTGGGAGACCTACGGCCGCGCCCAGGTGAAGCTGGCCGACGGCCGCGACGCCCTGCTGATCTTCGGCTCGGACGAGCGCGGGACCATCTGGGGCGTGACGGACCTGTCGCGCGAACTGGGCGTCTCGCCCTGGGAGTGGTGGGCCGACGTCAAGATCCGCAAGGCCGATCACCTGGCCATCGACGGGGCCTTGCGTTTCTCCAAGACGCCCTCGGTCAAGTATCGCGGCATCTTCCTCAACGACGAGGAGTTTGGCCTCTATCCGTGGGCCTCCAAGACCCACGATCCCCAGCTGGGCGATGTCGGTCCCAAGACCTATGCCCGTGTCTACGAGCTGATGTGGCGACTGAAGGCCAACACCTTCTGGCCGGCCATGCGCGGCATCGAGAAGTCGTTCAACCAGGTGCCTGGCAACAACGAGGAAGCCGCCGCCTACGGCCTGGTCCGCGCCAGCTCGCACGCCGAGATGATCGCCCGCACGAACATCCGCGAGTGGGATGTCGAGACCATGGGCCCCTACAACATCTTCGAGAACCGCAAGGGCGTTCTGAACTACTGGCGCGAGGCCCTGCGCCGGTGGGGCAAGAACGAGAACATGTACACCGTGGGCATGCGCGGCATTGAGGATCGCCCGATGCAGGGCGCCAACACGCCCCAGGACCAGGCTCGCGCGCTGGAGAAGGTGTTCGCCGAGCAGCGCACCATGATCGGCGAGACGCTGAAGAAGCCGGTCGACCAGGTCCCGCAGGTGTTCACACCCTACAAGGAGGTGCTGCCCGCCTACGACTCCGGCCTGAAGGTGCCCGACGACGTCACCCTGAACTGGCCGGACGACAACTACGGCTACATCCGCCGCCTCAGCAACGCCAAGGAGCGGGCGCGGTCGGGCGGTTCGGGCATCTACTACCACATCTCGTACTGGGGCTATCCCATGTCGTACCTGTGGCTGGCCAACAACCATCCCGCCCTGATGTGGGAGGAGATGAACAAGGCCTACCAGTACGACGCCAAGCGGCTGTGGATCGTCAATGTCGGCGACATCAAGCCGGGCGAGTACCTGGCGCAGCTGTTCCTGGACATGGCCTTCGACAACGAGGTCTATCCGGACGTCGCCAGCGTCAAGGCGCACCTGACCCGCTGGGCCGGCGAGACCTTCGGCGCGGACAAGGGCGGTGAGATCGCCGACATCCTGTGGAAGCAGTACGATCTGGCCTTCACCCGCAATCCGGAATTCATGGGCTGGACCACCACCAAGCCGGTGACGGCGGTGCGCCAGACCGAGTTCAACATCGCCAGCTTCGGCGACGAGAACGGCCGTCGTCGCGCGGCCTATGGCGATCTTGAGGACCGCACCGAGACGCTGGCCAAGGCCCTGCCGGCCGACCGCCAGGACGCCTTCTACGAGCTGGTGAAATTCCCGATCGACATGGCCGCGGCCGTCAATCAGCGTGCGCTCGATCTGGACAAGTCGATCACCTACGCCTTCCAGCACCGCGCCAGCGCCGACGCTTATGGCCAGAGCGTGTTGGCCGCGCAGAAGAAGATCGAGGAGGGCGGCAAGGCCTTCAACGACACCATCGCCGGCGGCAAGTGGAAGGGCATGATGGGCATGGCCCCGCACAGCCTGCCTTTCTACAAGGCTCCGAACGCGCCGGCCTGGACCGGCGGCGAGGAGACGGGCTGCGCCGTGCAGTCCGAAGGCGGGTCGTTCTACGACGTGCAGGGGGCGATCCCCGGCGAATCCGAGTTCATGCGCAAGCTGCCGCACCTGCTGCGCTACGCCGCGCCCGAACTGCCGGCCTTCCATCCGGAACTGGGCGGCAGCCGCTATGTCGATCTCTTCGTGAAGAGCGGATCAACGACCGCGAACTGGACCGCCAGCGCCGACCAGCCCTGGATCAAGGTCAGTGAGGCGTCGGGCTCTCTGTCGGCCTCGGCCGGCCTGGAGCGTCGCCTGACGATCAGCATCGACTGGGCCACAGCGCCCAAGGACGCCGCCAAGGGCGTGGTCAATATCCGCTGCGGCGACGCGGCCTTTCCGATCCCGGTCAATGTGACCCTGACCGCACCAACCGCCGCCGGCGCTTCGTTCATCGAGGCCGACCGGATCGTGTCGATGTACGCCGCACACGCCGACGAGATCGGCCAGGGCTGGAGCGTGCTGGACGGCTTAGGACACACCGGTGCTGTGCTGCGCTCCGACATCCACATGAAGTCGGTCGACGGCCAGGACGCCGCCGCCGTGGCCGCCGCGCCCAAGGCCAGCTGGCGCTTCTCGACCGTCACCACCGACGATCCGGCGACCCTGAAGGTCATCGCCCTGCCGATCCTGCCGGTCACCTCGGAGAACCGGATGCGCGTCGCCGTGCAGGTCGATGACGGCCCGGTCCAGGTGCTGGACTTCACCGCGCCGGAGTTCAGCGGCCGTTGGCTGGAGCGCGTCCAGACCAACGCCGCGATCGAGACGGTGCAGAGCCTGAAACTGAAGCCCGGCGCCCACGTGGTGAGCGTCCGCGCCCTGGATCCCGGTTTCGCCCTGGATCGTCTGGAGCTTGCGTTCTTCGGCGCGGCGAAAGCGTATGGTCCCGTGCCGGAAACCAGAATCGCCACGGGGAAGGGCGCTCATTGACCAGGGATCGACGCGGCAAGGGGCCGACCATCATCGATGTCGGCGAGCGGGCCGGCGTTTCGCGCATGACCGTGTCGCGGGTGATCAACGGCGACCCCGGCGTCCGTGACAGCACGCGCCAGGCCGTTGATGCCGCGATCCGCGAGCTGGGTTACGCCCCGAACCTGACGGCCCGTAATCTGGCGACGGCGGGCGAGCTGCGCATTGGGGTGCTCTATTCCAATCCCAGCGCCGCCTTCATGAGCGACTTCCTGATCGGGGTGTTCGAGGAGGCGACCTCGGCCGGGGTCCGCCTGTTCCTGACCAAGGGTGAGAACGGCGCCGCGCCGGCTCTGGCCGACATCCAGCAGATGCTGAACAGCGGCGTGCAGGGCGTGGTCCTGGCCCCGCCCTTGGGCGAGTCCGCCATGGTGCGCGACCTCCTGCGTCAGGCGGGCCTGCCTGTGGCCGTGGTCGCCGCCGGCCGTCCGCCCGTGGACGCCATCAATGTGCGGATCGACGACCGCCAGGCCGCCCAGGCCATGGCCCAGCACCTGCTGGACCTGGGCCATCGTCGGATCGGTTTCATCGTCGGTAATCCCGACCAGAGCGCCAGCGCCGAGCGTCTGGAAGGAGCCCGCGCCGCCGTCGCGGCGGTGGAGGGCGCGGAGCTGATCCTGGCTCAAGGCACTTTCAGCTATGGCTCGGGCCTGCGGGCGGCCGAGTGGCTGCTGGACTCCGACACGCCGCCGACGGCTGTCTTCGCCAGCAATGACGACATGGCCGCCGCCACTGTTTCGGTGGCCCATCGCCGGCATCTGGACGTGCCGCGCGACCTGACCGTGGTCGGGTTCGACGACACGACCGTGGCCACCACCTTGTGGCCGCCCTTGACCACCGTGCGCCAGCCGGTGAGGCAGATGGCCGCCGTGGCCCTGGAGCGGCTGAACCGCGCGCTGCGGGCCGCCGAGGCAGCGCCGTCCGATCACGTCCTGCCCCACGCCCTGATCGAGCGCGATTCCACCGCGCCACCGCGCCGGAGCTCCTCGGCGGTCAAGCTCAAGACGGATGGTTCGCTTGTCTGAAGCCATCGCGCCGCGCGCGCAGGACGCCGTCCGCCGGATCACCCGCCGGCTGATGCCGCTGTTCTGCCTGATGTACCTGATCGCCTATATCGACCGGCAGAACGTGTCGTACGCCAAGCTGGACATGGTGCAGGCGCTTGGCCTTAGCGAAGCGGCGTATGGCCTTGGCGCGTCACTGTTTTTCATCGGCTACTTCCTGTTCGAGGCGCCGTCGAACCTGATCCTGGCCAAGGTGGGAGCACGGGTTTGGTTCGCGCGGATCATGTTCACCTGGGGGCTCGTCACCCTGGCCCTGGGCTTCACCCAGAACGCGACGATGTTCTACGTCCTCCGCTTCCTGCTGGGCGTGACCGAAGCCGGGTTCTTCCCCGGTGTGCTCTACGTCCTGACGCTTTGGTATCCGCAGGCTTTCCGCGCCCGGATGGTGGGCCTCTTCATGGTGGCCAGCGCGATCGCCAACGCCGTGGGCGCGGTGGTCGGCGGCGCCTTGCTGGACCTCGACGGCTTCGCCGGTCTGGCGGGCTGGCAGTGGGTATTCCTGGTCACCGGCGTGCCGGCCGTGCTGATGGCCCCGTACGTCCTCTGGAAGCTGCCCGACGGTCCGGCCAAGGCCAAGTGGCTGCCGGAAGAGGAGCGGGCGGCGCTGGAAGAGGTGCTGAACGCCGAGCGGGGCGGCGAAGTCGACGACCATCGCGGGGCCTGGAAGGCGATCTTCGACCCGCGCGTGCTGCTGCTGGCGGGGCTCTATATCGGCATGCCGCTGGGCGCCTACGGTCTGAGCTATTGGCTGCCGACCATCGTCAAGTCGTTCGGGGTCTCCAACACCGTCAACGGCCTGATCAACGTCATTCCCTGGACGCTGGTCGCCATCGCCCTGTGGCAGGTGCCCAAGCACGCGGCCAAGCACGGCGCCAGCGCCTGGCATGTCGCCGGTCCGACCCTGATCGCCGCGGCGGCTTTGATACTCAGCGTCCTCGTGCCCGGACCGGTCCTGAAGTTCGCCATGCTGTGCATCGCCGCGCCGGCCGTGTTCTCGGCCCAGCCGGTGTTCTGGAGCCTGCCGCCCAGCTTCCTCAGCGGACCCAGGGCCGCCGCCGGCATCGCGGCGATCAACGCCATCGGCAATCTCGGCGGTTTCTTCGCCCAGAACCTGGTGCCGATGGTCCGTGACGCCACCGGCAGCGACCTGGCCCCGATGGCGGCCCTGTCGGCCGTGCTGGTGCTGACCAGCGTGCTGATCTTCTACGCCATGGCCAAGCTGGAGAAGGCGAGGGCGGCATGAACCGCCGCGCGCTTCTGGCCTTTCTGGCGCTGCTCTGCGCCTCGCCGGCCACGGCCGCGCCGAAGTCCGTCTGGATCGGAACCTGGGCCTCGGCCCAGCAGCCGATCGAGCCCGCCGGTACGGCGCCGGACGTCGATCTCTCGGGCGTGACCTTGCGTCAGGTCGTACGGATCAGTGTCGGCGGCGACCGTGTGCGCCTGCGGCTGTCCAACGCCTTCGGGATCGCGCCGCTGACGCTGTCGGCGGTTCATGTGGCCCGCGCCATCGCACCGGGCTCCCCGCGCATCGACGCGAGCACCGACAGGGCCGTGACCTTCGCCGGGCGCGGGGACGTGGCCATTCCGGCCGGGGCCGACTACCTGTCCGACCCGATCGACCTGCCGGTCACGCCGCGCGCTGACCTGGCCATCTCCATCCGCTACGACGCGCCGCCCGCCCAACAGACCCAGCACTCGGCCTCGCATGCCACTTCCTGGACCCTGGCGGGCGACCATGTCGGAGAAGCGGACCTGCCCGGAGCCAAGGCCTTCGCCCATTGGCTGCAGATTTCGGGCGTCGAGGTGTCTTGGACCTCGGGCGGCGCCATCGTGGCCCTGGGCGACTCGATCACCGACGGCAGCTGGTCGACGACCGACGGCAACGACCGCTGGCCGGACGTGCTGGCGGCGCGGCTGCAGGCCGATCCGCACACTGCTGGTCTGGGCGTGTTGAACGTCGGCATCGGCGGCAACCGCGTTCTGCTGGACGGCCATGGCCCCAGCGCGCTGGCGCGCTTCGACCGCGATGTCCTAGCCCAGGCTGGGGCGCGCTACCTGATCGTGCTGGAAGGTGTCAACGACCTGGGGACCCTTACAAAGGCGCAGCCAGCAACGCCGCAAGCCCATGCCGATCTGGTGCGCCGCTTGATCGCCGCCTACGTCCAGATCGTCGCCCGCGCCCATCAGCACGGCCTGCGCGTCTACGGCGCCACCATCCTGCCGTTCGAGGGTTCGATCACCTACCACCCGGACGCGGCCAATGAGGCCGACCGCCAGGCCGTCAACGCCTGGATCCGGGCGCCCGGACACTTCGACAGCGTGATCGATTTCGACGCCGCGACCCGCGATCCGGCCAAGCCGGATCGTCTGCTGCCGGCCTACGATTCCGGCGACCATCTGCACCCGTCGCCTGCTGGCTACCGCGCCATGGGTCAGGCGATCGACCTGAAGCTCTTCGGCGCGAAGTAGTCTGAGGCAGGTCGCGATCGCGGCGTAATAAATCCGTCGCGTAATCGTGGTTTTCCAGGCCGCTTACCGCCAGACGGGGGCGTCGTGCAACTCAGTCCTGACGCGACCGTCGACTGGGTCGCCCTCCACATCCTGCCGCATGAAGGCTTCGTCCGCGCCTGGCTGACGCGAGTCACGCGCCGATCCAGCGAGGTCGACGACATCGTCCAGGAAGCCTATTGCCAGATCGCCGAGCTGGACACGGTCAGCCACATCCGCAGCGGCAAGGCCTATTTCCTGGCGACGGCGCGGTCGATCATGCTGCAACGCCTGCGCCGCGAGCGCGTGGTGCGGATCGAGACCATGACCGACTTCGACGCCCTGCGTCTGACGGACGACGAACCGTCACCCGAGCAGGTGACCGGCGCGCGGCGCGAGCTGGAGAGGGTGCTGGGCCTGATCGCGACCTTGCCGCCGATCTGCCGCCAGGTGATCGAGCTGCGCCGCATCCACGGCTTCTCGCAGAGGGAGACGGCGCGCCGGCTGGGGATCACGGAGTCCGTCGTGGAGAACAACACCATCCGAGGCCTCCGCACGATCCTGAAGGCGCTGGCCGAGGACGCAGCCGAGACCTCGACGGTCGAGGCCGCGTCCCGTCGGGCGCGGGAGAGCGCCCATGTCTGAGATCGACGCCAAGGCCGCTTCTTGGGTGGTGGCCCTCGACGCGGGCGAACTGGACGCCGCCCGGCGCGCCGAACTCGACGCCTGGATGACCGAGGACCGCCGCCATCGCGGCGCCTTGCTGCGCGCCCAGGCGGGTCTGCGGCTGATGGACCACGGGCAGGTGGTCAGCAAGATGCTGCCGCCGCCTCGGCGCGACGTCGGTCGGGCCGCGCGGATCCGCTCGCGTTGGGCCTGGGGTGTGGGCCTCTCGACGGCGGCGGGCCTGGCGGCCGCGGCGATCCTGTGGAGCGCGCCGGTCAGCGACTTCAAGACCGAGGTCGGCGAGCAGCGTCGCGTGGCCCTTCAGGACGGCTCGGTGGCGATGATCAACACCGACAGCCGCCTGCGCGTCCGGCTGGGCGGGCCCGAGCGCCGTATCACGATGCGCCAGGGCGAGGCTTGGTTCCAGGTCGCCAAGGACCACGTGCATCCATTCATCGTCGACGCCGGCCCCGTGCATGTGCGCGCCACCGGCACGGCCTTCTCGGTCCGCCGCCTGGCGGGGGGCGCCGAGGTCGTGGTCACCGAGGGGCGGGTGGTGGCCTGGCGG
>NZ_JBWKZF010000050.1:0-19856 GCF_059424195.1 Caulobacter sp. GW456-12-1-14-TSB4
CCTACACCGTTCCAACATCCACCCTGTCCGCGCGCGGCCAGGGTTTTTTCATACCTAGAGGTGCAATCCAGAGTGGCGTGAACGCGGCGGACTCTCGGGTCGGACGGCCCATTCCTGTCCAGCGTAATCAACACGACGCCTTCGATCAGTTCGCACAGCGTCCTGCGCACCTCCTCTCCTTCGAAGTCCCGCATCACCTCGTGGAACCGCCGCGCCAGCGCGCCGTAGGTCTCCATCGCACGGTCCGTGACGATTTCTCGTGACGTTGATGAACCTCGCCATGATGCGGGGAAACAGACCTCCCAACAGCGCCTGCTGCGCATGACCGGCTGAAATACCGTCGCGTCTGGACGTGGTCGCGTATCGGCCGCCAGCTTCGACGGGAATTCTGGGCGTGATCCTGTTTGGCCACTCTTTCTTCCTCATCCAAGACGCCAAACAGCGCGAGAAGATGAAGCCCTATCCACCGCTATCAACCCTGTTGGCGGCGGCGCTGGTGCGGCGGGCGGGGCATGAGGTGGCGCTATTCGACGCCACCTTCGCCGAGGGGCCGCAGGCCTTCGTCTTGGCGCTTGAGCAGACGCGCCCGGCGGTGGTCGTCCTCATGGAGGACAATTTCAATTTCCTCACCAAGATGTGCACCGCCGTGCGCCGCGACACGGCCCTGGCCATGGTCCGCGCCGCGCGCGCCCAAGGCTGCAAGGTCGCGGTCAATGGTCCCGACGCCGCCGACCATCCGGGGCTTTATCTCCAGGCCGGTGCCGATGCGGTCGTGCTGGGCGAGGGCGAGGATGCCGTGGCCGAGACCGTCCAGCGCTGGACCCAGGGACTGGGGTTGGAGACCGTCGCCGGCCTCGTCCTGGCAGAGGGCGGCGGGCGCGGCGAGGCCAGCCCGCCCCGGCGGGCGATGCATGATCTGGACGCCCTGCCGCACCCGGCCTGGGACCTTGTCGATGTCGCCGCCTATCGCGACGCCTGGGTGGGCGCCCACGGGACGTTCTCCTGGAACATCGCTACCTCGCGCGGCTGCCCCTATGCCTGCAACTGGTGCGCCAAGCCGACCTTCGGGCGGCGTTATACGGTGCGCTCGCCCGGCGACGTGGTGGCCGAGATGGCACGGCTGAAGGCCGAGATCTCGCCCGACCATCTGTGGTTCACCGACGACATCCTGGGCCTGGACGTCGACTGGATCTGCGACTTCTCGGAGGGCGTGACCCGAGCCGGGGCGGTCATCCCGTTCTCGATGCAATCGCGGGTCAACCTGATGACCGAGCGCGCGGTGGCCGCCCTGGCCGCCGCCGGCGCGCGGGAGGTATGGCTGGGCGTGGAGACCGGGTCCCAGAAGGTCCTCGACGCCATGGACAAGGCCGCCACGGTCGAGGCCGCCCGAGAGGCCACCCGGGTGCTCAAGGCCCATGGGATCAAGGCCTGCTGGTTCATCCAGCTGGGCTATCCGGGCGAGCTTTGGGAAGACCTCCTGGCGACCCGCGACCTGATCCGCGACGCCGCCCCCGACGAGATCGGCGTCTCGGTGGCCTACCCGCTGCCCGGCACGGTCTTCCACGATCGGGTGCGCGCCCAACTCGGGCGCCAGAAGAACTGGAAGGACACTGGCGACCTGGCGATGCTGTTCCAGGGGACCTACGACTCGGCCTTCTATCGCAAGGTGCGCGACGTGCTGCATCGTGAGGTCGATACCGGTCATTGCGACGATGGCGCGTGGCAGGCCCTGGAGGTCCAGGCGGCCCTGCACCGCTCGCCCGCGCCCTCGAGCCTGGCGGTCGGGGCTTGAGCGTGATGGGGCTTGCCGACATGCCGGCCGCGGCGCGGGCGTTCGACGCCATGGCCGACGGCTTCGACGGGCGCTTCGGTTCCTGGCTCAGCGTCGCGGCCCAGCGGCGCGTGGTGCGCGCGGCCCTGGCGCGAGCGTTTCCGCAAGGGGCGCGGCTTCTGGAGGTGGGCGGTGGAACGGGCGAGGACGCGACCTGGCTGCTGGATCGCGGTCGCCAGGTGCTGCTGACCGACGCCTCGCCGAGCATGGTGCGGGTGGCGCAGGCCAAGTTCGCCGGACGGCCGGGCGCCAGGGCCCAGGTCGCGGCGGCCGAGCACCTGGAACGTCTGGCCGTCCATCCCAGGTTCGACGGGGCCTATTCCAACTTCGCGGCCCTGAACTGCGTGCCCGACCTGTCGGGGTTCGCGCGCGGCCTGGCCCAACTCCTGAGGCCAGGCGCGCCGGCCTTGCTGGTGACCTTCGGGACCTGCTGTCCGGGCGAGTGGGTGGTGGAAGGCCTGCGCGGGCGGCCCAAGGCCATGTTCCGCCGGGCCGTCCGGGGCGACGTCGCCGCACGGCTGAACGGGCAGGACTTCACCGTGCGCTACCATCGCTCGGCCGACCTGGCCTGGGCGCTTTCGCCGTGGTTCCGTCCCGCGGGAAGGGTGGGGGTGGGGGTATTCGTGCCGCCCAGCGCCGCCGAGCCTTGGATCTCAAGCCATCCGCGTCTGCTGGCCGGGTTGGAAGCGCTGGACCACTTTGCCGCGCGGCCGCTGGCGGGCCTGGGCGACCACGTCCTGCATCGTTTCGTGCGCACCGAGGCGGAGGTTGGCGGATGAGCGCCGATCTTACCGCCTTCGCGGCCGAATACGCGCGCCATCGCGCCGCCGAGGGGCGGGGGCTGGCGCCCGAGACCCTGACCGTCCTGCCTTATCTGAAGACTGGTCCCCAGGCGCGCCAGTGGGGCGTGCGGGTGCGCAGCTTCGAGACGCTGATGCGCGATGTCGTCCAGCCCCTGACCGCGCGGGTAGGCCGGCCGCTGTCGGTGCTGGACCTGGGCGCGGGCAATGGCTGGCTGAGCTGGCGCCTGGCGCGCGAGGGTCACTTCGCGGTCGCCATCGACATCCGCGAGGACGAGATCGACGGCCTGGGCGCGGCGCGAGCCTTGGCGGACCGCGCCGCGGGGCGCATTCGTCTGCTGGCGGCGCCGTTCGAAGCCGTGCCGCTGCCGACGGCCAGCGCCGATCTGGCGGTGTTCAACGCCTCACTGCACTACGCGCTAGATTTGAAGGCGGTCTTGGCCGAGGTCATGCGCGTGGTGCGGCCCGGCGGCCAGATCGTCATCGTCGACAGTCCCTTCTACCACCGCGAGGCCGATGGCCTGGCGATGGTCGCCGAGAAGCAGGCCAAGGCCGTCGAAACCTTCGGCGCGGGCGCGGCGGTGCTGTTGGCCCCGCCGTTCATCGAGTTCCTGACCCGCGAGCGTCTGGCGGCGGCTTCGGACCTGAGCTGGCGTCGCCACCGGGTGCTCTATCCCCTGTGGTACGAGGCCCGGCCGCTGCGGGCGCGCCTGTGCGGTCAGCGCGCGCCCTCGCGCTTCGACGTCTGGGTGGGCGAACGGCCGTGATCCTGCTGATCAACCCCCGAGCCACCAAGCCCTCGAACCGGCGTTTCCCATTGTCGGTGATGGCGATCGGCGCGGCGCTGCCCGCGCACATCAGCTGGGAGATCATCGACGGCAACCTGCCCGACATCGACATCCTGGCCGAGATCTGCGGCCACATCGACGCTCGCGCTGGCGGGGACGATCCTGTCACGGTGGTGGCCCTGACCGTCATGCCGGGGCCACAGCTGGTCAACGCCGTGCCGCTGTCCAAGGCGATCAAGCGGCGCTATCCGGATATCCCGATCGTCTGGGGCGGCAACTTCGGCAGCCTCTATCCCGAGCCGGTGCTGAACGCGCCCTATGTCGACTGGGTGGTGCGCGGGCAGGGCGAGCAGACCTTCATCGAGCTGCTGGACGTGATCTCCGGCAAGCGCGACCCCAAGACGGTCAAGGGCCTGGCCTTCCGGCAGGCCGACGGCTCGATCTTCAAGGCTCCCGAGCGCATCTGGGTCGGCCCCAACGAGCTGCCTGATCCGCCGTATCATAAGATCGACGTCGACCAGTACCTGCACCCGACGTTCCTGGGGCGGCGTTCGGGCGTCTATCAGGCCTCGATCGGCTGTCCCTATGCCTGCAATTTCTGCGGCGTGATCTCGGTCTTCGGCCGCAAGGAGAAGGTCGAGACCCCGGCCCGGGCGGCCGAGCATCTGAGTTGGCTGGTCCGCGAGCACGGCATGGATTCCGTGCACTTCTACGACAACAACTTCTTCCTCAACGACCAGCACGCCCGCGCCATCGCCGACGCCTTCATGCCGCTGGGCATCCGCTGGTGGTGCGAGGCGCGGGTCGATGCTCTGGAGCGGTTCTCGGACGACACCTGGCGCGCCCTGAAGGCCGCCGGCCTGACCATGGTGTTCTGCGGCGCGGAGTCGGGTTCCGACGAGGTGCTGGCCAAGATGAACAAGGGCACGACCACCGACCAGATCCTGCTGGCGGCCAAGAAGACCCGCGAGTTCGGTATCGTCCCGGAGTTCTCGTTCGTGTTCGGCGATCCAGACGAGGCCGAGGGCGAGGCCGAGAACACCATGGCCTTCATCCGCAAGCTGAAGGCCGTCAATCCGGACATGGAGCTGATCAGCTACTTCTACACGCCCACGCCCCAGCGCAAGGAAACCTACGGCAATGTCGACGCCCTGGCCGGCACGCCCGACACGCTGGAGGAGTGGATCGAGCCGCAGTGGGTGACCTGGATGACCCACGAGGATCCCGATCTGCCTTGGATGGAGCGGCGGGTGAAGGCGCGGATCGACGACTTCGAACTGGTGCTGAAGAGCCGCTTCCCGTCGGTGCACGACAAGCGCACGCGGCCATGGGGCAAGGTCCTGGGCAGCCTGGCCGCGCGCCGGCGCTGGGCCAAGGCCGACTATGACGACCCCAAGCTGCTGCGGCTGATCCGCAAGTGGGCGCGCACCAGGCCCGACGACAGCCAGGCCTATGGCCATCTGCGGCCCGAGAGCCAGATCACCGACGAGCCCCTGGCGGCGCCGCAGCCTGCGCCGCTAGCGGCTGACGCGGCCCCGGACCAGGCGCCACGCCCGCTTCTCGTAGATTGACCACAAGGCCCGCAGGGAGCTGACGCGCGGGGCGATGTCGGCGGCCAGCTGGCGCGCGTGCTGGACCCAGCCGCTGGTCCACATGAAGTGCTCGGCGACCGAGCTGCGCTCGATGCGGTGGGCGTTGGCGGGGTTGAGGCCGCCGAGGACCCGCGACACGCCGGGCGGCGCGGCGTGGGCGCAGGCGTCCAGCACCTGGGAGGGGACGGAGCCCGGCGCCAGGTCCTCGCAGAGCTTCAGCGCCGGATAGGCAAAGCCCAGCAGGCCGATCTGGCGGCCCAACGCCAGGAAGGCGTCCCAGGACAGATGGTCGGCCGCCACGTCCTGGCGGATCACCAGGGTCAGTTCGACGAGGCGCAGCAGGGTCAGGTTCTGCAGGCCCGATCCGGCGTGGATCGCCAGGTGGAACAACAGGAGCGGCTGTTCCAGGGCGATCGCCTCGGGGCGCACCGCCCAGCGGCGGCGGCTCTCCAGAGGACGGGCGGCGTCCAGGGCGGCCAGCGACGTTCCGGCGCTGACCATGAGGTCCAGCGAGGTGTGCAGATCGATCGACCACGGATCATCGGCATGGACAAAGGTCAGAGAGCGCGGCGCGGCGGGGCTTCCTTGCGGGCGCCAGCTGCTCTCGCGCTCACCGCGCGAAGCCACGATCAGGCCCGCATCGCGCAGGACCGCCTCGGCGGTGGCCGCCTGATCGGCGTGGACCAGCAGGTCGATGTCGGAGGCTGGTCGGACGCCGGGATCAGGGAAGTAGGCGCGGGCGGTGTCGGCGCCCTTCAGCACGGCCGCCAGGACCCCGGCCTCGGCCAGCTTGCCGACCAGCGCGTTGGCGGCGGCTTCGAGCCGCGCGGCGCGGATGCGGTTGTGGCGCAGGTGTTGGGCCAGCACGCGTGCAACGGCGGGGGAGGGCGTCAGGGCGCCGGTCTCGGTCCACCAGCCCAGCAGCGGGCCGACGCCGGAGGTATAGCCGGCCAAGCCGATGGCGGCCGGATCGCCATCCAGCAGGGCGGGCGCACCGGCCAGGGCCGCGCGGACAGCGGCGGTGATCGCGATCAAGGCTTCGCGCCAGGCCTCGACGGTGATGTCCGGCCAGAGCCAGGCGGGGTTGCCTTGACGCTTGGCCCACTGGAAGCGGCGAGCCACCTCCTCTTGGGAGATACACGCTTCGTGGAAATGGCGATCAATGTTGGAGAGTTGGTTCATGTATATTTTAGACGTGTAATTCTTGAACCAATGGACTCGCCGTGCGCACTTCCGATCATGAGTGGGGATGTCTTCATCAGGATCGAATTCCTGGGCGCGCTGGTGGTCTTCAGATCGAGCACGCCAGCGCTGCTGGATGCTGTCCGGCAGGCGTATGGCGAGGGCGAGGGCGAAGCTGCCCGGATCGAAATCCAGCTCGAGGTCGGCGACGTCGCCGAGGGCGATGAGGATATCCGGGTCGATGGCGCGCGTTTGACCCTGCGCGGTGATGGCGTGACAGGCGAGGCCGATGCGGCGACCGGGACGGCGCGGGCGGTGGTCGCGGCGCGGCTGGCGGGCGATCCGGCCGCCCTGGCGGTGCGGGTGGTCGACACCCTAATGTTGTGGCTGCTGACCCGCGCCGATCGCACGCCGTTGCATGCGGCCGGGGTCATGCTCGGCGACACGGCCGTGGCGCTGGCGGGGCCTAGCGGCTCCGGCAAGAGCACCCTGGCCCTGGCGGCGATGTCGCGCGGGCTTCCGATCCTGTCCGACGACACCTTGTACATCCAGCTGCAGCCGCGCCTGAGGGCCTGGGGCCTGGTCCGGCCCCTGCATGTGTTTCCCCAGGACGCGCCGAGGTTCACGCAAGGCTTGCGGCTACGCGGCGGCAAGCTGAAGGCCGTGGCGCCCATGACGCTGGCGGCGTCGAAGCCGGCGGAAAAGGTCGTGGTGGTGCTGCTGGAACGCGGCGAGCGCCTGGCTCTGACCCCGCTTGACGCCGGGGCGGTCACCGCCGGCCTTTGCCGGCTGGATCCCGGTTTCGACCTGCTGGCCAGGGAGACCGCCGAGATCGCGCGCGTGCTGGCGGCCGCCGGCGGCTGGCGGTTGACTCTCTCCGACGATCCTGGCGCGGCCATCGACTTCCTGCGAGCGCATTTGCCGCTGGACGGCTTGGTCTGACGCGCGTCGTCCAGGCCAGGAAAGACCCGCGACTATTTAGTTCGTGAGCCGCTCTCGACCGGGAATGGCGATCACACCGCTGCACAGCGCCAGGCTTTCGGGCCGATGGGCGGTCAGGATGATCGTCATGGACCCGGCCTGCCTCGACAGCTGTTCGAGAATCCCGCGCTCGCTGGCGATGTCGATGGCGTTGGTCGCCTCGTCCAGGATCAGGACGGCCGGACGTCTGAGCAGCGCGCGGGCCAGCGCCAGTCGCTGTCGCTCGCCGGCGGACAACATCACGCCGCGCTCACCGATCCGAGTGTCGAGGCCCTGGTCCAGCCGTCGCACCAGTTGATCCGCGCCGACCTGCGCCAGCGCCTGCCACATCTCCTGTTCGCCGACGCTGGGGTTCGACCAGGCGAGGTTGCGGCGGACCGTGTCGTCGAACAGGAACGGCTCTTGCGTGACATAGGCCAGCCGCTCGCGAAACCGCCGCAACGTGTCGCCGGACAAGGCGGCGCCGCCGATGGAGATCGCGCCCGCGCTTGGCGCCAGCAATCCGGACATCAGGTCGAGCAAGGTCGTCTTGCCCGATCCCGACGGTCCGCTCAGGCCGATGAAGGCGCCCGCCGGGATGACGAGGTCGATGGCGCCGAGGCTGACGGGTTCGTCGGAATAGCGGAAACTGACGCCCTTCAGAACGATCTCCGTCGTCCCGTCCCACTCGGCGGTGGCGACGTCGGCGATGGGGGGAGCGCCCAGGTCTTGCTGCAACAGGCTTATCGCGTCGAAGGCCGGCAAGTTGTGCAGGATGTGATGGGCCGCCTGCTGGAGGATCAGGGCTGGCGACGTCATCCGCGACAGAACGACAAGCAAGGTCAGCAGCACCGAGGCTGGCGTGTGGAGAACGCCCAGGCCCACGACCAGGGTCGCCGCGCCGACCAGCGCGGCCAGCGCCAGGGCGGCGTTGCGGCCGCCGATCTGCGCTTGGAGGAACGAGAGCCGCTCCCGCATCGCCGCCGTCGACGTCGCATGCTGCTCGGCGACGAAGCCGTGCTCGAGTCCTTGCGCGGTGGCCAGTTTCAGGCCGGCCAGGAACGCGATCGCGCTGCCCGTGAGCCCCAGGTTGGCGGTGGTGACGGCGCGCCCGAGGATGCGCGCCCGCCGCAGATAGGGATAGCAGGCCAGCATGCCGAGCCCGGCCAGCGCGAGCGCCAGCGCGCCCGCCAGGGGTGACAGCAACGCCGCCAACACGACGCTGGCGCTCAGCGTGATCAGCGCGCCAGCCCCCAGCACCGCCCAGCTGGCGGCCACGCCGACCTGATGGATTTCGGCGGTCAGGGCCTGGACGATGCGAGCGTGGCTGACCTGGATCAGCCGCTGCCAGCCCGCCGAGGCCAGGCGTTGGATCAGGTCGAGCCGGACCGCTTCGACGAACGCCAGCTGCAGGCGGCTGACATAGTGGTCGCGCGCCGTATGGACCACGCCGCGGACGACCACCAGCACCACGAAGACGCCCAGCAACAATGATAGCCGCATCGTCGGGCCATAGCCCTCGACCAAGTGAAGCAGTGGCGCGGCGATCCGCCCCGCCGCGAGCGGCGCGCCTGGCGCCCGCAGCACGACGTCGAGGATCGGAACCAGCATCAGCAGGCCGACGCCGTCGAACACCGCGCCCAGCGCGAGTAGCATCGCCGCCACGGCGGCGCGATATCGCGCGAAGCCCAGAAAGGCTCGCGCGAACGTCCAGGCGCTGTCGGCGCTCTTCACATGCTGAGACGTTCCGCTCACGCCCATGGGTTCCATGGGGCGGTCCTCATGGTTCAACGGCGTCACGGTCTTGGCGGGGAGGGACCGACGACTTTTGGCCAAGACCGGGCGAACCATTCCGCGCCCGCCGGATACTCACCGGTCAAAGCCATGTCGGATCGAGCCCGCGCCATTCCAGCTTCTACGCTCCCGCGCGCGCTCGTTGTCGGCGCGAGCGAGACGGCGGCCCTGCTGCACCTGCCGATCCTGGCCAGCCTTCAGCGCGCGGGCCGGATCGATCTGGTGGAAATCTGCGACCTGCGCGCGACCGCGGCCGCCGATCTTGGCCGCCGCTTTGACTTCACCCGGGCCGGGAGCGATGCGGTCGGCACGATCGGGCGCCCGGATATCGACATTGTCTATCTGTTCGGGACCGCCCAGCTGCATCACACGCTGGGACTCGCCGCGCTCGAGGCCGGCAAGCACCTGTTCGTCGAGAAGCCGATCGCGCCAAGCTACGCTAAAGCCCGCGCCCTGGCCGATGCGGCGCGCGCGAACGGGTTGGTCGCGGTCGGCGGTCACAATCGCCGCTTCCTGGGCGGCCTGCAGCGGCTGCGCGCGTCGGCCGGCGGCGCGGGCTGGAGCTATGCCGAGGCCGTCTTCCATAAGCCCGACCATGGCCGGCCTCCGCCGTTCGGCGCGGCGAGCTGGCTGAGCGGCAATGGCGTCCACGCGCTCGACGCGCTGGTCCATATGATGGGCGGCCTGCCCGACCTTATGGCGTCCCAGGCTGGCGGGCGGGAGGGGCGTGGGGTCTTCTCGGCGATGATGACCTGGCCGGGCGGCGCGCAGGGCATGTTCCTGTGCGACAACGAGGCCGGCGAGCGGCGTGAGGAATACGCCTTCCACGCCCCTGGCAAGAGCTGGCGCCTGACCGAGGCGGGCTTGACGGTCCGGCGCAACGGCGGACCGCCGGAGGATTTCGGCCCGTCGCCGTTCGAAGACAGCTTCGCCGCAGAGCATGACGCCTTTCTCGCCGCCGTGGCGGGAGGGCCGCCGCCGCCCAACACGATCGCCGCGCTGGCGCCGTCGCTGTTCCTCGCCGAGCTGATCGAGACCGGCCATCATGGGCCGGTGCGGCTTCCGCCGGCGACGGCGCATCCGGCGCCTCTCGCGCGAGAGCACACCGTGCTCGTCGTCGGGCCGGACCGGTTGCGTCCCGCGCTCGGCGCGATGCCGGGGACGTGGCGCCTGATCTCGCCGGCGGACCTGGACCGGTCATCGGCGCTGGGGCTGGAAGTCACCGCCGCGATCCTCGGCCAGGGCGCCGAGCCGCTCAGCGAGGTGATGCTCGACCGGCTGCCCAATCTGGCGGCGGTGGGCGTCGTGGGCCTGTCGCTGGCCCGCTACGCGCCCGACCGACTGCTGGCGCGGGGCGTGACGCTGGTCAACGCCAGCCACGCCTATGCCGAAAGCGTCGCCGAGTTCGCCCTCGGTCTGGCTATTCTCGGCCGCCGCCGCGCTTTCGTCGGCAGCCGGGCGATGCAGCACGGCGACTGGGGCGTCACGCCATCCCCGCGCGGTCTGGCCGGCCTGCTGCTGGGAAGCGCTCGACTGGCGCGGCGGGGCGCGGCCCGCTTGGGCGTCGAGCGACCCTTGCGCCGCATGGTGGGCGCGCACCCCGCGCTCGCCGCGCTGTCGCCGCCTCCGGGCGCGAGCCGGGATCTGGCCGGCGCCGTGGTCGGGCTGGTCGGCTGGGGCGCCAACGCCAACGCCTTCGCCCGCCGCCTGATCGCGGCCGGCGCCCGTGTGATCGTCTACTCCGACCACGCCGGCGCCGCCGAGATCCAGGCCGTCGGCGCCGAGCCGGCCGGGCTGGCGGCGGTGCTGGCGGCCGACATCGTGTCGCTGCATCGGGGGCTGACGCCCGCCACGCATCACGGCCTCGGCGCCGCCGAGCTGGATCGCTTGCGGCCCGGCGCGGTGCTGATCAATGTCGCGCGCGGCGCCTTGATCGAGCCTGACGCGCTGGTCGCACGGTTGCGGCGCGGCGACATCACCGCCTGCCTCGACACGTTCGAGGAGGAGCCGTTGCCGCGTCGGCACCCGCTGCGGCGACTGCCCAACGTCTTCCTCACGCCGCACATCGCCGGCGGTTCGCCCGACATGCACGCGGCGGCGGCGCGCGAGGTGATCGCCAAGCTGGCCGGGCGTCTGGATGGCGCCGCCGTCGTGACGGTGACCGCCGATCGCCTGGCGACGATGACGTGACGCCGTTGCTCGATCGCTATTGGGCGGCGGTCAACGCGATCGAGCGCGACTGCCGGGTGGCCGATTGGCGGCTGGGCGACCTGGATCTCTGGCCGCTGGCGCGCCAGGACCTGTTCCTCGACCTGTTCCGCGGCCAAGGGGGAGACACCGCGCCACCGCCGCGCCCGTTCCTCGTCCGCGCCGCGAGCAGCCTGGCGACCCCGATCAGCAATCTGTGGAAGAGCCGGCGCGACCTGACCCACCGGCTGCCCCGGGCGCGCCGCAGCGACGCTCTATTGCTGGGCGACGGCGTCTCGCTCGACCAGGTTCACGGCGCCTGGCGCGATCGGTATGGCGAGCCGATCGCCGCAGCGCTGGAGCGCCAGGGGCGCTCGATCCTGGTCATGCAGCCTGGAGGCCTGTCGCGCCTGCCCTGGTCCCGGCCGACCCTGGCGGTCAATACGCTGGCCGCTCGGGGCGCGCTGGCGGCGGCCCTGTGGCCAGGCCTCGCGCCCGACCTGCCCGATCATGCGGCGGTCATGGACCATCTCTCAAGCCTGGGGATCGCCGCGCCGTCGCTGACCGTGGCGCGCCTGACGCGGCGTGCGCGGATGGCGCAGGCCCATGCGCAAGCCTTTGGCCGCATCCTGGGTCGTGCGCGGCCGTCCGTGGCGTTCGTGGTCACCCACTATGCCGGACTGGGTCCGGCCTTCGCGCTGGCTTGCCGGCGCCACGGGGTGCTTTGCGTCGATCTTCAGCATTGCCCGCAGGACGATGCGCACCGCGCCTATCGATGGTCGCCGCCGCCTCGCGGCTACACCACCTTGCCCGGCCTGTTCTGGACCTGGAGCGCGGCGGACGCGGCGCGGATCGAGCGCTGGACCGGAATGCTGGACCAGCCCTGGCACAGCGCCCTGCATGGCGGCCACAGCCAGATCGCCGGCCTGCAGGAAGACGACCCCGAAACCGCCGACGCCTGGATCTCGGCTTTCGACGCCGCCACGGGCGGGCGGACCGCGACGCGGGAAATCCTGGTCGCGCTGCAGCCGATCGGCGGACGACGCGCCTGCTGGCAAGCCCTGGCGGCGGCGATCGCCAGGGCGCCGTCCGACTGGCGGTGGTGGATCCGCCGCCACCCGGCCTCGACCCCCGCGCAGGACGCCGACCATGCCGACCTGTTGTCGCTGCGAGGATCGAACATCGTGATCGAGCCGGCCTCGCGCCTGCCACTACCGGTGCTGATGGGCCGGATGAGCGCGCTGGTCTCCCTGGCCTCGGGCGCGGCGGGGGAAGCGGCGGCCTTCGGCGTTCCCGCGTTCTTCCTCGACGACGAGGCGCGCACCGCGTTCACGGGACTGATCGCCAGCGGCGCGGCGACCGTCGTCGAGGTCGCGGCGCTGACCGACGCGATCGCCGGCCTGCCGCCGAAACCGACGTGCGTGCCGGCGCGGCAGCCAGGGCTCGCGGACACACTGGAGCGGATCGAACGGATCGCCGAGGACTACGCCCGGCTCCGCGCTCGCCGCGCGGGTCGCCGCCGCTGAAAGTTTCGTTCGCGTGAACGCCCGCCGATCGTCCCGGTACCTATGCAGCGGGGCCGGATTATCGATCGGCCGATAAGGCGCAAGCGACATCGCATGAAGGACATCGCGGACACCACGCTGATGATCACGGGGGGAACCGGCTCGTTCGGCTCCACCGTGCTCAAGCATTTCCTGCGCCTGCCGGTCGGCGAGATCCGGATCGTCAGTCGGGACGAGAAGAAGCAGGAAGACCAGCGCCAGCGCTTCGACGATCCGCGCATCAAGTATCACATCGCCGACGTACGCGACTTCCGGGCCATGGAGAGCGTCACGCGCGGGGTCGACTACATCTACCACGCCGCCGCCCTCAAGCAGGTGCCGTCCTGCGAGTTCCATCCCATGGAGGCGGTAAACACCAACGTCACCGGCACGAACAACGTGCTGGACGCGGCGATCCGCAACGGCGTGCGGCGCGTGGTCTGCCTGTCCAGCGACAAGGCTGTCTATCCGGTCAACGCCATGGGCATGACCAAGGCGCTGATGGAGAAGGTGATGATCGCCAAGGCGCGCGTCGCCCGCAACGGCCAGACCGTCATTTCAGGCACCCGCTACGGCAACGTCCTGGCGTCGCGCGGGTCGGTGGTGCCGCTGTTCCTGAACCAGGTCCGGCGCGGCCAGCCGATCACCATCACCGATCCTGGCATGACCCGCTTCGTCATGACCCTGGACGAGGCGGTGGACCTCTGCCTGCACGCCTTCGAGCACGGGGGCAACGGCGATCTCTTCGTCCAGAAGGCCCCGGCCGTGACCATCGAGATGCTGGCGCGCGCGGTGCTGGTGGTGATGGGGCGGCCCGATCATCCGGTGCGGATCATCGGCACCCGCCATGGCGAGAAGCAGTTCGAGACCCTGCTCAGCCGAGAGGAGATGGCCTTCGCGGAGGATCGCGGCGGCTACTACCGCGTCAGCCCCGACAACCGCGACCTGAACTACAACGCCTATGTCAGCGAGGGCGAGAAGAAGGTCTCGACCATCGACGACTACAACTCCCACAACACCCGCCGGCTGGACGTCGAGCAACTGGCCGAGCTGTTGCTCAGCCTGCCGTACGTGCGCGCCTTCGTCCAGGGAACCGAGGCTCATGAGCACATCTGATCGTCCGGTCGTCGCCGTCACGGGGGGCAGTGGGTTCATCGGCCGCAATCTGATCGTGCGGCTGCGCGAGCTGGGCATGACGGCCTGGCCGATCTCCCGGGCGACGCCGCGCCAGGAGGCCGAGACGCAGCTGGCCAGCGCCGATGTTGTCGTGCACCTGGCGGGGGCGATCCGGCCGCAGGATCCGGCCGAGTTCGATGAGACCAACGCCTACGCCGCCTGGGTCGCCGCCGCGATCGAGCGGGGCGGGCGCAAGCCGCTGGTGATCTGCGCCTCCTCGACCCGCGCCGACGACGACACGCCCTATGGCGCCAGCAAGCGGGCCGCCGAACAGCTGGTGCTGGACCTGGCCGCGCGCGGCGTGGCGCGAGCGGCGATCTATCGTCTGCCCAATGTGTTCGGCAAATGGGCCCGGCCCAACTACAATTCCTGTGTCGCCACCTTCTGCCACAACCTGGGGCGCGGCTTGCCCATCCGGGTCGACGATCCCGCCGCGCCGCTGTCGCTGCTCTATGTCGACGACCTGGTCGACCAGTGGTGCGACCTGATCCTCAAGCAGCCGGACGCCGAGGGCTTCCTGGAGATCGACGCGGTGCGCCCGACCACGGTGGGCCACGTCGCCCAGACCCTCTCGGGGTTCGCCGAAGGCCGTCTGGCCGGCGAGATCCAGTCGGTGGGCGTGGGGCTGACCCGGGCGCTCTACGCCACCTTCGTCGCAGCCTTGCCGACCGAGGCCTTCAGCTATCCGCTCGTGGCCCATACCGATCCGCGCGGCAGCTTCACCGAGATGTTGAAGACGCCGACTAGCGGCCAGTTCTCGTACTTCACGGCCCATCCGGGCGTGACGCGCGGCGGCCACTACCACCACAGCAAGGTCGAGAAATTCCTGATCGTCCATGGCGAAGCGCTGTTCCGCTTTCGCCACATCCTGACGGGCGACCTGCACGAGGTGCGCACCAGCGGCGAGCGACCCGTGGTGGTGGAGACCATCCCCGGCTGGGCTCACGACGTGACCAATGTCGGCCGCGACATGATGGTCTCGCTGCTGTGGGCCAGTGAAGTCTTCGACCGCGCCCGGCCCGACACGGTGGCGGCGGCCGTATGACCATCCGTAGGCTGAAGGTTATGACCATCGTGGGCACGCGCCCCGAGATCATCCGCCTGTCGCGCGTCACCGCCGCCCTCGACCGCTGGACCGACCATGTCCTGGTCCACACCGGCCAGAACTACGACTACGAGCTCAATGGCGTCTTCTATGACGAGCTGGGCCTGCGGGCGCCGGACCGCTTCCTGCGCGCGGTCGGCGAGACCGCGGCCGAGACGATCGGCAAGGTGATCATCGCCGCCGATCAGGCGCTGGCCGAAGAGAAGCCCGACGCGCTTCTGGTGCTGGGCGACACCAACAGCTGCCTGTCGGTGATCCCGGCGAAGCGGCGGCGCGTGCCGATCTTCCACATGGAGGCCGGCAACCGCTGCTTCGACCAGCGCGTGCCCGAGGAGACCAACCGCCGGATCGTCGACCACACGGCCGACATCAACATGCCGTACTCGACCATCGCCCGCGACTACCTGCTGGCCGAGGGCGTGCCGGCCGACCGGATCGTCAAGACCGGCAGCCCGATGTTGGAGGTGCTGATTCACTACCGTCCGGGCATCGAGGCCTCGGACGCGGTGGCGCGGCTGGGCCTGGAGCCGGAGGGCTACTTCCTGGTCAGCTGCCATCGCGAGGAGAATGTCGATTCCGACCGCCAGATTCGCCGGCTCGTCGAGACCCTGGACGCGGTCGCCGGCGCCTACGACCTGCCGATCGTGGTCAGCACCCACCCGCGCACCCGCAAGCGGATCGAGACATTGGGCCTGGCGTTCGACCCTCGGGTGCGGTTGATGAAGCCGTTCGGCTTCCTCGACTACAACGCCCTGCAGATGCGCGCCCGGGCGGTGCTGTCGGACAGCGGCACGATCAGCGAGGAGTCGTCGATCCTGAACTTCCCGGCCCTGAACATCCGCGAGGCCCATGAGCGGCCCGAGGCGATGGAGGAGGGGGCGGTGATGATGACGGGCCTGGGCGCCGAGCGCGTGTTGCAGGGCCTGGCGTTGCTGGAAGGGCAAGGACGGGGCGAGACGCGCACGGTGCGCCTGCCGGCCGACTACGCCGCGCCCAACGTCTCCGACAAGGTGGTTCGGACGATCCTCAGCTATACCGACTATGTGCGGCGAACGGTCTGGCGCGAGGCCTGAGCGCCATGCGCTTCCTGATGGTCTGCATGCAGTACCCGGTCGGGCCGGGGCAGTCCTATATGACGACCGAGCTGGCCGACGCCCTGACGGCCGAGGGGCACACGGTCGAGGTCCTGCATCTGGATTGGACCGCCGCGCCGGACGCCGGCGAGGCGATCTTCACGACGCCCTCGGGCGTGCGCGTCGTGCGCTGCCCGGCCCCGTCGCTGAAGGGGTTCGGCGCCGTCGTGCGGGGAGCCAGCAAGTTCGTGCTCAGCGGCCTGCGGGCCGGACGCGTGACGCGCCGATCCTTTGACCTGGCCAGCTTCGACGCCCTGATCGCCTGGATGCCGGCCGTGGCCATCGCGCCCGTGCTGGCGGCGGCCAAGCGCGCGGGCGTCCGACGGCGGATCCTGTTCATCTGGGATTTCTTCCCGGACCACCATCACGAGATCGGCCGCATCCCTGGAGGCCTGCCCTATTGGACGGCGCGCGCCTGGGAGCAGCGCCTGTTGGGCGACTTCTCGGCGGTGATCTGCACTCTGCCCGGCAATGCCGACTACCTGCGGCGCCGCTGGCGGGTCCGACCCGGGCAGAAGGTCCTGGTGACGCCGATCTGGTCGGATATCTCGCCCGTGCCGGAGGTCGATCGTGCGGTGGTCCGCGCCCGCCACGGCCTGCCGCCCAACCGTCCGATCGCCGTCTTTGGCGGCCAGCTGGTCGAGGGGCGGGGCTTCGAGCAGATGCTGGCGGCGGCGCGGACGAGCCCGGACGATGGCCCGTTGTATCTCTTCGTCGGCGATGGCCGCCTGGCGCCAATGGTTCAGGCCGAGGCGGCCAGGGACGGGAACGTCGTCCACCTGGCCGGCCTGCCGCGCGACCAGTACCTGGCCTTGCTGACCGCCTGCGACGTCGGTCTCGTCGCCACCACGCCGGGCGTGACCTCCTTCAGCATCCCCAGCAAGACCATCGACTACCTACGCGCCGGCCTGCCGGTGGTGGCCGCCATCGAGCCGGGCAACGACTTCGTCGACATCCTCGAGGACCACAAGGTCGGGGTGGGCGTGCCGTTCGGGGAGCCCCGGCAGTTCGCGGAAGCCGTGGCGCTCCTGGCGACCTATCCCGTGATCCGCGCGGCGGTCCGCGCCGCCGCGCCGCGTTGCCTGGACGCGGTCTTTCATGTGCGGCGGACGGTGGTGACTGTGCTGGAAGCGGTCGCCGACTAGGCCAGTGCTTGGCGGGCCCGTGCTCCTCGCAGCATGTTCATGCTGACCACCACGGCGACGATGGCGTAGGCGAGGGCGTAGCCCAGTTGCGGCGCGCGGCCCTCGCCGGCGGCGGCCAGAGTGGCGGTGATGATGGCCATCAGCCCCACGGCGCCGATCTCGATGCCTGCATAGCGGCCCGGTCGGCCGCGCGCGAAGGCGCTGTACATCGCCACGCACGCCCAGACCCGGAAAGTGTCGCCAATCATGTAGGTCTGGATCACAGGGATGGCGGGCAGGTAGGCGTCCGACAGGAAGAGATGCACCAGGAGGCGCGAGCCCAGGGCGAAGACGGTGGCCGCCGCCGCCATGCCCGCCGCGCCGGCCGCCCAGAACCGCAAGGCCAGCCGCCGGGCCGCCGCGGGATCGTCCAGCCGGGCCAGGCGCGGCACGTAGGACTGGATCATGAACAGGCCCAAGAGCTGGGTCGAGACATCCGAAATCCGGTTGGCGGCCATCCAATAGCCAAGCTCCGTGTGACCGAAAGCCTCGCGATAGTGGGCGCGCAGGCCAAACAGGATCAGCGACGAGAAGCCCGTGGTCGCGGCCAGGGCCGCCGAGTAGCGCACCAGCGGCTTGACCCGCTCGCGGGCGGCGCGCCAGTCGACAGCGGGAATCCTCAGCGATGCGGCCAGGACGGCGGCGGCGGCCGTGGTCACTAGGCCGCCGCCGCAGAAGGCCAGGGTCGCGGCGATGGGTTGGCCCTTGACGATCAGGAAGCCGGCCGCCCCCGCGCTGACGATGAGGCCAAGGCCCTGGGCGGACAGGCTGGCCACCACCCGGCCGCGCCCGGACAGGAGCCCGCACCAGATCTGGCCCGCTCCACAGGGCAGGGTCAGCAGGGCCACGCCCAACACCGCCGGCCAATGGTCCGCGCCGCCGGTCAGGACGTGCGAGATCATCCCGCTGGCGATCGCGACGATCGGCGCGACCAGGGTCATGGCCCCGCCCCAGATCAGGAAGGCCGCGCCGCGTGTGGCGGCCAGATCCTCGCCGTCCTTGGCCGCGGCCGCCTGGCGGATCAGCCCGCTCTGGGCGCCGCCGACAGCCATCAGGTTCAGCAGGGCCGCGAAGGCCAGGAACTGCGAGAACTCGGTGAAGCCGGCGACGGGCAGGAACCGCGCCGAGAGCTTCAGCAGCAGCAGGCCAACAGCCACGCGCAGGCCGTAGAAGGCGAGGACCGACGCGAAGCGGGTCACGCGTTCACGGCCGCCGACAGGGCGTAGCGCCCGCGATGCCACAGCCAGACCACGATCCAGACCGCCAGGATCACATAGCCATCGTAGCTGGCCAGGACCTGATTGTTGGCCGGCAGGTAGACCATGGTCGTGGTGGCCACGCAGAACAGCACCGCCGCCGGGTCGCTCATGCCCGCCGCCGCCTCCCGCCACCACAGGCCCCACAACCAGGCGATCAGGCCTAGCACCAGCACCGCGCCGGCGAAGCCGACGTCGTTGGCCAGCCAGGTCATCAGGGTCGACCAGTAGTATTCCTCGGACCAGCGGTCGGCGCCGTTGCGATAGGTGTAGGTGCGAAGGTGCAGCGACGGGTCGTCGGTGATCGCCTCATAGACCGACAGGGCGGCGGGCGAGTGGCCGACGCCGAAGGCCGGGTCGAACGGCTTCTCCATGGCGAGATCCAAGCCGTAGTAGCCCGAGCAGGTCGACAGGATGAACAGGGTGGCGCCGAACCGCTGGGGCAGAGGCAGCCAGGCGATCCACGGGCTCTGCAGATCGGCGCAGATGCGGCTGTTGTTGGCGCAGACCACCGAGCGGTTGATGTAGCCGCCCAGTCGCTGGTCCTTGCGCTCGATGAACAGGCCCTGGGCCATGGAGACGAAGATCACCGCCACCAGCGCCCACGACCAGTAGCGGCGGATCAGGGCGAAGCCTTGGTGGCCCAGCGCCCGGCTGCGGCCGAACGCGACGAAGGCGGCGGCGACCCCGACCACGAACAGGTCGGCGATCTCCTTGTCGGTGCCGCGCATGATCGAGAAGACGATCGAGCACAGCACGGTGACCAGCACCGCCGCGCGGCTGGTCCAGCCCAGGGTGTTCCAGCGGGTGATGCCCAGCGGCAGCACCAGATAGGTCAGGGGCGAGGTGAAGGCGCGCAGGGCCACAACGGCGTTGCGCTGGCCGGTGGTGGCCAGGAGCTGGGTCTGCAGGCGCTTGTAGGCGCCGCCCTGGTCGCGCAGGCTGTCCAGCGCCTCCCAGGGCGGACGACCCGTGTAGGCGTAGCTGGTCGGGATCAGCAGCAAGGCCGCCACTACCGCGCCGGCGACCAGCAGGATCGACAGCCAGGGCAAGGGCGCGACGACCCGCGCTTCCCCCGCCGAGCCAAAGACGGCGCAGCCGGCGACCACCGCCAGGCACAGGGCGACATAGGCGATCAACCGGACCCAGTCGGCGGCGTGGTAGATCGGCCAGTTGATCGGCCACAGCAGGAACAGCGCGAAGGTCGCGATCAGGTAGCTCAGCACCAGCGTCAGCGGCAGGCGCGAAGTGGCCCCGGCCGGGGTCACCACCGGGACCGCGCGGAAGAGCCCAGATCTTGGGGGGGCGTGGGGCCGTGACGGAA
>NZ_JBWKZF010000051.1:0-16521 GCF_059424195.1 Caulobacter sp. GW456-12-1-14-TSB4
TGTCATCCCGGCCGCAGCGAAGCGGAGAGCCGGGACCCAGGGGCAACCGCACTGCGCCGGCCCCTGGGTCCCGGACAGCCTCTGCGAGGCTTCCGGGATGACAAGCGTTTTTGTTGCTTAGATTTCGCCCCGCAGAACCTGCGCGAACAACCCCGGATCCACATTCCCGCCCGACAGCACGATCGCCGCCGTCTTGCCCTTCAGGTCGATCTTCCCGGTCAAAGCGGCGGTCAGCGCCACGCACCCACCCGGCTCGACCACCAGCTTCAGCGTGCCGAACGCATACCGCATCGCCTCGGCCACCTCGGCGTCGGTCACCGCCACGATCCCCGACAGGTTCCGCTGATTGATCGGCCAGGTCAGCTCGCCCGGGATCGGCGTCAGCAGGGCGTCGCAGATCGAGCGGGCGTCCTTGTCGATGGTCTCGCGCTGGCCGCTTTCCAGCGAGCGACGCGTCTCGTCGAAGCCAGCGGGCTCGGCGCCCCAGACTTCCGTGGACGGAGACAGGCCCTTCACGGCCGTGGACGTCCCGGCGATCAGCCCGCCGCCGCCGACCGGCGACAGCACGCGATCGGGCTCCACACCCAGCGCCCGCGTCTGCTCGACGATCTCGATCCCCAGCGTGCCTTGCCCCGCGATGATGTGCGGGTCGTCATAGGACGGCACCACCGTGCAGCCGCGTTCGGCGGCGATCTGGTCGGCGATGGCGACGCGGTCCTCGGTGAAGCGGTCGTAGAAGCGGATCTCGGCCCCGAAACCCTTGGTCCCCGCCACCTTAACGGCCGGCGAGTCCGACGGCATGACGATCAGCGCCGGGATCTCCAGCAGCTTGGCCGCCAGCGCCACGCCCTGAGCGTGGTTGCCCGACGAGAAGGCCACGACGCCGCGCGCCTTCTCCGCGTCGGAGAGCTGGCTGAGGCGGTTATAGGCCCCTCGGAACTTGAACGCCCCGGCCCGCTGCAGGGTCTCGGGCTTGAGGAAGATCCGCCCGCCCAGGCGCTCGTTCAGCGCGGGGCTCTCGATCAGCGGCGTCTCGACGGTCAGGCCCTTCAGGCGTCCGGCGGCGGCTTGGATGTCGGCGAGTGCGATGGTCATGCCCAGGGTTTAGGCCGCGCGGCGACGCTTTTGAAGCGCCGCGTCCAAACCGGGCGCCCCTGTTCCAGGGATGCCCATGCGAAACCCTTTGCGGCCCGCCTCGTTCGGGCGATAAGGACCGTGGGCAATCTGTTCAGGACGACTCGATGAAGACCGCCATGTTCGCCGCCGCGGCCGCTGCCGCGCTGGGGTTCGCCGCCGCTCCCGCCATGGCCGGAGAGGCCTTCGTCGGGGTCTACAAGCACGACGTGACCTTCATCGGCAACCTGGTCGGCCTGGGCGCCGCCGGGCGCGAGGACGGCGTCGACGTCCACCTGGGCTATCGCACCAACAAGCTGGAAAACCTGACCTGGCTGGGCAAGCCGCAGGTCCACACCATGGTGTCGATCAACAGCAAGAACACCTCCAACTTCGTGGCCGCCGGCTTCGACTGGAAGATCGAGCTGGGCCAGCCGGGCGGCTTCTATTTCCGTCCGGGCATGGGCTTGGCCTATACCGACGGCAAGGCTGGTCTGCCGCCCGCCAACGCGCCGGGTCTCAGCCAGGCCGAGATCGATCGCCGCACCTATCTCTACTATCACCGCATCGATTTCGGCTCGAAGGTGCTGTTCGAGCCGGAGCTGGCCCTGGGCTACCAGGTCAACGACAAGGTGTCGGTCGAGCTCAGCTACACCCACCTGTCGAACGGCCAGATCTTCCACCAGGGGAAGAACCAGGGGCTTGACGACGCGGGGGTCCGACTGGTTTACGCCTTCTGACTTCGCTCTCTTTGCTAAGAGCGTCGCCGCCCAAAACTGAATAAACGTCTGCGGCCGAGTCCTGTCGAAGGGCCGCTGGACGTCACCGGGCAGGTGACAAGGCATATCTCTACCATGGCCAATGTGACCGTCGTCGGCGCCCAGTGGGGCGATGAAGGCAAGGGCAAGATCGTCGACTGGCTCAGCAACCGAGCCGATGTCGTCGTGCGCTTCCAGGGCGGCCACAACGCCGGCCACACGCTGGTGGTGGACGGCAAGGTCTACAAGCTGGCCCTGCTGCCCTCGGGCGTCGTCCAGGGCAAGCTGTCGGTGATCGGCAACGGCGTCGTCGTCGATCCGTGGCACCTGCTGGGCGAGATCGACAAGATCGCCGACCAGGGCGTCAACATCACCCCCGAGCTGCTGATCCTGGCCGACAACGCCTGCCTGATCCTGCCGCTGCACCGCGACCTGGACCAGGCGCGCGAGGCCGCCTCGACCCAGAAGATCGGCACCACCGGCCGCGGCATCGGCCCGGCCTATGAGGACAAGGTCGGCCGTCGCGCCATCCGCGTCGCCGACCTGGCCGATCCGGAAGCCCTGAAGCCGAAGATCGAGCGCCTGCTCAGCCACCACGGCGCCCTGCGTCGCGGCCTGAACCTGCCGGAGGCTTCGGCGCAAGAGCTGTTCGACGCCCTGATGGAGCTGGCCCCGCGCATCCTGCCTTACGCCCAGCCGGCGTGGCGGGTGCTGGACCAGGCCCACAAGGCCGGCCGCCGCATCCTGTTCGAAGGCGCGCAAGGCTCGCTGCTGGACGTCGACCACGGCACCTACCCGTTCGTCACCTCGTCCAACACGGCGGCGGGCCAGGCCTCGGCCGGCTCGGGCATGGGCCCGTCGGCGACCGGCTTCGTGCTGGGCATCGTCAAGGCCTACACCACCCGCGTGGGCGAGGGCCCGTTCCCGGCCGAGCTGTTCGATGACGTCGGCAAGCACCTGTCGACCGTCGGTCGCGAGGTTGGCGTCAACACCGGCCGCGCTCGCCGCTGCGGCTGGTTCGACTCGGTGCTGGTGCGCCAGTCGGTGGCCATCAACGGCATCCACGGCGTGGCCCTGACCAAGCTGGACGTGCTGGACGGCCTGGAGACCTTGAAGATCTGCGTCGGCTACAGGATCGGCGACAAGGTCGTCGATTACCTGCCAGCCGGCCTGCGCGACCAGGCCGCCGCTACGCCGGTCTACGAGGAGATCGCCGGCTGGACCGAAAGCACCGCCGGCGCCCGCTCGTTCAAGGACCTCAACGCCAACGCCATCAAGTATGTGCGCCGCGTCGAGGAGCTGATCGGCGCGCCCGTCGCCCTGCTGTCCACCAGCCCCGAGCGCGACGACACCATTCTGATGCGCGACCCGTTCCAGGGCTAAACACTGGGACCCTTTAGGCGCCGCAACCCACGCCGAGGATGCGGCGCCTAAAAAAGGTGCGACAACCGGTCGCACGGTAAATGCTTGTGAACCTTGTTCGGGGAAGCTCCACCGCGAGAATCACCGGGAAGGGATTGCGGCGTGGGGCTGCGGGACATCCTCGACGACGGCCAGGAAGGCGCGACGCTCGTCATGAGCAAGCGCAGCCGCGTCGCGCGTCTGACCGTCACGGCCCTGGTCGGTGGTCTGCTCTTCGTCAATTTCGGCGCCAGGCCGGCCCTGATCTGGGGCGGGGTGAACGTCCTGCTGGAAGGCTGGCTGGTCTATCTGCAGCTGACCTTCAAGCCGCGTGAGATCGGCCGCACCAACCTCTTCAAGCGCCTGGCGCCGCCGGCCGCGTTCACCACGGTCTGGTCGGTCATGGCCTGCTGGAGCGCGCTGCACGGCCCGATGTCGATGCGGTTCGCGGCCCTGATCATCCTGTTCGGCCTGATCGTCGAAGGGCTGAAATACGCCACCGTCAGCTGGTCGGCGATGCTGACCATCCTGCCGGGCCCGGTCGTGGCGCTGGTGATGGTGCCGTTGATGGCGCCCAAGTTCAGCCCCTGGGAGAAGGGCGTGGCCCTGGTCGCCCTGGCTGGCCTGATGGGCTACGCCTTCGACGCCGTGCGGGTGATGCGCGGCTCGGCCAAGGCGCTGGAGCGGGCCGAGGCCGAGGCCCAGGAAGCCAGCCGCGCCAAGTCGGCCTTCCTGGCGATGATGAGCCACGAGCTGCGCACGCCGATGAACGGGGTGCTGGGCCTGGCCCACGCCCTGCGCGGCACCGACCTGGACGTGCGCCAGTCCGAATATCTGGAGATGATCGAACAGTCGGGCCACGGCCTGATGACCATCCTCAACGACATCCTGGACCTGTCGAAGATCGAGGCCGGCAAGCTGGAGCTTGAGGTCGCGCCGTTCGACATCCGCAAGCTGGCCTCCCAGATCCGCCTGGTCTGGAGCGAGACCGCGCGGCTGAAGGGCCTGGACCTGACGCTGGAGGTCGATCCGGCGACGCCGGCCTGGCTGTCGGGCGACGCGACCCGGGTGCGCCAGGTGCTGATGAACCTGGTCTCCAACGCCCTGAAGTTCACCGAGACCGGCCATGTGGTCGTGCGCGTGGGCCCGGCCGAGGACGGTATCGTGCTGACCGTCGCTGACTCGGGCCTGGGCATGAGCGACGAGCAGATCGGCCGGCTGTTCATGCCCTTCGCGCAAGGCGACCGCTCGACGGCTCGCCGCTTTGGCGGCACGGGCCTTGGCCTGGCGATCTGCCGGCAGCTGGCGCAGATGATGGGCGGCGAGATCGGGGTCGTCAGCACGCTGGGTGAAGGCTCCAGCTTCGCCGTGCGCCTGGCCCTGCCGGCCGCGCAGGCCCCGGACGATGTCATCGGTTCCGACGCGGCGCTGGACCTGGCCGGCGTGCGGGTGCTGGTGGTCGACGACAACGCGGTCAACCAGATGGTGGCGCGGGCGATCCTGGAAGCGGTCGGCGTCAGCGTCGCCACCGAGGGCGATGGCCACGCCGCCCTGGCCCGCCTGCGGGTCGAGGATTTCGACGTCGTGCTGATGGACGTCCACATGCCGGTGATGGACGGCGTCGAGGCCGTGCGCCGCATCCGCTCGGGCGAGGGCGGCCGGGTCGACATGCCGGTCGTGGCCCTGACCGCCGACGCCATGGTCGGCGACGCCGAACGCCTGCTCGGCCAAGGCTTCGACGACGCCCACCCCAAGCCGATCCAGCCCGCCGGCCTGCTGGCCACCGTCGCGGCGCTGAGCCGTCCCGCCTCGGCGGTCAAGGCGCTGAAAGCGGCGAGCTAGCCCTCGATATAGCGAGCCAGCTCGTCGGGCGCGCCGGTGGGGAAGGCCGTCTTCAGGTGCTCCAGGAACGCCGACACCCGGGCGCTGAGCAGCCGCCGAGACGGGTAGAGCGCCCACAGCGTGATCTCGGGTCCGGCCACCTCGCCCCAGGACACGAGTCGGCCGGCCTCCAAATCGTGGCTGACCAGCGAGATCGGCAGGCGGGCGATGCCGACGCCGGCCCGCACCGCGTCGCGGACCATGATCATCGACGACAGCCGCAGGACAGGCTCGACGGCGATGTTGGACGCACCCGCGTCCCAGGTCTCGATATCGCCCCCGGCGCCACGCACGACGGCCCGGACCGGTGAGCCGTCCGTCGGTCGCGCCAGGTCCGGGCGGGCCACGACCACCAGTCGATCGCGGAGAAAGACGCGGCCAATCAGGCCCGCGTCGGGGTTCGGATTCACCCGGATCACCAGGTCGTAGCCCTCCTCGACCATGTCGACTTGGCGGTCGTCGGTGGTCACTTCCAGCCGCACCTCGGGGTAGGCGCGGGCGAACTCGGCGGCCAGTCGGCCCATGGCGGTCTGGGAGAACAGCAGCGGCGCGCTGATCCGCAGGCGGCCGCGCGGCGTGCCGCCGCCGGAGGCGATCGCGGCCGCGGCTTCATCCAGTTCTGCCAGCAAGGCGCCGGTGCGGGCATAGAGCGCGCGGCCTTCCTCGGTCAGCTTCAGGGTGCGCCCGCGTTCGAACAGGCGAAGGCCGAGGCTGGCCTCCAGTTCGGCCACTCGGCGCGACAGGGTGGCCTTGGGGCGGCCGGCCTCGCGGGCGGCGCGGCCAAAGCCGCCGTGGCGGGCGACCAGGTTGAAGTCGGCGAGGGCCAGCAGGTCCATGATGTTCCATCAGTGAGACGAGGTGTCCAGATGTAGCGGCTATTGGACCGTATGTGGATCGATCATTTTCCGGGTGTCCCAACCACCCAACCCCGGAGATTTTCCCATGACCATCCTCGTCACCGGCGCCACCGGCCGTGTCGGCCGCCACGTCGTCCAGCAACTGATCGATCGCGGCGCCAAGGTCCGCGTCCTGGTTCGCGATCCCGCCAAGGCCGACTTCCCGTCGGAGGTCGAGATCGCCAAGGGCGACCTGCTCGACATCGACGCCCTGCGCGCGGCCTTCAAGGGCGTGCGGACCCTGTTCCTGCTGAACGCCGTGGCGGGCGATGAATTCACCCAGGCGCTGGTCACGCTGAACATCGCCCGCGAGTGCGGCGTGGATCGCGTGGTCTACCTGTCGGTGCTGCACGCCGACCGCTTCGTGAACGTGCCGCACTTCGCGGTGAAGTCCGGGGCCGAGCGGATGATCCAGCAGATGGGCTTTAGCGCCACGATCCTGCGCCCGGCCTACTTCATCGACAACGAGCTGATGATCAAGGACGTGGTCCTGAACCACGGCGTCTACCCGATGCCGATCGGGGCCAAGGGCGTCGCCATGGTCGACGCGCGCGACATCGCCGAGGTCGCCGCCCTCGAACTGATCCGTCGCGACAAGGCGCCGGGCCTGCTGCCGGTCGAGACCCTCAACCTGGTCGGCCCCGACACGCTGACGGGCGCGGACGTGGCGGCGATCTGGTCGGACGTCCTGGGCCGCCCGATCGTCTACGGCGGCGACGATCCCAGCGGCTTCGAGCAGAGCGTGTCGGCCTTCATGCCCAAGTGGATGGCCTATGAGATGCGCCTGATGGCCGAGCGCTATGTCAGCGACGGCATGGTCCCCGAGGCCGGCGACGTCGCGCGCCTGACCGCGATCCTGGGTCGCCCGCTGCGCGGCTATCGTGAGTTCGCGGCCGCCGTGACCGCCTGACGCTCCGTGAACGGAAGTGGGGAGAGTGTCCCCACTTCCGGTTGCGACCCTCGCCAAACACCGGTCTGGTTAGCGTTTGTTAGCCACCCTGGCTGTATGACGACTTGTCTACACAAGGGGTTTTCGTGTCCGCACTCGCGCGCCGCCGCAAGCTGAAGCCGGTCCACAAGGCCGACCGGATGATGCGCAGCCTGCGCGCCCTGGAGCGCACGGCCTCGACCAGCCGCGTTCTGAACCTGCTGGCCGTCGAGGCCGAGAGTTCCAGCCGGCCCGAATATTCCGAAGCCCCGCTGTTCCGCAATCGCGTGCTGAACACCGCCATCCTGCTCAAGCACCGCCTGCGCAACGACGATTTCTATCTGTTCGACGAGGCGCAGCCGACCGCCACCAAGATCATCATCCCGTTCGACCGCCGCGACCTTGGCCTGGGCGGCCAGTCGGTGTTCATCGGCCAGCGCGGCTGGGCCGACCTGGTGGTCGAGGCCTGCAACGCCTCGGGCGACATGAGCCGCGACCTGGCCACGCTTCGGCTGATCGACATGCTGCCGTCGCTGGACCCGTTCCTGCTGCGCGAACACCTGCGCCGCAACGGCGTGCAGGTGGCCAACTGCTATTTCGCCCTGTCGCACGCCGACCTGGAGAACATGCAGGGCTTCGTGACCATGGAGATCGCCCGGCTGATCGAGCTGGCCTATCGCGGGGCCGGCGGCGGCGGGCGGGCCTATACCGCGCGCCTGGTCGAGGCCCTGCTGTCGACCGATGTCGACGAGCGCCTGGAGCCGCTGCGCAAGACCCTGGTCATGGAAGGCGACAGCTTCAAGGAAGGCGTCTTCAGCTGGAAGGGCTTCCTCTATTACAAGTGGATGCTGACCAAGCTGTGGCCGCAGCTGACCACCGTGGGCCAGGAGATCGGCCGCCTGGTGGTGACCGGCAACCGCGACGCCGAGGTCGCCCGCTATGTCGACGAGTCCCGCCGCCGCCTGCAGGGGGGCGTGCTGGTCGAGCGCTCGGCGATCATGCGCACGCTCAAGGTCTATGACGACGCGTTCGAGGACCTGATCGACAACGGCCGCCCGACGGCCTTCCGCGACTTCCTGCTGCGCGCGCCCGAGATGTTCCTGTCGCTGGGCGAGCGGGTCGGGGTGATCTCGCACATCTCCAGCTACTGGCGTTACCGCTTCCCGCTGGGCGATCCGCTGACCGTGGACATCGAGGAAGCCATCGACATCCTGCAGGATTTCGAGGCCGGTCTGTCCGTCCCGGTGGCGATCTAAAGGGAACGACAAACTGACGCGGATGGTTGACGTCAATCATAAGCGGATTTTTACATTCTGCGCGTAGGAATGAGGGTCTAGTTTCGAGGAGCTACGCTTCCGTGTTCGACGGGAACGCCCGCACAATCCAGCGCGTCGCCTCCAAGGTGCAACGGGTCATGGTCGTTGATCCGAACCCGGCGACCGCCCGCCTGCTGGCCGAACACCTGCGCCCGCTGGGCGGGGTGCAGATCTTCGCCGCGCCGTCGGCGGAGAAGGGCTACGCCATGGCCCGCGCCACCGACCCCCAGCTGATCTTCGTCGAGCACAACCAGGCCGGCGTCGACGGCCTGGCCTTCTGCCGCAAGATCCGCCGCAGCGACCTGCCGTGCCGCGAAGCGCCAGTGATCATGTGCACGGCCGAAGCCACCGCCGAGGCCATCTTCGGCGCCCGCGACGCCGGCGTGCACGAGTTCATGCGCAAGCCCTTCAACCTGGGCGACCTGGAGCGCCGCCTCGAGGCGGTGGCCCTGAAGCCGCGCGACTGGATCGAGGCCGTGGCCTATGTCGGTCCCGACCGCCGCCGCTTCAACTCGGCCGACTACAAGGGTCCGCGCAAGCGCAAGGCCGACGGCACGGGCACGCCCGCCGCGCGCCTGTCCCAGGCCCTGCGCATCGTCAAATCCGCCGCCACCGCCCTGGACACCGATCCGGCCCAGGCGCGCCGCGCCCTGGTCGCCCAGGCGGTCGAGCTGCGCAAGGTCGGCGAGGCGGTCAAGGACAGCCGTCTGGTCCAGGCCGCCGCGGCGCTGGAAACCTGCATGGCCGCCGACATGTCGGGCTCCGCCGGACGCCAGGAACTGGTCAAGCGCATCGACGCCCTGATGGGCTTCATGAGCGGCGAGGACACCGGCCGCGCGGCCTAAATCCGTGTTTCAGCGCGGAAATCTTGGCCGCAATCTCGCCCTGAAACCTATACCGTAACGTCGCGGGACCGTCGCCTGCGCGCCATGCGTGGGGACTACCTGCCGACCTCGGACCAGACCGCGCATGGGCGCGGCGCAGAGTTCGGGGGTCTCTCATGCACATCATCACCAAGACGGCGCTGCTGCGTCGTGTGAGCGCCGTGGCGCTTGTCACCATGGCCTTCGCCGGTCCGGCCCTGGCCGCCGATCTGAGCGGTCGGGTCGTCGACGCCGGCGGCCTGCCGCTGCCGGGCGCCTCGGTGTCCGTGGGCGGCCGCAGCGCCACCGCCGGTCCGGACGGCCGCTTCTCGCTGACCGGCCTGCCGGCCGGCGCCGCCGAAGTGCGGGTGAACTATGTCGGCTACGGCGCCTCGACCACGCCGGTGGCTTTGTCCGACAGCACGACCGCCGAGGTCGAGGTCACCCTGACCCCGCCGGACGCCGTCGCCGAGATCGTCGTCACCGGCCAGCGCGCCGCCGAGCGCCGCGCCCTGCAGACCAAGAAGGTCGCCAACAACTTCGTCGAGGCCCTCTACGCCAACGACGTGGGCAAGCTGCCTGACCAGAACGTGGCCGAGGCCGTGCACCGCCTGCCGGGCGTCACCGTCGCCAACGACCAGGGCGAAGGCCGCTACGTCATTATCCGCGGCGTCGATCCGCGCTACGCCAACGTCACGGTCAACGGCCAGACGGCCGCCGCGCCCGAACCCGACAACCGCCAGGTCAAGCTGGACGACATCCCCTCGTCGCTGATCGGCGCGGTCACGGTGATCAAGAGCCTGACGCCCGACCTCGACGCCGCCGCCATCGCCGGCCAGGTCGACATCGTCACCCTGTCGGCCTTCGACCGCCACGGCACGTTCGGCAGCGCCCGCGCCGCCTACGGCCAGTTCGACCTGAACGACAAGCACCCCTACGAGGGCGACCTGACCCTGGGTGGCACGTTCGGGGCCGACAAGAGCTTCGGCGCGGTGATCTCGGCCAACTATTCCAAGCGTCCGGTCGAGTCGCAGAACGTGGCCGGCGCCTCGTGGACCACGGCCGGCGGCTTCGACATCCCCGCCGACTTCGACCAGCGCGACTACAACCTGACCCGCGAGCGCACCGGCGTGGTCGGCAATTTCGACTGGCGCCCGAACGATGACGTGCAGCTGTATCTGCGCACCCAGTACTCGAAGTTCACCGACCACGAGACCCGCGACCGCTTCCGCCTGCCGATCGCCGGCACGATCACCCCGGCCAACGCCACCTCGGGCGCGTTCACGAAGGCCACGGGCGCCCGCTATGTCCGTCGTCGCGACGAGAACGACAACACCAAGACCGTCTCGACCGGCGGCAAGTTCAATGTCGGGACCGGCAAGCTCTCCGTCGACGCCGCCTATAGCCGCGCCGAGAAGACCGACCCGCTGCGCAGCGAATTCCAGTTCGCCAGCGGCAAGACCATGACCGGGACCTACGACACCACCGACGTGCTGTTCCTGGTGACCCCGGGCGCCAGCGCCTTCGATCCCAGCCAGTACGTCTTCAAGAGCGTCAACTACGATCGCCGCGAGGCCGTCGAGACCCTGAAGCAGGCTCGCGCCGACTACACCCTGCCGCTGGACAGCGTGGGCGAGGGCTCGTCGCTGAAGTTCGGCGCCAAGTTCACCGATCGCGACAAGACCAACGACCGCGCCTATTCGACCTATGATCCGGGTTCGCTGGCCTTCACCCTGGCCGCCCTGAACCCGCCGAGCCTGGCCTCGACCTATGACGGCCGCTACGCCTTCGGGCCGAAGGTCGACTACACGGCGGCCCAGGCCTATGTCACCGCCAACCCGACGACCCTGAAGCTGAACGCCGCCAAGTCGCTCAGCACCGACCTGCTCAGCGACTACAGCGTCTCGGAGAAGATCTCGGCCGGCTACGCCATGGCCACGCTGAAGCTGGGCCGCGTCACCCTGGTCCCGGGCGTGCGCGTCGAGCACACCGACGGCGACTACACCGCCAAGACCTTCAACAACGTCACCTCGCTGCGCGGTCCCGACACCACGGGCGGCAACACGTACACCAACTGGTTCCCCAGCTTGAACGCCAAGATGGACGTCAGCGAACGCCTGGTCCTGCGCGCCGCGGCGACCACGGCGATCGGTCGTCCGGACTACGTCCAGCTGGCCCCGGCCATCACGGTCGACGCCACGGCCAACACCGTGACCACCGGCAATCCGGACCTGAAGCCGCTGACCTCGACCAATGTCGACGCCGGCTTCGAATACTACCTGCCGGGCCAGGGCGTCGTGTCGGCCTCGCTGTTCGTCAAGGACATCCAGGACCCGATCTTCACCCGCACCCTGCTGAACCAAAACGGGACCTATGGCGGCGTCGCCGTCACGGGGGCCGCGGTCTCCCTGCCGCTGAACGCCACCAAGGCCTATGTCGCCGGCCTGGAACTGAACGTCCAATCGCAGCTGAGCTTCCTGCCCGGCGTGCTGGATGGCTTCGGCGTCGGCGCGAACCTGGCGCTCATCGACTCGTCGATCAAGGGCGTCCCGGGCCGCCAGGAGGCGCTGCCGCTGGTCCAGCAGTCCAAGGCCGTCGGCACCGCTCAGCTGTTCTATGAAAAGCACGGCCTGACGGCGCGGGTGGCCTACTCATACCGCAGCAAGTTCCTCTACACCCTGGGCGCGGACGCCAGCTCGGACGTCTATTGGGACAAGCACGGCCAGGTCGACGCCCGCATCGCCTACGCGTTCGGCGACAAGGCCCACAGCGCCACGGTGTTCCTGGAAGGCTCGAACCTGAACGACGAACCGTGGCGGACCTTCGTCGGCCAGCCGCATCACCTGGGCGAGAACGAGCGCTATGGCCGCACGTTCCGGACGGGGGTCCAGTTGAGCTTCTAAGCCCTTTTCCGATCTCCCCGGCGAAAGCCGGGGCCCAGATCTCGGGGCGTTTGAGCTGACTGGATGAGCGCGGCGCTCCTAGAGCCCACCTCAACGCTCTTCCATCTGGGTCCCGGCTTTCGCCGGGAAGAACGGTAATTTGGATATCAAAGGCGGCGTCCTCACGGGCGTCGCCTTTTTCATTCCGTCGGCGAGTGTGTCGAACTAAGGCTGAAACGTGTCAAAAAATGTCGTCATTAAGGCGTCATTATTTCGTCGTCGAAAGGATACCCACGGTCGTTAAGGCCTCCCCCACTGCTTGACAGTCGCGCGACAGCCGCGACGCACAGGGGGATCATCATGACCATCCGCACCCAGGCGGCGCTGCTGCGCCGCGTAAGCCTTCTCTCGCTGATGCTGGCCACCGTCGCCGGCGCGGCGTACGCCGATGAACCGGCCAGCGCCACCGACGATCAGAACATCGTCACCGACATCGTCATCACCGGCCGCCGCCCGATGGCCGAGAGCCAAGCCGTGGCGCTGGAGCTGCAGAAGAACTCCGACTCGCTGGTCAGCATCCTGTCGGCCGACGCCGTGGGCGCCCTGCCGGACCAGAACATCGCCTTCGCCATCGGCCGCCTGCCGGGTGTCGCGGTCGAGCGCGACCAGGGCCAGGCCCGCTACGTCAACCTGCGCGGCGCGCCGGTCTACTGGACGACCCTGTCGTTCGACGGCCTGTCGGTCGTCAGCCCGGAGGGCCGCTCCAGCCGCTTCGACAACATCCCCTCGGCCATCGCCAGCCTGATCACGGTCGAGAAGGCCATCGTGCCGTCGATGCCGGGCAACACCGTCGCCGGCAACGTCGACATCCGCACCCGCCGCGCCTTCGACTACAAGGGCCAGCGCATCAACGGCAAGCTGGGCTGGGGCCGGGTGAAGCTGGGCGGCGGCGACGAGATCGACAGCAACCTCGTCTATTCGAACGTGTTCGGCGACAAGTTCGGCATCGTGGCCCAGGCCTCGTACTATTCGCGCGAAATGGCGACCGACAACTGGGAAACCGACCCGTATCTCGCCAACACCGCCGATCCGAACAAGCACTTCGCCCGCGAGCACGAAAACAAGCACTATCGTCTGACTCGCAAGAACATGTCGGCGTCGATCCGCGCGGACTACAAGTTCAACGAAGACAATTCGATCTTCGCCAGCACGATCAACACGTACTACAACGACGACGAGCTGCGCGATAACTTCATCTTCCGCCTGGACCAGGGCACGGACGCGGCGGGCAACAGCTACACCAGCAACGCCTATATCAACGCCACCGACCCGACCTTCGGCACGACCTACGGCGCGCGCATCAACGCCCGCATCGACTACCGCAACACCAAGGAAGCGATGTCGACCAACACGATTGGCGGCGAGCATCGCTGGAACAAGCTCAGCGCGTCGTGGCGCCTGAACTACACCTACACCCAGGACGGCCGCGACACCCCGGTGACGTTCGCCTTCCAGAGCCCGTCCAGCTTCCTGCTGCGTCCGACCGTCGAGTACGACTTCCGCAACGGCGACGTGAACACGGTCAAGCTCTTCCAGACCGGCGGCGTCACCGGCGCCCGCACCCGCGGCGCCCAGGTCACCAACATCGAGGACTTCCAGTTCCCGCTGACCAGCGCCGGCAACCTCAAGGGCGGCGACTTCACCAACGCCCTGACCGCCAAGGCCGACTTCGACTACGAAGCCGAACTGGGCGGCCATGAGACCAAGTTCGAGTTCGGCGGCATGTGGACCGACCGCATCAAGAAGTCGCGTGAAAGCGCCTTCAGCCAGGCCTTCTCGGGGTCGAGCGCGCCGACCTGGGCGCAGTTCGCGACGAACATCGGCTATCTGGGCAGCCAGAACCTGAACTACACCTTCCGCTACACCGACAAGGACTTCACGACCAACTACATGAAGGGTCTGGTCACCGCCGGTACGGCAACCAAGACCGACACGACCGCCAACTACTGGCGCGTGGGCGAGACGATCACCGCCGGCTACGCCATGGGCACGACCCGCTTCGACTGGGGCAACATCGTCTACGGCGTGCGCGTCGAGCACATCGAGAACGAAGGCCAGGCCTATGTCGCGTTCCCGGCCTCGGGCGCGACCCCGGCCGGCGTGCGCCTGGTGCAGACCAAGAGCGACGACACGCTGTTCTATCCCAGCGCCCACCTGAACTGGAACCTGCGCCAGGACGTCAAGCTGCGCGTCGGCGTCACCACCTCGGCCTCGCGCGCCGACTTCGACGACCTGCGCCCGAACTTCACGTTCAGCGACAGCAACCAGACCGTCTCGGGCGGCAATCCCAACGCCAAGCCCGAGCGCCAGGTCGGCCTGGACACCTATCTGGAATGGTACGCCGGCCAGGAGACCTTCTTCTCGGCGGGCGTGTTCTACAAGGACCTGAAGGACGTGCTGGTCCAGACCTCGCGCACCTTCGGCGACACCTCGCTGAACACCAACGGCGTCGATCGCTCGGGCTATGCCTTCAGCGGCATCGACAACGCCGGCGAGGGCCACCTGGAAGGCATCGAGCTGTTCTTCAGCGGCACCGCCAAGACCTTCGTCGAAGACCACAAGCTGCCCGATTGGCTGGGCGGCTTCGGCACCCGCCTGTCGGGCACCTGGACCTCGTCCAAGGTCAACCTGCCGTCGGTCGGCGGCGTGCCGGCCCGCACCATCTCGGTGCTGGGCACCTCGGACGCCGTCTACAACGTCCAGGCCATCTACGAGAAGTACGGCATGACCCTGCGTCTGGCCTATCAGTACCGTACGCCGTGGGGCCAGTCGGTCGGCGCCTATCGCGTCATCAACGGCGGGACCTACCCGACGGACAATGGCGACATCTTCTGGGACAGCGACGAGGAGATGGATTTCTCGGCCCGCTACCGGGTCAACAAGAACCTCGAACTGTTCTTCGACGCCAGCAACCTGACCAACCAGGGCGCGCGTCGCTACGGCGACCAGTCGCGCTATCCGATCGAGTACGAGAAGTTCGGTCGCCGCTATGTCGGCGGGGTGCGCTTCAACTTCTAAGGCTGGGTAGACACCAGGCCTGACAGGACCTCCCCGGGGCGACCCGGGGAGGTTTTTGTTTGGCTCAGCGCTTGCCGGCCGGGCGCGACAGCCAGTGACGCAGGGCGCCATTGACCGGCCCCGGCGCTTCCATCGGGGTCATGTGGCCGGTGTGCGGAATGACCAGCAGGTGCGAGCAGCCGATCGCCTTGGCCATCTCGCGGTGGCCGTCGGCGGGGGTGATCTGGTCGTTCTCGCCGACGATGATGGCCAACGGGACGCGCAAGGCCCGCAGCGCCGCCTCGCCGTCCTCGCGCTCCAGGCTGTTCTGGCGCAGGAAGACGTCGCGACCCAGGCGCTGGGTCATGTCGACGATGCGGCCGGTCAGGTCGTGATCGTCCAGCCGCGAGGCGTCGACATAGGACTTCATGATCGCCTGGCCGATGCCGATGAAGGTCTGGCCCTTGGCGGCGGCCTTGTTCAGGGCTCGCCGCTGGGCGGCGCGCTCGGGACTGTCGACACGGATCGAGGTGTCCAGCAGGGCCAGGCGCTCGATCCGCTCGGGCGCGATCCGCGCGATCTCCTGGGCCACATAGCCGCCCATCGAGAACCCGGCCAGGGCGAAGGTCGGCGCGGCCTTGGCCAGCACGCTGTCGGCCATCTCGCGCAGGGTGGCGTAGGGGGCGAGGTCGGGGACCCAGATATCGGCGACATCGGCCAGGCCGCTGATCTGGTCGCGCCACAGCGCCGCGTCGTTGAGCAGGCCGGGGAGCAGGATCAGCTGGGGCAGGGGAGTCGCGTCGGTCATCGGGGCCTTATAGACTCAGAACGGTTCGTCGGTCGTCCGCGCCGCGGCGATGGCCAGCTCGTGATCCGCCAGCGGCAGCAGGTCCGATGCCCTTTGGGTGAACTCCAGGCCGTGGGCGTCGACATAGGCGCGATCGACCTCGCCGCCGGGCTTGGGATCGATGATCTTCTCGCCGTCCCAGAACACCGCGTGGCCCGTGCCGGGGATGTTGGGCGACAGCACGCCGACGATGCCGGGGCTGGACCACAGCATGTAGATGCTGCTCAGCAGCATGAAGTCCCAGCCATGGGCCACGCTGCGCAGCATCGAATGGCTCAGCGGGCCCTGGACCGGGAACGCGGCGTCGTGGGCCAGCGCGGCGGCGACCACCTCCTCGTAGGACCGGCCGGTCAGCATCGCCAGGACGCAGATCATGCAGTCGTCGGGCGAGCGCTGGTAGACGGCCGGCTTGCCGGTGTGGGCGCAGGTGATGGTCATGGCCGTAGACATAGCAGCCGCAACGAAAAAGGGGCGCTCCGAAGAGCGCCCCTTTGCGTATCTCTCCTCCCCCTCTGGGGGAGGTGGCCCGGAGGGCCGGAGGGGGCAGCGCGGCCTATGCCGAGTAGCCCCCTCAGTCGC
>NZ_JBWKZF010000052.1:0-16213 GCF_059424195.1 Caulobacter sp. GW456-12-1-14-TSB4
GCACGACCCCTGCCCCCACGCCCGCCCGTGTCGAGCCGGCCCGCCCCGCTGCTCGCATCCTGGCCGAGGCCCCGCCGACGTCGCGTCCCCCGGTGCTGACCCTGACCCGCGTCGATCACCCGCGCCCGAACGGCAAGATCCTGCAGATGCGGATGGACGACCAGCCGCTGGCCTTCACGCCCTTCGGCCTGCAATCGAGCGGCGTGAAACGCCTGACGCTGAACGCCTCGAACCTGATGTCCAAGACCCGCGCCTCGGCCGAGGACCTGCGCCGCGGCCGCTGGATGCTGTTCGCCGCCAGCTCGGGCAAGTCCTACGGCCTGAACCTGATCCGCGACACCCTCGGCGGCTGGCGCAACGCCGGCTACAGCGAGGACAAGGTCGCCCGCTTCGGCAGCCGCCAGATCGGCCTGGGCTGGCGCAAGGACAACCGCCAGGTCGCCCTGACCGCCACCCGCCGCAAGCTGAACTCGATCGACTATTCCGACAAGGACACCGTCGTCGGCGTCACGGTTTCGGTGCGCGGCCGCTAGGGGCCGTCGCTATCCATCGCTCCGCCTCAGAATAACGCCCGTCATTTCCGCCCAAGAATGATGAGGATACGCCGCAACCGACAGTCCCACCGCTAACCGCCAGACAGCTGACAGACCGATTGTCTGAGAAGCGGTGAAGAGCCGCCCTTACAGGCGATAGCGTGAGGGTATGGACGAAGCGACCAGGCGAGACGCCGAGCATGTGCGGAGCATGACCTCGGCGGATGTATATTTGACGCCAAAGTACGGACACTAGGAGCGGCCATGCCCGCCATCGCGCTTTTCTTCGCCGCCAGTCTATCGGCTTCGATGTCTGGCGACGCCACTCCATCGTGCCCGCCTCGGGAAAGCCTTGGTGAGTTGGGCTGCGCCGCCGTTGTCAGCGCGCGGACGGACGTCCCGCGGGGACCGATCGATCTGCTGGTCAATCCGGGCATGGCCAGGACCGCTGATGGTTATTGGCTTCGCTGGACCTTCCAGGCCTCCAATGGGAGGGCCGTCGGTGTCGGCGCGTTCGAACGCGTGGCTAAGGATGGCGATCTCTCCGGCTGGAACGTGCCGACCGTGTTTCGCAAGGTCGATGTCCCGGAGACATTGGTCGGCGAGCGCGGCTGTCGCGTGATGGGCGCCGTGCTGGCGGCTGGACGGCGACTAGGCGCCTGGAACTGCGAGAGCACGCCCGGCACCATTCTGGCGACCCCGGCGCCCGGCGCGACCTACAGGGTCTTGGCGCGCCTGCCCGACTACTACCAGGCGATCGTGTCCACGCCGGTGGAACATGGCGAAGGCAGCCGGGTGACCTTGGTCAGCTATGACCAGGAGGGCCAGACCTTCCGGCTGCTCGACCTGGGCTGGCGCTAGGCGGCGAAGGCGTGAGGCGTCCCCGGCGGCGGTTCGGGTCGGTGGCCGGCGCGTCGGACTAGCGCGGGCTAGGCGATCATCCTCGTCGATCAGCGGTGTCGTGAAAGAAGTCTCGGGAAAGTTGAGAGGCGTGTACGCATCCGGTGAGGGCCGTGGCGGCTAGGCCCAGTTGGCGGACGTCATCAGTTCCGAACGGGGTCGCAAACAGTCTTCGGCATCGCGCCGACAGTCGGACCTTCGGATCGCCATCGCCACGAAACCCTGTTTCCACTCTGCAAGGATGTGACGAACACGCGTATGGACCCTGGCCGTCCAGGGGCGTAAAGCGCCCTCGTGTCCGATCAGCCTTCCGCTTCATCTCCGCTTGCTACGCGCCTGATCTCGATCGCCGTGGCCAGCGCGCTCCTGATGGAGTTCATCGACTCCACGGCCCTGTCGACCGCCCTGCCGACGCTGTCGCGGGCCTTCGCGGTCGATCCGATCCACCTCAAGCTGGCCCTGACCTCCTACATTCTCGCGCTGGCGGTGTTCACGCCGGCCAGCGGCTGGGCGGCCGAACGGTTCGGGGCGCGGCGAGTGTTCCTGTCGGCCATGACCGTCTTCCTGCTGGGCTCGGCCCTGTGCGGCCAGTCGCGCAGCCTGGAGGCCCTGGTCGCCTCGCGGATCGTCCAGGGGATCGGCGGGGCGATGATGACGCCGGTGGCGCGACTGATCGTGGTCGGGGCCACGCCCAAGGACAAGCTGCTGACCGCCATGGGCTGGTTCACCATGCCCGCGCTCATCGGCCCCCTGATCGGCCCGCCGATCGCGGGTCTGGTGCTCAGCGTCGCCGACTGGCCGTGGATCTTCTACATCAACCTGCCCGTCGGCCTGCTGGGCGTGGTCGCGGTCATGCGCTTCGTGCCCAAGAGCGAGCCCAAGCGCGACCTGGGCCGCTTCGACACCCCCGGCTTCATCCTGTCGGCCCTGGCGGTCAGCGGCCTGGTGGTGGTGGCCGAGACGGCGGGCGTGAACCTCTTGCCGCTCTGGGCGCAGATCACCCTGCTGACGCTGTCGGTGGCCTGCGGCTGGGTCTATCTGCGTATCGCCAAGCGGACCGGGCGGCCGATCCTGGACCTCACCCTGCTGCGCTACCCCACCTTCCGCGCCAGCCTGGTCGGCGGGACGCTGGTGCGGCTGGGTATCGGGGCCAGCCCGTTCCTGATGCCGCTGCTGCTGCAGGTGGCGCTGGGCTGGAGCCCGCTGAAGGCCAGCTTCGTCACCCTGGCGACCGGCATCGGCGTGCTGGTCGCGCGGCCGTTCGCGGCGGCGGGGCTGAAGCGCTTCGGCTTCCGGACTTCGCTGGCGGTGTTCGTCAGCCTGACCGCCCTCTTCACCGCCGCGCCCGGCTTCTTCGGCCCGGCGACGCCGATGGCCGTGATGATGGCGGCCCTGGTCCTGGGCGGGTTCTGCCGCTCCAACCAGTTCATCGCCGCCAACACCATCGCCTATGCCGACGTGCCGGAAACCTCGACGGCAGCGGCTTCGACTCTGTCGGCGGTGACGCAGCAGGTCGGCTTGGCTCTAGGGGTCAGCTTCGGCGGCATGATGCTGCACATCGCCCGCGGCGGCGGCGGGGCCCTGACGCCCGACCGCTTCACCTTCCCGTTCGTAGCGATCGGCCTGGTGACCCTGCTGGCCCTGCCCGTCTACCTGTCGCTGGACAAGGACGCCGGCGCGGCGATCAGCGGTCGGAACCGGGCGGCGGCCTGAGACCGTCCTCTTCCCGGCGTTTGTGGAAATAGGCCGCCTGCGGGGCGTCCTCGACGCCGCGCACCTTGGCGCTGTGCTGGATGGAGTCGATCTCGGCCCGCAGACGCACGGCCGTGTCGAAGTCCTGGGCGGCGACCGCCCCTTCCAGCTGTTCCTTCAGGTCGTCGAGATGGGACATGCGCGCCTCCAGGGGATGGGCTCCCCTGGAGAACGCGCGAACGTCGCTTTTAGCCGCGCGCCGCCGCGATGCGGGCGCGAGCGATCTCGTCGGCGACCAGGTTGGCGGGACGCTTTTCCGAGGTGGACTGGTCGATGACCTCGGCCAGGGTTTGGGCCAGGCGATCCAGCTTGGTCGAGACCCACTGGCCGTCGAAGGCCGCGCCGGCTTCCAGGCCCCGGATCTCGGCGGCCACGTTGATGATGCCGCCGCCGTTGATGACGTAGTCCGGGGCGTAGAGGATGCCGCGATCGAACACGGTCTGGCCGATCATGGCGTCGGCCAGCTGGTTGTTGGCGCCGCCGGCGATGACCTTGACCTTCAGGCGCGGCAGGGTCGTCGCCGAGATCGCGCCGCCCAGGGCGCAGGGGGCGAAGACATCGGCCTCGACGTCGAAGATGGCGTCGGTCGGCACGATGGTCGCGCCGGTCTTGGCGGCCACTTCGTTGAGAGCGGTCTGATTGACGTCGGCGATGATCAGTTCGGTGCCGGCGGCGTGCAGCTTCTCGGCCAGATAGGCGCCGACGTGGCCGACGCCCTGGATGGCGACGCGCACGCCCTTCAGGTCACGGTTCAGGGCGCGCTCGACACACAGGCGGACGCCCCGGAACACGCCCTCGGCGGTCACCGGCGACGGGTCGCCCGAGGCGGCCGCGTGGCCTTCCAGGCCGGCGACGAAGCGGGTGGTCTTGCGGGTGCTTTCCAGGTCCGACGGCGAGACGCCGACATCCTCGGCCGTCCAGTACTTGCCGCCCAGGCTGTCGACGGCGCGGCCGAAGGCCTCGAACAGTTCCGGCGTCTTCTGCTCACGGCTGTCGCCGATGATCACGGCCTTGCCGCCGCCCAGGTCGAGCTCGGCCATGGCGTTCTTGTACGACATGCCGCGCGACAGGCGCAGGGCGTCGGTGACGGCGGCGTCGGCGCTGGAGTAGTCCCACATGCGGCAACCGCCGGCGGCCGGGCCGCGCGCGGTCGAGTGGATCGCGATGATCGACTTCAGACCAGTTTTTTCGTCGAAGAAAGCGTGGACGCCTTCGTGTCCCTCGAAATCGGGGGAATCGAACAAGGTCATGCCGTCGGTCTCGCGTCAGCTAGAATGAACGTGGCGGCGGTTTACGCCCCCTCGCCGCGCCTCACAACCCCGAAGACTGACGTCATGGCGTTAGTGTTTCTTGGCTTTCGGCGGGTCCAACGCTGTCATCGCCGCCACGCTGGCCGGAATGGCCGGCGCGCCCGATGGCGGCCAGGGTCCGGGGGCGTCGCGCAGGAAGGCCTCGGCATCGCTCCAGACGTTGGACGCCTGCCTGTCGACCAGCAGCAGGTGGTAGCCGTGAGCGTAGTAGGCGGTCTTCGCGCCGGGCTTCAGGCGCCCCACGGCCTCGACCGTCGGCTCGCGCGGGATGACCTGATCCTTCGCGCCATAGAACCAAGCGGTCGGCACGGCGATGGCGCCCGTCGACTTCCAGGCCCGCTCCATCAGACCCACCAGGCCGTAGATGGTGTCGGACCGCGCGCCCCAGATCATCAGCGGGTCGCGACCCATGCGGCGCAACTCGTCGATATTGTCCGAAGCCGCGATGTTGCGGACCAGCCAGTCCGGCGGCTGGACCACCCACTGACCGATCACGTGGGCGCTGACCCACAGGCTCATCCGGTTGGGCAGCGGCTGGTTCGACCAGCCCCAGACGGCCGGGGCGAACAGCATCAGCTTGTCGACCGGCGGCGGATTGTCCGAGGCCATGGCGCTGATCGCCAGGCCTCCGCCCATGCTGATCCCGGCCAGGGCGACCTTCGCGTTCGGGTGCCGCTCGCGCACCGCCGTGACCAGGGCGCGGACATCGTCCAGAACGAGCTCCGTCGGGGCCCAGACGCCGCGCTCGGGCGAGCGGCCAAAGCCCCGGACGTCCAGCGCGTAGGTCGCGATCCCCTTCCCCGCCCACCAGCCGGCGGCCAAGTGGAAGGCGTTCGAATAGTCGTTCATGCCGTGCAGGCCGACCACGACCCACTCGGGCTCACCGGCCGGCAGCCAACGCATCAGGCCCAGCGTCGCGCCGTCGAAGCTGACGAAGCCGTCGTCGGTGATCCGAGGTCCCCGGAAACCCAGCGGCCCTAGTCCCGGTCCCTGCCGCAGCGGCGCGCAGGCGCTCAGCACAGAGGCGGACGCGGTCAGGATCAGGGCGCGGCGGTTCATCGCTCCAGAATGTCCGCGACACGCTGGCGAAGGAAGGGCACGACCTCGTCCTCGAACCACGGATTGCGCTTCAGCCAGCCGGTGTTGCGCCACGACGGATGCGGCATCGGCAGGACATTGGGTCCGAACTCGCGCCAGCGGGCGATGGTCTCGGTCATGGTCCTGCCGGTCCGCCCCGGCAGCGCCCAGTCCTGGGCGTAGCTGCCGACCAGCAGCGTCAGCTCGACGTTCGGCAGTTCGGCGAGGAGCTGCGGCCGCCACATCGCCGCGCAGCGTGGCGGCGGCGGGTAGTCCCCGCCCTTCGGGTTCGTGCCCGGGAAACAGAAGGCCATCGCCGCCACGCCGATCTCGGGCCGGCCATAGAAGGTCTCGCGGTCGATCCCCATCCACTGGCGCAGGCGATTGCCGGACGGGTCGTTGAACGGCAGGCCGGTCTCGTGGACGAGGCGTCCCGGCGCCTGGCCGGCGATCAGGATGCGGGTCTCCTCGCGCACCCGAGTCACGGGCCGGGGAACGTGCGGAAAGTACGGCGCGCACGCCCGGCAGGCGGCGATGTCGGAGAGGATCGTGTCGAGCGGCATCGGCGAGGATTTAGGCGTCCTTCACGCGATGCCAAGCGCCACTAGTCTTCGTCGCCGTCGATCTCGGCTTCGGGGGCTTCCTCAAAGCTGGTCGGATCGCCTTCCAGGCGCGTGCGGATGCGGTAGACGCCGCGGAATTTCTCCGGATTGACCGGTTTGTTGTGGCGCAGGATCACCACCTTGCCCTCGCGGGCCAGTTCGATGGCGTTGGTGCGCACGTGGCCCAGGATCTGCTGCCAGCGCTCGGGCTGGACCGCCTTGGCGACGTTCATCGGGTCGATCGACTTGCCCTCGGCCAGCGGCGCCAGCAGGGACAGGATCGTGTCTTGGATCGGGGAGGTCATGAGCGCTCCCATGCCACGGATTGTCAGCAGAGGCGAGACCGGCCGCTTGCGCCTTGTGACGCGCCCTTCTAACTGAACAGCGATAAGAACAAGCGGAGGGGACGGACCATGGACGGCGGAAACGACATCTGGAGCGGGCCGCGCCTGGTGGAGACCGGCGAGTGGGCCGGCTGGCGCACCTGGTCGGGCATGGACCCGTTCGAGGATCAGTCCGGGCCGTTCTACTTCCAGGAAGCCGAGGACGGCGCGATCACCGCCGCCTTCCGCGCCGAGACCAAGCACATGAACGGCGGCGGCTTCATGCACGGCGGCTGCATGATGACCTTCGCCGACTATTCGCTGTTCGCGATCGGCTGGAAGGCCCTGGCCGACAGCCGCGCCGTCACCGTCAGCCTCAACGGCGAGTTCATCGGCCCGGCCAGGCCGGGCGACCTCGTCACCTCGACCGGCGAGGTGATCAAGGCCGGCGGCTCGCTGCTGTTCATCAGGGGGCTGATCTCGACCGGGACGGGGCCGATGCTGAACTTCTCGGGCGTCGTGAAGAAGATCAGGGCGCGGGCCTAGGAAGGAGCGCCCCCTCCGTCTCGCTGCGTATCCGCAGCGATCCACCTCCCCCGCTTCGCAGGGGAGGAGAAGAAACTCCTCACCCGTGCAACGGGGGAGGTGGCGCGGCGCCGATAGGCGACGTGACGGAGGGGGCGCTAAACCCCCGCCTCCGCCGCCGGCCGCGCGATCATCGCCTCCCGCCACTTGCCCAAGTGCTCCAGCTCCTTGGGCGGCCGGAAGCGGATCATGCGCGCGAAGTCGATCGCCGTGATGGCCAGGATGTCGGCCATGGTCACGCGGTCGGCGGCGATGAACGGGCTCTCGGCCAGACGATGGTCCAGCACCTTCAGCGCCCGCTCGGCCATGCCGAAATGGGCCTGGGCGACCTCGGGGACCTGGGTCTCGATACCCGCCATGGCCGGATGGGTGTGGCGCACGGCCATCATCAGCGGCGTGGAGACCATCATCTCGACCCGCCGCATCCACATCTCGATGACCGCCGTCTCGCGCGCGTCGCGGCCGAACATGTTCGGCTCGGGATAGACGCTTTCGAGATAGCGGCAGATGGCGACCGACTCGGTGATGGTCGTGGTCTCGTCGATCTCCAGCGCCGGCAGATGCGGCAGCCCGGCCTTGGCCAGGTAGTCCGGCGTCTTGTGCTGGCCCTCGAATATCGAGACGTCGACGATCTCGATGTCGGCGATCCCCTTCTCCGCCATGAACCAGCGGACCCGCCGGGGATTGGGCGCGCGGCGGCTGTCGTAGAGCTTCATTTGTTTCCTCCCGTTCCCGCCACAAAAGCCCTTCCCCCTTGATGGGGGAAGGGTTGGGTTGGGGGTGACCGCTGAATTTCCGCCGCGACACGCTCGGCCACGGCGTACGGATTGCCGAATGCCTCGCCGTCGCGAACCCGCATGACGCGATAGCCTTGGCTGGCGAGCCAGGCGTCGCGCTTAGCGTCATGCAGTTGCGCCTCGGTATGATCGTGCCAACCGCTATCGACCTCGATCACCAGCCTCGCGCCGTGATGGACGAAGTCGGCGATATAGCGGCCGATCGGCGCTTGCCGGCGAATGTGGAGATCGAGGGCGCGAAGGGCCTTCCAGAGGACCTTTTCGCTGACGGTCATCTCGTTCCGGAGACGACGGGCGCGCTTGACGACGCCGGGTGCGTGCCTGGGTCTCGGAGTTCCTTCGGACACGCTGTCACCCCATCCCCAACCCTTCCCCATCAAAGGGGAAGGGAGAGAATGAGGCAACTTTTAGTTGATTAAAGCCCGAACAGCGCCCGGGGCATCAGGCCGATCAGCGAGCCGGTCAGGCAGGTGGCCAGGAAGCCGGCCATCATCGCCTTCCAGACCAGGCTCAGCACCTCGGCGCGGCGTTGCGGCACCAGGACCGAGAAGCCGGCCACGTTCATGCCGACCGAGCCGATGTTGGCGAAGCCGCAGAGCGCATAGGTCATGATCATCCGGGTGCGCTCGTCCAGCGTGGTCGCGCCGATCTTGGCCATCTGGATGAAGGCGGTGAACTCGGTGAGGATCAGCTTGACGCCCAGCAGGCCGCCGGCCGAACCGGCTTCCTTCCAGGGTACGCCCATCGACCAGGCCAGGGGCGAGAAGACCACGCCCAGGCCGCGCGCGATGCTCAGCGGCTGGCCGCCGATCGGCGGCATGGCACCCAGGATCTTGTCGACCATGGTGGCCAGGGCCACGAAGACGATCAGGGTGGCGCCGACGTTCAGCGCGATCTGCAGGCCGTCGGTGGTGCCCTTCATGACGGCGTCGATCGAGGAGCCGTAGGTCTTGTCCTCGGCCGAGAGGTCGAGGTCCCCGCCCTTTTCCATCGGATCGGACGGCACGATGATGCGGGCCAGCAGCACGCCGGCCGGGGCCGAGATGATCGATGCGGTCAGCACGTGGGCGGCGGCGTTGGGCAGCACGCCGGCCAGGATGGTGGCGTAGGCGACCATGGTCGAGCCCGAGACGCAGGCCATGCCGACCGTGATCAGCATGAAGAGCTCCGAGCGCGACAGCTTGTCGAGATAGGCGCGGATGAAGATCGGGCCCTCGATCTGGCCCATGAAGATGGTGGCGGCGGTGGCCAGGGCCGGCGGGCCGCGCAGGCCCAGCGTCTTCTGGAAGATAAAGCCGAACCCTTGAGCGGCCCACTTCAGGATTTTCCAGTGCCACAGCAGCGCCGACAGGGCGCAGACCACCAGGATCACCGGCATGACCCGGAAGGCGAAGATGAAGCCGGCGTTCGGATTGTTGATCACATACGGCTGGTCGCCACCCGCCAGGTAGCCGAACACGAAGGCGGTGCCGGCCTGAGTCGAGCTGGCCAGGCCCTCGACGGCGCCGTTGACGCCCTGCAGCAGTTGGCGCGCCTGGGGCAGGCCGAACAGCACCACCACCAGCAGCACTTGCACGACCAGGGCGGCGATCGCCAGAACCCACGGGAATCGCTTGCGATTCTCGGAAACGAGCCAGCAGAGGCCCAAAGTGAGCGCCAGACCCGCCAGGGCCTGAACGTTCTCGGGACGGAACATCAAGACGACAACCTTACAAAGAGGCGACGCCCCCGCGACGCCGATCAAGGGGCGAAGAATGACACCAAGTCAGCCGTCGCACGCAAGCGCCTTGCGTAAGGTTTGGTTAAGGAAGGGGCCGATTGCCTAAGTCAGAGGACGCTTACCAGCGTAGCCCTCCCCCATAACCGTCATCCCGCGCTTTATGCGCGGGACCCATCTGTCCGCCGTAGGTGCGGAGCGGAAGAACGCCCTCACGTGGAAGCTGGACCATGGGTCCCGCGCATAAAGCGCGGGATGACGACATGGGTTGAGGTGGTGGCTTAAGCCGTCACGCCCGCCCCGCTGCTCACCGCGCCCGAGCTCGACGACGCCGACGACGTCGTCATCGCGGCATCCAATTGCGCCAGCAGCTTCTGCATCAGGTCCGCCGCCGCCGTGGAGCCCGACATCAGGCTGGCGAAGGTCGAGGACGCGTCGGTCCCGGCCGACTTGCCCTGGTCCAGCATCGCGGCGAATTCACCACCGCTCAGCGCGCCATCGCCGTCCTGGTCGGCGGCCTTGACCATGCCGGAGGCGGCGCTCGTCGCGTCCGTGTTCCCCGCCCCACCGGCGGCGGCCAGTTCCTCGGCCGAGACCGTGCCGTCCTTGTTGGTGTCCAGGCTCTCGAACACGCCGCTGGAGCCAGACGAACCCTCCGCCCCGCCGGCCGGCGGCGGGCCGCCATGATGACCGTGACGGCCGCGCATCGCCTGAGCCGAGGACTGGTCGGCGGCGGCCGTGGTGATCGCCGACGAGATCTCGGACGACGACAGGCTGCCGTCGCCGTCGGTGTCGAGGGCCGACATGATGTCGGAGGCCATCTTGCCGCTCGCGTCCGCCGGGGCGCCGTCCGGAGCCTTGGCGGCCAGGGCCGAGGTGAGCTCGGCGGTAGTCATCTTGCCGTCGCCATCGGCGTCGCCGGCCTTCATCAGCGCGCTGGTCAGGTCGTCGACCGACTGGGTCGAGAGCAGCGACGAAAGTGTGTCACCCTTGAAATGTCCGCCCGGACCACCGGCTCCGCGCATGGGTGGCGGGCCCTTCTGGCCGTCCGCACCCTGCATATTTTGCCCGATGGACTGGAATTCGGTCAGCGACAGTTGCCCATCGCCGTCGGTGTCGGCCGTCTTGAAAGCCGCCTGCTGCATCTGCCGCAGTTGGGCCAGGCTCGTTGATGAGCCAGCGCTGGTTACGGTCATAGTGCTCACCCTCTGTTGGGAGGCCGCCTGCGTGGGCGAGCCTTCTTCCGCGCCGAGGTCTCGACGCCCGGGGGACAACGCGAAAAACATTCCAGTTTTCAGCGTGTTGCGGTTAAGAAATGAGGCCTTTTGCGGACATGGTTAACGCTGCACGGGCCGCGTGCAGCGGCTCGCGCGTTAGTTGCCGGTCAGCTCGCGGACCAGGGCGCTTCGACCATAGACCTTGGTCAGGGCCTCGGTGACCGCGGCCGCGGACACCGAGACGGCCCGGTTGCGCGCGCCGTCATAGCCATAGGCTCCGCCCAGCGAGTAGAGGTTGCCGTCGAAGGCCACGCCCATGACCCGGCCCTCGGCGTCCAGCACCGGCGAGCCGGAATTGCCGCCGATGATGTCGTTGGAGGTGGCGAAGTCGAACGTCGTGTCCGGGTCCAGCCTGCCCCTGGCCTTCAGCCAGCGCGGCGCGGCGGCGTAGGGCGCGGCCCCGGTCGCGCGGTCGTAGAAGCCGGCGAAGGTGGTCGTGGCCGTGACCGGGCCGTCGCGATCGTCCCAGCCGGCGACCTTGCCGTACGACAGGCGCAGCGAGAACGTCGCATCGGGATAGTCGCTGTCGCCCAGCAGGGCGAAGCGCGCGCGGGCGATCTTCTCCGCGGCCAGGTCCGTGGGTCCTGATACCGTCTTCTCCCAGGCCGAGCGCGCCACGCGCGCGCCGTGGTCGGTGCGCAGGACAAGCTTGATCAGCGGATCGTCGGAGTCCTCGATCGCGTCGATGCCGCCCTTCCACAGCGCCTTGCGGAAGGTCGCGTCCCCCACCCGGCTGCGCCCCAGGCGATCCGCCAGGTCGGCCGGGCTGTCGCGCTCCAGCATCACCCGGACCTGCGGGGCGTCGACCGTCAGCAGCTCGCGGGTCTTCAGCAGCCACTGCTCGAGATAGAGTTCCTCGACCGAGGGCTCGTCGGGCAGGGCCTCGCTGATCTTGCGCTCGATCATCGGCAGGCGGGTGTCGACATATTCCGGCAGGCGGTCGGCGTTGGGCTTGTCGCGTTCCTGCGCCGCGCGCACCAGCAGCCGCGCCAGGTAGAACAGGTCCGAGCCGCCGCCGGCCTGCATCTCCAGCTGCCGCACCGCCGGGTAGAGATCGGCGGCCGCCGTCTGCGCCTTGGCGATCTGCTCCCAGGCGTCGCCGACCTGCGCCGCCCATTTCGGATCGGCGGCGATCTTGGCGCGCAGGGCGTCCTCGGCGGCCCGCTTGGAGGCTATGAACGCCTTGTCGTTGAGCGCCGCCTGCCGCCCCTGCCCGGCCTTGAAGGCGTTCTCGACCCAGGCCACGGCGGGCGCGGCGATGCGGGCGCGATCGGGGCTCTGGGTCGCGAACTGGATGAGGCGGCCGCGCAGTTCGGCCCGCTGCAGCTGGCCGATGGGCAGGGTCTGGTCGCGCTGGGTCTCCAGCTGGGCCAGCGTCATCTGGCGATCGGTCGAGCCGGGGCTGCCGACCACGAAACTGACCTCGCCCTCGGCCGGCGCGCGCTCCCGCCACTTCAGGAAGGTCGGCGTCGCCACGGGCCGCTCGCCCGCATAAAGCCGGATGAACGCGACATCGAAGCCGTAGCGCGGGAAGTTGAAATTGTCGGGATCGCCGCCGAACGCCGAGGCCGCGATCTCGGGCGCGAACACCAGGCGCACATCCGTGTAGCGGCGGTACTTGTAGACCTTGTACTGGCCGCCCCGGAAGAAGCTGATCGCCTGGCAGCGCAGGGTCGCGTCCTGGCCGCAGGCGGCCACTTCCGCCAGCGCCATGGCCCCGTCGCGGGCGCGGACATAGTCCTCGTGGCCCTTGCCCTCGGCGGCGGCGCGGATCTGGTCGGTGACGTCGATGATCGACAGCAGCACCTCGGCCTGCAGGCCGACGCACTTCTGCTCCTCCAGCGGGCCCAGGGTCAGGAAGCCGTCGCGGACATAGTCGTGGCCCGAGGTCGACAGCGACTGCACGCACTCTGCGACACAGTGGTTGTTGGTGACGACCAGCCCGCCGGCGCTGACCACGCCCCCCGAACAGCCGCTGGACAGCCGAACCGCCGAGGCCTGGGCCGTGTCCAGCCAGGCCTGATCCAGGGTCACGCCGTAGGCCGCCTTGATGCGCTCGACCGGGACCTTGTCGAAGGTCCACATGCCCTCGTCGGCGCGCGCCGACACCGAGGCGGCGAGCGCGACAGCCAGGGCCAGAGCGGATTTCAGGACGGTCATGTGAGTCGATTACAACGCACGCCGACGGTCGAACTACCTTTCTCCGCCCCCTGCGACGATTATGTCAGGGCGGAAATCCGCCTTACCCCGATTTAACTTGGCCGCTCGCCGATCGCCGGTCATTCCTGCAACCGTCGGTTTGGGGAGCAGGGTTTCGAATGTCGTTGGCCTTGGCCACTCTTCTCTATGAGTGGCGTCGTTACATGGCGGCCGTGGTCGCCCTGGCCTTCTCGGGCCTCCTCGTCCTGGCGTTCCTGGGCATGTTCATGGGCATCGGCAAGGCGTTCACCGCCCAGATCGATCGCGCCCGCGCGGACATCATGGTGCTGGGCCCGGGCGCGACGGCGCTGTTCAACGGCGGTCCTTCGGGCCTGCCGCGCCGCATGATCCCGCTGGTTTACAGCCATCCCGAGGTGCTGCAGGTCGCGCCGCTGGACGGCTCGGGCGGTCGCTTCCAGAACATCCTGACGCCCGAGCAGATCGCCAAGGCCGAGGCCCGCGCCAAGAAGGGCGGCAAGGGCGGCGGTGGTGGCGGCGGCGGCCGCAAGACCGAGTTCGTCAACGTCACGGTCATCGACGCCATCCCCGGCTACGTGACCGTGCCGACCGACTACACCGACTCCATGATCGAGGCCCTGCGCCAGCCCTACACCGTCGCGGTCGACCAGACCGCCCTGGCGCGGTTGGGCGTCAAGAAGGGCGACAAGGCGCTCTACAACGGCAAGACCGTCACCGTGGCCGTGGTCACGACCGGCTATCCGAACATGATGCAGGCCTCGCTGGTCATGTCGCGCGACACCCTGCGGATGCTGGGCGAGGCCGACACCGGCCAGCGCGTCGGCCCGCTGATGGTCAAGATCGCCGATCCCTCCCGCGCCGAACTGGTCGCGGCCCAGCTGAACGCCAAGGCCGACGGCAAATTCCGCGCCTGGACCCGCCAGGAGCTGGCCGACGCCAACTCCAACTCGATGCTGAAGGAGAGCTTCATCAGCATCATCCTGGTCTTCGCCCTGATCATGGGCGCGGTGATCGGCATGGCCATCACCTGGCAGACCCTGCGCGGCGCGATCATGGCCAACATCAAGGAGTTCGCCTCGCTTCGGGCGCTCGGCGTCTCCATGGGCTCCTTGCGCGGCATCGTCATGGAGCTGAGCTTCTGGGTCGGCGTCGCCGGCATCCTGATGTCGGGCGTGTTCACCTGGCTGGTCTCGACCCTGGCGGCCATGGGCGGCCTGCCGATGTCGTTCCCGATCCCCATGGTGGCGGCCATCGCCTTCTTCCTGCTGGTGATCGCCATCCTGTCGGGCCTGCTGTCGCTCGGCATCCTCAAGAAGAGCCAGCCTGCGGACCTCCTGCGATGAACGGCGACAACGCACACAAGCGCGGCGAAAGCGCTCTCACCGCCAAGGGCATCGTCAAGCGGTTCAAGACCGGCCGCACCTTCATCGAGGTGCTCAAGGGCGTGGACTTCGACGCCAAGCACGGCGACGTGACCATGGTCATGGGCCCCTCCGGCTCGGGCAAGTCGACCCTGGTGGCCGCCCTCTCGGGCCTGCTGATGCCCGACGAGGGCAAGGTCTCGGCGCTGGACGCCAAGGACCTGTGGGCGCTGTCCAGCGGCCGGATCGACAAGTTCCGCCTCGACCACTGCGGCTTCATCTTCCAGGGCTTCAACCTGTTCCCGGCCCTCACCGCCAAGCAGCAGGTGATGACCGCGCTGAAGTACCAGGGCGTCGGCCCCGGCGAGGCGGGCAAGCGCGCCCAGGCGGCGCTGGAGTCGGTGGGCCTGGGCGCCCGCCTCAACCAGCGCCCGTCCGAGCTGTCGGGCGGCGAGAAGCAGCGCGTGGCCATCGCCCGGGCGCTGGCCAAGAACCCGAACCTGATCTTCGCGGACGAACCGACCTCGGCCCTCGACGGCAAGAGCGGCGAGACCGTGATCCGCCTGCTGCGCGCGGCCGCCACCGAGCGTGGCGCGGCGGTGATCTGCGTGACCCACGACCCGCGGCTCGAGGCCTATGCCGACCGCGTCATCCATATCGAAGACGGCCGGATCCTGGACGACGTGCGTAGAACGCCCGACGCCAATCCCGCGCCGCTCAGCCACTGATTTTCTGGGGGAATTCCAAGATGCCCGGCTTCCTGCGCCGACCCGCTTTCTACATCATCCTGGTCGTCGTGCTCGTGCTCGGCGGCGGCTTCTTCTACGTGAAGGCTCAGAGCGCCGAAAAGAAGAAGAAGCTCGAGGCCGCCGCGGCCCAGCAAGAACCCTCCCCCTACGCCGCCATCGCCCAGGGCAAGGCCGACGTCGAGGGCGGCGTCATCCAGGTGGCCGCGCGCCGCCAGGGCATCGTCCGCGAGGTCTTCGTCCAGGAAGGCGACGTCGTGAAGTCTGGCCAGCCGCTGGCCAAGCAGGAGGACGACGACGTCCGCCTGGCCTCGCAGACCGCCGCCGCGGCCCTGGCCTCGGCCCGCGCCCAGTTGCAGCTCTTCCAGGTGCAGCTGCGCACCGCCCAGCGTGAATACGCCCGCCTGCAGAACCTCAGCGCCTCCAACTTCGTGGCCGCCCAGCGCCTGGACACGGCCCGCGACCAGATCGCCTCGGCCCAGGCCAATATCGGCGCTCAGCAGGCCGCCATCGGCGTGGCTCAGGCGCAAGTCGCCCAGGCCCAGTACAACCAGGAACTGACGATCATCCGCGCCCCGGCCGACGGCCGCATCGCCCGCCGCCAGGCCAATCCGGGCGCGGGCGCCTCGACCCTGAACGTCACGGCGATGTTCGACCTGGAGCCCAACACCCAGCGCATCGTCCGCGCCGAGATCGTCGAGGCCGACATCCCCAATGTCGCCATCGGCCAGGAGGTCGAGATCCAGCCTGAGGGCGATCCGGACAAGACCTACACCGGCAAGGTCCTGCGCCGCGCCGCCGTCTTCGGCGCCCGCAAGCTGGCCTCCGACGACCCCAGCCAACGCAGCGACGAACGCGTCGTCGAAGTGGTGGTCAGCGCCGACGGCGCGCCGTTCCTGGTCGGCCAGCGGGTGCTGGTGAAGTTCATGAAGCCGGGCCAGAAGGCCGGCGTGAAGCGGGACAAGCCGGCGATGCCGATCGCCGGCGGGATGACGAAGAAGAAGGCGTAGCGGCAACCAGATGCTCCCCCTCTGGGGGAGCTGTCGCGGAGCGAC
>NZ_JBWKZF010000053.1:0-15590 GCF_059424195.1 Caulobacter sp. GW456-12-1-14-TSB4
CCGCTGCCCAAGGTGCTGGAGCGCGAGGAGATCGAGCGCCTGCTGGCCGCCGCGACGGCCAAGGACGGGGCGCAGGGTCTGCGCCTGACCTGTATCATCGAGCTGATCTACGCCTCGGGCCTGCGGATTTCGGAGTTGCTAGCCCTGCCGCTGTCGGCCCTGGCGCGCGATCCGAGCTACCTGATCGTCAAAGGGAAGGGCGGCAAGGAGCGGCTCGCGCCCCTGAACGACGCGGCCCGCACCGCCGTGAAGGCCTATCTCGTCGAGCGGCCGAGCTTCCTGCCAAAGGGGGCGAAGGACAGTCCGTGGCTGTTCCCCTCGCGTGGCGCGTCCGGCCGCCTGACTGCCCGCCGCGTCGGCCAGCTGCTGGAAGACGCCGCCCTCGCCGCCGGGATCGACCGCGAGAAGGTCAGCCCGCATGTGCTGCGCCACGCCTTCGCCACCCACCTGCTGGAAGGCGGCGCCGACCTGAGAGTCATCCAGACCCTGCTTGGCCACGCCGATATCGCCACGACCCAGATCTACACCCACGTGGCCGGCGAGCACTTGGCGCATGTCGTCCAGACCAAGCATCCGCTGGGGCGGAAGAAGACATAGGCTCGCGAGATAAATCGCCGCCGCCGCGTTGACGTCGGCGGGGAAAGCCTTAGGGAAAGCCCACACAGTTTTTACGGGTTTGCCGTGTGGCCGCCCGATCCGAGAGGCGCCCATGAGCGAAGAGACCCGCGACTCCAACGGAACCCTGCTGGCCGACGGCGACACCGTCACCCTGATCAAGGACCTCAAGGTCAAGGGCTCGGGCGGCGTGACCCTAAAGCGCGGCACGGTGGTCAAGAAGATCCGCCTGACCGGCGACCCCGACGAGATCGAAGCCAATGTCGACAAGGTCAAAGGGCTCGTGCTGCGCACCGAGTTCGTGAAGAAGGCGTAAGTTGTAGGTCCTCCGCGAGTCGCCTTATCTGCGAGGCGTTTCGGGGGACTTTCCATGATCAAGACGTCGGACTGGGTATATCCGGTCGAGCTGGGCGAGCATCGCTTCCTGCATCCGGGCAAACTGCGCTGGCTGCGCGCCCTGGCCTGGGCCGTCGGCCTGTTCTTCCTGGTCGCCCTGACGGCGTTCACCAGCGCCGAAGCGCTGGGCAAGCTGTGGCCCAAGACCTTCGGGCCGGGCCAGCTGTTTGCCCATATCGCCGGCTCGGTGATCGGGCTCTGCGTCTATGGCCTGGCCGTCTGGCTGGCCGAGGGGCGCAAGGCTTCCGAGCTGGCCTTGAAGCCGCTGCTGCCGCAGCTGCTCGCGGGCCTGGCCCTCGGGGCCGCGATGTTCGCGGCCGTGATGGGGATCATGGCCGTCGGCGGCCTCTACGACATCAAGACCTTAAGCGCCGCGCCCGCCTGGATCGCGCTGGGCAACGCCGTGCAGTCGGGCGTGGTCGAGGAGCTGATGATCCGCGCCGTCCTGCTGCGCCTGGTCTGGCGGGCGTTCGGTCCGTGGGTCGCCTTCGCCGTCTCGGCCGCCCTGTTCGGCTTTGGCCACATCGGCAATCCCAACGCCACGGTGTTCGCGGCGATCGCCATCGCCCTGGAGGCCGGCATCATGTTGGGCGCCTTCTACGCCCTGACCGGGCGTCTATGGATGTCGATCGGCGTCCACGCGGCCTGGAACTTCACGCAAGGGTACGTCTTCGGCGCGGCGGTGTCGGGCGGCAATTTCGGTCCGGCCATGGCCAACAGCGTGGCGCGTCCGCTCAAGCCCGAGTGGCTGACCGGCGGCCCGTTCGGTCCGGAGGCCTCGGCCCCGGCCCTGATCGTCTGCACGATCGTCGGCCTGGTCGTCACCTGGATGGCCTGGCGCGCCGGGCAGTTTTCGAAGAAGGCGTAGCTTAACCTCGCCGCGTTAGGCTGGTCCCGAGAGGTCAGAAGACCGGACGGGGCTGAAAGCCATGGTGAGCGCGGCGGGGCAGGCGGGACCGATGGTCCTGGCCGCTTACGGCAAGACGATTGGGCTGGTCGCTCCGGAGGCGTCGAAGGACGACGTCCCGGCGGCGAAGAAGAGCCCCGAGGCCGAGGCGCTGGATCGCCTGAAGAGCGACATGCGCGCCAACCGCAAGACCCAGATCGGCGACGCCAAAGGCCGCGCCCGGGCCAAGCTGCAGCAGGTCATCGACAAGATGAAGATGCTGAAGAAGCTCTATGCGGGCGACCCCAAGGCCATGGCCAAGGCGCTGGCCGCCGTGGCCAAGGAGCTGCAGGGCGCGGTCAAGGACTACGGCAAGGCGGCCAAGGACGCCGGCGAGCTGTTCAAGGCCGACTTCGCCGCCGCGCCCGACGCCTCCCTGACCCCCGACCAGCAGGCCAGCGCCCGCCAGGACCTGGAAGACCAGGCCAAGACCGAGGCCAGCGGCGACATGGACTTCATCAAGAGCGTCCGCGACCTCAGCAAGGCGCTGAAGGACGAGCTGCAGACCGCCAAGACCAAGGGCGTCCTGACCCAGCCGGGCAAGTTCGAACGCTCCGACGAGGTCAAGGATGCCGAGGAGGGGCTGAAGGACCTCGACCAGATGACCGAGGATTTGGATCAGCAGATCCGGCGCGACATGCCGCCGGGGAGCTTGATGAAGCTGGCGGCCTGAACTCTCCTCCCCCTCTGGGGGAGGTGGCCCGGAGGGCCGGAGGGGGCAGCGCGGCCTCTACGGGGAAGCCCCCTCAGTCGCTCCGCGACAGCTCCCCCAGAAGGGGAGCAGATTCACGCCTTCACTCCCCCCGGAACGCCCGCTCGATCGCCGCGACGTCGATCTTCTTCATGGTCATCATCGCCTGGAACGCGCGGCCGGCCGCCTCGCGGTCGGGGCTGGTGGTCGCCTGGATCAGCTGCTTGGGCGTCACCTGCCACGACAGGCCGAAGGGGTCCTTCAGCCAGCCGCACTGGCTCTCCTGGCCGCCATTGGCCGTCAGGGCGTTCCAGTAGTGGTCGACCTCGTCCTGGCCGTCGCAGTCGATGACGAACGAGAACGCCTCGGTCAGCTTGAAGGTCGGGCCGGCGTTCATGGCCGTGACCTTCTGGCCGTCGATCTCGAACTGGACGATCATCACCTTGCCGGTCTCGCCGCCGTCCTGGCCGTCGGCGGGATAGCGGGCGACGTGGTTGATCTTCGAGTTCGGGAAGGTCGCGACATAGAGCTTGGCGGCGTCCTCGGCCTGGTGGTCGAACCACAGGAACGGCGTGATCTTGGGCATGGGGTTTCCTCCGTTGTCGTGAGCCTAGGACGGTTGGACGACAGCCGTTCCGACATCGGTTGAAAGAAAGATTGGCTGTCGCGACGGGAAGATTGCCTGATCCTCCACATCGGCGCGATGGCCCTGGGCTTGCCGCGCCCGGAGCCCATCTTCATGCTCACCCCACAGCAAGGAGCTTTCCCATGAAGACGCGCAAACTCGGCTACGGCCTCGAGGTCTCGGCCATCGGTCTCGGCTGCATGGGCATGGGCCAGGTCTACGGCACCGCGCTCGAAGCCGGCGACGCCCACAAGGTGCTGGCCAAGGCCGTCGAGCTGGGCGTGACCTTCTTCGACACCGCCGAGGTCTACGGCCCCTACGAGAACGAGATCCTGGTCGGCGCGGGCCTCAAGCCCTTCCGTGACAAGGTCGTGATCGCCACCAAGTTCGGCTTCGACATCGCGCCGGAAGGCACGGGCGAGGGCTTCAGCCGCATGCGCGGCACCGACAGCCGCCCCGAGCACATCCGCGCCGTGGCCGAGGCCTCGCTGAAGCGCCTGGGCATCGAGACCATCGACCTGTTCTACCAGCACCGCGTCGATCCGAACGTGCCGATCGAGGACGTGGCCGGCACGGTCAAGGACCTGATCGCCGAGGGCAAGGTCAAGCATTTCGGCCTCTCCGAAGCCGGCGCGGCGACCATCCGCAAGGCCCACGCGGTGCAGCCGGTCGCGGCCCTGCAGAGCGAATATTCGCTGTGGTTCCGCGAGCTGGAGGCCGAGATCCTGCCGACCCTGCGCGAGCTGGGCATTGGCCTCGTCCCCTACAGCCCGCTGGGCCGGGGCTTCCTGACCGGGTCGCTGAAGAGCGATCTGGCCGACAACGACTTCCGCCGCAACCTGCCGCGCTTCCGGGGCGACGCCCTGGCCAAGAACCTCGGCCTGGTCGAGGCCCTGACCCAGATCGCTGGCGAGAAGGGCGTCACGGCCGCCCAGCTGGCGCTGTCGTGGATCCTGCACCAGGGCGAAAACATCGCCCCGATCCCGGGCACGACCAAGATCGCGCGGCTGGAGGAGAACATCGGCGCGGTGGACGTGACGCTGTCGGCCGACGACCTGACGCGGATCGCGGCGGCGGTGCCGGAGACGGCGATCGAGGGCGACCGGTATACGGCGGCCGGCATGGCGATGGTGGGGCGGTAATCAAAGCAGTGACACGGCATGTCCGGCAAAAGTCGGACATGCCGGACTGACGCTCATCGAGGGTGATGATAGGGATCACGCCATGTTGGCGAAACTATCCCTGACCTACGAATATGACAGCGATCCGGACGAGAGTTTCGGCCGCCTGACCGTCGCCGTCGACGCTGCTGGATTCGCAGGCGCCGGGGCGATGTGGGTCCAGTGGCAGGACTTGGAGGAGTTGTCCGTCGCCTTGTTGAAATTTCCGCTGGAGCCGGTGACGTTCAGGCGAGGTTTCAATCATATGAAAGGCGACGATCTGAGGATCGCGCTCGCCTTCGTCCAGGCCAATGCACGCGGCGAGATTGGGGTGGTCGTTACGGTGGCGGACTATCTTGAACCTAGCCGGCGGCTGACGACCGATTTCCTGGCCCATTATCCGCAGCTGGAGCACTTTAGCCGAGCGATCTCACGAATGCTGGAGCAGCGGGAAGGAAGCGCTGTGCTCGAGGGTTTTTGCCCTAGTGCTTGATTAGCGCCGCCGTCGCCTACAACATTTCACCCCATGGCCGCCAACCCGCTCCGCACGCTCGATTCCTTCGAACTCCTGAAGCTGGGCAAGGCGTCCGTGACCGTCGGAGGCCTCGCCGCCGGGCTGCTGATCGTGGCCGTCGCCCTGTTCGCCGCTCGGCTGAGCGCGGCCGGTCTGCGCAGGCTCCGCGAGCGAGCGGCCGGCGACGCGGCCTCGCTCTACATCGTCGAGAAGGTCCTGACCTACGGCCTGGTGGTCATCGGGGTGACGGTGGGCCTGTCGACCATGGGGCTGGACCTGACCTCGCTGGCGGTGTTCGCCGGCGCCGTGGGCGTCGGTGTGGGCCTCGGCCTGCAAGGCATCATCAAGGACTTCGCCTCGGGCGTCAGTCTGGTGTTCGAGCGGCTGGTGGCGGTGGGCGATTTCGTCGAGCTGCCCAATGGCGGGCGCGGCGTGGTCCACGAGATCGGCCCGCGCGCTACCCGCATCCGCACCAACGACAGCACCGACATCATCGTGCCCAACTCGGTGCTGGTGAACGACCAGGTGATCAACTGGACCCTGCGCAACACCAACCGCCGCCTGCGGGTGCCGTTCGTCGCCGCCTTCGGGGCCGACAAGACCAAGGTGCGCGACGCGGTGCTGAAGGCCGCCAAGGCCGCGCCCTACACCTCGCCCGACGACGCCGTGCGCCGCGCCCAGGTCTGGCTGGTCGGCTATGGCGAGAGCAGCCTGAAGTTCGAGCTGGTGGTCTGGCCGACCGTCGAGGCCGTGCGCCGGCCGGCGGCGATCTATGCGGCCTATACCTGGCTGATCGACGATGCTTTGCGCGGGGCGGGGATCGAAATCCCCTATCCGCAGCGCGACATCCGTGTGCGCGGCCTGTTCGGCGAAGAGGGTGAGGACGCCCTCACCAGCCTCAAGCTGGAACCCGCCGCACGCCGCCGCAAGGCCGCCAAGGTGGCCAAGCCCGGCTCCAGCAACGACGCCGCCGCCGATCTGGAGCGCGTGGACCCGGAAGAGATGCCGAACCCGCCGACTCCGCCGCCGACCGCGAAGACTTGACCTGACTTCCGCGTCGCAGCAGTCTTTTCGCAACTGCGAAAATAACCCTAGTTCCGCTCATCCCCGCGAAAGCGGGGAACCAAGCTGAAGATCAGGCGCGTCCTCGGTCGGCTCTGCTTGGGTCCCCGCTTTCGCGGGGATGAGCGGTGTCGAGGGACGGGGAGAAAGACCAAATGAAAACCGCGCGCGGCTTTTTCAAACCCTTGGCGATCGGCGCGCCGACGCCCTATCGGGAACTCCCCGCCCGCGTCGAGCGGATGATCCACTTCGTGCCGCCGCACCTGGACAAGGTCCGCGCCAAGGTCGCCGAGATCGCCCCGACCGTCGATGTCATCCTGGCCAATCTCGAGGACGCCATTCCCGCCGACGCCAAGGGCGCGGCCCTGGCCGGGCTGGTGGCGATGTCGCGCGAGGTCGACTTCAAGGCCCTGGGCGTCGGGTTCTGGGTCCGGATCAACTGCCTGAACTCGCCCTGGCACCTGGATGAGGTGGCCACCATCGTCGAGAAGGCCGGCGACAAGATCGACGTGATCATGGTCCCCAAGGTCGAGGGGCCGTGGGACATCTTCTACATGGACCAGCTCCTGGCCTCGCTGGAGGCCAAGCATGGGGTGACCCGGCCGATCCTGCTGCACGCCATCCTGGAGACGGCCGAAGGCGTGATGAACGTCGAGGCCATCGCGGCGGCCAGCCCTCGGATGCAGGGGATTTCGCTGGGTCCTGCGGACCTGGCGGCGAGCCGGGCGATGAAGACCACCCGAGTCGGCGGCGGACATCCGGGCTATCGGGTGGTTGAGGATCCGCATACGGATGGATCGCCGCGCGCCTCGGTGCAGCAGGACCTCTGGCACTACACCTTCGCCAAGATGGTCGACGCCTGCGCGGCCCACGGCATCAAGCCGTTCTACGGCCCGTTCGGGGCGATCGACGATCCGGTGGCCTGCGAGCAGCAGTTCAGGAACGCGTTCCTGATGGGGTGTGCTGGGGCGTGGAGCCTGCATCCCAGCCAGATCGAGATCGCGAAAAGGGTGTTCAGTCCGGACCCGGCCGAGGTGGCCTTCGCGCGGCGTATTCTCGAGGCCATGCCGGATGGGACGGGCGTGGCGATGATCGACGGCAAGATGCAGGACGACGCCACCTGGAAGCAGGCCAAGGTGATGGTCGATTGCGCGCGGCAGATCGCGGGGAAGGATGCGGAGTACGCGGGGCTGTACGGGCTTTAGGGCGGCACTGGCCCCTCCACCGCCGTTCCGGCGGTCCCCCTCCCCCAAAAGGGGGAGGAGAGAAAGGCCCCACGACGGAGGCGCTTGCTTCTCCGCCCCGCTTGGGGGCGGACAGACCGCGTAGCGGTCAGGTGGGGGTCTGTGCTGAGCTACTCGCCCCCCACCGTCGTCACAACCCGCGCCCCCGTCGTCAGCAACCGATGGATCGGGCACCGGTCCGCGATCTCGAACAGCCGCTCGCGCTGTTCCTCGTTCAGATTGCCCTCGATCGTGATCACCCGCTCGAAGCGCTCGGGCGGGGTCACGCCGGTGTCGAAGTGCGAGAACACCTCGACGTGCATGGCGCTGATGTCCCAGTTCTTGCGGTTGGCGTAGAGCCGCAGGGTCTGGCTGGTGCAGGCCGCCAGGCCCGCGGCGACCAGTTCGTGCGGGTCCGGGCCCAGGTCCAGGCCGCCTTGCGCCACCGAGATGTCGGCGACGATGGTCGAGGGGCCGGCCGTGACGAAGGTCTGCAGCACCCCGGTGCCGGTGTCCGTGGCGGTGGCGAACGGGCGGGTGGGGGCTTCGGTCATGGCGGGATCCTCAAAACAACGCGTGGAAACTCGTCCTTCCTAGTCCGTCCGGCAAGGCCGCGCTTGGACGTTTACGCGGTGGGCGTCAGCACGAAGTCCGGCTCGTGGTCCGGCCCGAGCGTGATCGACGCGCGGGGGATCACCGGCCGGTCGCTGGCCATCGCCACCTTGAACCGCGCCAGCACGCCGGCCAGCACGATCTGCGCCTCGGCCAGGGCGAAGCCCGCCCCGATGCAGACGCGCGGCCCCGCGCCGAACGGCATGAAGGCCTCGATGCTCCACGGATGGGCGTGGTCGATGAAGCGGTCGGGACGGAAGGCGGTCGGGGCCTCCCACAGCTTGCGGTGCCGGTGCATGACCCACGGGCTGATGGTGACCATGCAGCCCGGGACGACCTCGCAGCCCGCGACCACGTCGGCCTCCTGCGCCTGGCGGGCGATCATCGGGGCGGTCGGGTAGAGCCGCAGGGTCTCGAACAGCACCGAGCGCAGCAGCGGCCAGGCCTTGAGGTCGTCCAGGCTGGTCACCCGCTCGGCCGGGAAGGCGATGACCTCGGCCCGCACGCGGTCCTGGGTCGCCGGATCGAGCGCCAGCAGGTAGGTCGCCCAGAACAGCAGCCGCGAGGTGGTCTCGAAGCCGGCGGCCAGCATCGAGCTGCACTGGTCGCGGATTTCCTGGTCGGGCAGGGGCGAGCCGTCCTCGTTGCGGGCGGCCAGCAGGCGGTCGAGCATGTCGAGCACCTCGGCGTGCGGGTTCGTCCGCCGCTCCTCGATCAGAGCGTCGACCGCCTTGAACCACTGCGCGCCCATCCGCCGCCGGTCGCCGTCCAGGAAGGTCAGGTCGTCGGCGCCCTTGGCCATGAAGTCGAAGAGCTTGAAGTGCGCCGGGCCTTCCATGTAGCGGCGGGCCAGGTCGGCCAGCACTGCGCCCTCGGCGTCGGCCCGGCGCGAGAACAGGGCGCGCAGCACAGCGTCCAGTGTGGCGCGGTGGAAATCCTGGGCGAGGTTGGCGCGACCCCGGCCCTCCAGCGCCTCGACCAGCCCCGCGCCGGCGGCGACGAAGTGGGGCAGCAGGCCGCCGGTCGCGGCGGGGGTGAAGACAGGGGCCAGGCTCTTGCGCTGCCGCCGCCAGGTCTCGCCCTCGGACATCAGCACGCCCTCGCCGACCAGGGGCTTGAGCGAGCGGGCGGCCTTCACCGGCCGCATGTACTTGGGCGAGGTCAGGACGTGGCGCGCGCCAGCGGGGTCGTTGAGGAACAGGCCCGGCTGGCCCATGAACAGGTAGGGCGCGGCGAGGCTCTCATAGTCCTCCTCGCAATACGCTCCGATCAGGCTGCGGCCCATCTCCCAGGCGACGCGGAACTGGCCCAGTGGGGTGACGCCCAGCGGACTCGCATGGATCTTCGGCGCGGGAGGAATGAGCGGCGCGGAAAGGACAGTCGTGTCCATGAGGCGGCCTTCCGGTATGCGGGACCCCTTTTGGATCCCTACCGGAAGCGGAGCTTAGGCGCGCTCAGGTTGCGATGCAATAATTCATCGCTTGAAGAAAACTAAGCGGCCACGGCCCGAAGCGGCGAGATGTCGAACACCCGCTGCGACCCGCGCCAGACTTCGACGAAGTCACAGCGGCGGTGCATGTCCAGTAGTTCGAAAGCTCTCGCGCGCGCCGCAGAGTCGTCGGCGCAGGGCGTGACGTCGAAACGCGGAACCGAGCCATCGGACTCGACGCAGAAAAAGGTAAACACCTGCATGGGCACTACGCGCTCTCTACAGGCGGGGCCGCGCACGTTCGATGGCGGGGGCCGCGGGGGCGCAAGTCGTCTTCCGCGACCTGCTACATAAGAACATAGGACTCTATGTCGCGATTCACCAGAGCAGAGAGTCTCGATTCGAGACTCACCTGTGAACCGCACCTTCGAGCCTGTGGATAAAACCCGGCTGATTCATGACGGTTCCCGGCCTGAATCTGGCCCCTTTCCCTTGAGGGATTCCGCCACTAGGTTCGCACCCTTTCCTCAACGGCGACGTTTAAGAGTCCATGGCCGCCCATTATCTCGATTTCGAACGCCCAATCGCTGACCTGGAAAGCAAAATCGAGGAGCTGAGCAAGCTCTCCGAGACCGCTGGACCGGGTGCGTTCGACCTCGAGATTCAAGCCCTCCGAGACCGCGCGCAGGAGCTGCGCAAGGAGGCCTACGCCAACCTCGACGCGTGGCAGAAGACGATGGTCGCGCGGCATCCGCAGCGGCCTCACCTGCGTGATTATGTCGCGGGTCTGATCGACGAGTTCGTCGAGCTGCGCGGCGACCGCAAGTTCGCTGACGACCAGGCGATCGTCGGGGGCCTGGGTCGCTTCCGCGGCCAGCCGGTCGTGGTGATGGGCCACGAGAAGGGCCACGACACCACCACGCGCCTGAAGCACAACTTCGGCATGGCCCGCCCGGAAGGCTACCGTAAGGCCGTGCGCCTGATGGACATGGCCGAGCGCTTCAGCCTGCCGGTCATCACCTTCGTCGACACCGCCGGCGCCTATCCGGGCCTCGGCGCCGAGGAGCGCGGCCAGGCCGAGGCCATCGCCCGCTCGACGGAACGCTGCCTGACCCTGGAAGTCCCGATGGTCGCCACCATCGTCGGCGAAGGCGGCAGCGGCGGGGCCATCGCCCTCGCCGGCGCCAACCGCGTGCTGATCCTGGAGCACTCGATCTATTCGGTGATCTCGCCGGAAGGCGCGGCCTCGATCCTGTGGCGCGACGGCGCCCGGGCCAAGGACGCGGCCACCAACATGCGCATCACCGCCCAGGACCTGATCAAGCTGGGCATCGTCGACCGCATCATCGAAGAGCCAGCCGGCGGCGCCCACTCCAACAGCGACGTGGCCATCCAGGCCGTCGGCGACGCGGTCGAGGACGAGCTGAAGGCCATGGCCCAGATGAGCGCCGCCCAGCTGAAGAAGCAGCGCGCCGAGCGCTTCTACGCCATCGGTCGCACGGGCCTGCAGTAGGGCTTCAGCAGAAAATTCGCGGCGGCGGCGTCACATCCGCCGCCGTTGTCTCGTCCTAGCTTCCGAAGGGCCACTTCCAGGCCCCGAACGGAGCTTACGACCATGGGCGACACCGCCGCCTTCCGCCACGACCAGAACGTTCCCGAGGTCTACAAGGCCTTCCTTGCCGCCGAGATGGCCATCCGAACGGCGGGCATTCCGTCGGGCCTGAAGCACCTGATCTATCTGCGCGTCTCGCAGCTGAACGACTGCGCCTACTGCGTGAAGATGCACAGCCACGAGGCGCGTCAGGACGGCGAGACCAATGAGCGCCTCGACCGTCTGGTCGTCTGGCGCCACGTCGAGGACTTCTCCGCCGCCGAGAAGGCCGCCCTGGCCTGGGCCGAGGCCCTGACCCGCCTGCCGCAGCCGGAAGGCTTCGCCCCGCTGCGCGCCGCCCTGCGCGAGCACTGGACCGACCAGCAGGCCAGCGCCCTGACGACCATCGTCGCCATGATCAACCTCTGGAACCGCCTGGGCGTTTCGAGCCATTAGACAGGTGCGGCGGCGAAGGGCCCCGTCCTGTGGAGTTCCAGATGATCCGTCTCTTCGCCGCCGCCCTGCTGTTGGCCGGCGTGGCCGCTTCCGCTGTCCACGCCGAGCCGAAGTTCACGCCCGGATATCAGAAGTGCCTGGCCGCGCCGTCTGGCCAGAGCACCGCCGGCATGATCGATTGCATCGGCGCCGAGCTGAAGATCCAGGACGCCCGCCTGAACCGCGCCTACCAGGCCGCCCAGAAGCGCATGACCCTGCCGCGCCAGAAGGCGGCCCTCACCAAGGCCCAGCGCGCCTGGATCGCCTTCCGCGACGCCGACTGCGCCAGCCGCTACGACGAGGCCTGGGGCACGCTGAGCCGCATCACGGCCAACAGCTGCGTGCTGGACCGCACCGCCGAGCGCGCCGACGATCTGGACGCGTTCCAGGGCGAGCAGTGAGCTCTAGGAAGCTGCTCCCCCGCTGGGGGAGCTGTCGCGGAGCGACTGAGGGGGCATCTGGGCATAGGCCGCGCGGGGGGGGGGGGGGGGGGGGGCGGGGGGGGGGGGGGGGGCCCAGCGCGGCCTCGATCCAGCTCGCCCCCTCCGTCGGCTCCGCCGACACCTCCCCCGCAACGCGGGGGAGGATCTAGCCGCTAGACCGCGCCTTCCTCGATCAAGAACGCTTTCAGCGCTTCCCTATCCACGTCCTTCGCCACGAACGCGTCGCCGATGCCGCGCACCAGCACGAAGGTCAGCTTGCCGCCCTCGGCCTTCTTGTCCTGGCCGCAATGGGCGACCAGGGCGTCGGCGTTGAAGGGCTCCGCCCGCACATCCACCATCGTCGTCGGCAGCCCCGCCGCCTTGATCGCCGCCACGGCGCGGACCGCATCCTGGCTCGGGCACAGGCCCTGCCGCACCGAGAACCGGAACGCCTGGGCCATGCCCACGCCCACCGCCTCGCCGTGCTTCAGGGCGTCGCCAAAGCCCATCTCGGCCTCGATCGCGTGGCCGAAGGTGTGGCCGAGGTTCAGCAGGGCGCGGCGACCGGCTTCCTTCTCGTCCTCCTCGACGATCTCGGCCTTCATCTCCACCGAGCGGCCGACCGCGCGGACCAGGGCGTCGACGTCGCGCTCCAGGACCTTGGCGACGTTGGTTTCCAGCCACTCGAAGAAGGCGAAGTCGCCCAGCAGGCCGTACTTGACGATCTCGGCATAGCCGCAGGCCAGCTCACGGGCGGGCAGGGTGGCCAGGACGTCGAGGTCGGCCAGGACGAGGCGCGGCTGGTGGAAGGCGCCGATCAGATTCTTGCCGCGCGGGGTGTCGATGGCGGTCTTGCCGCCGACCGAGCTGTCGACCTGGGCCAGCAGGGTGGTCGGGACCTGCACGAAGTCGATGCCGCGCTTGTAGATCGCCGCCGCGAAGCCGGCCAGATCACCCACGACCCCGCCGCCGAACGCCACGATCTGGTCGCCGCGCTCCAGGCCCAGGGCCAGCAGGCGGTCGGAGAGGTCCTGCAGACCTTCGAAGCTCTTGCTCTCCTCGCCGGGCGGGATGGTGATGACATCGACCGCGACGCCGGCCTTTTCCAAAGAGACCGCCAGGCGCTCGCCGTGGTGCTCGCCGACATTGCTGTCGGTGACGATGGCCACGCGCTTGCGCTTGCCCAGCACCGGAGCGATCCGCGCGCCGGCCTGGTCGATCAGGCCCGGACCGATGACCACGTCATAGGCGCGCTCGCCCAGGCCGACGGGAACGGTGCGGATCATGGGAAGCTCCTACTGGTGGGCGCGCAGGGCGGTCAGGATGGCGTCGACCGCCACCCCGTGCGGCGTGTCGCCGGTCTGGACGTGGACCTGGGCCTCGGCATAGGCGGGATTGCGGACCTTGGCCAACTCGGTCAGCACCTGGACCGGGTCCTTGCCGCGCACCAGCGGCCGGTTGTCCTTGCGCGAGACCCGGCGGGCCAAGAGCTCGACATCGGCTTTCAGCCAGACCGACACGGCCTTGGCGTTGATCAGGGCGCGGGTCTCGGGATTGACGAACGCCCCGCCGCCGGTGGCCAGCACGTGCGGCGGCTCGTCCAGCAGGCGGCCGATCACCCGGCGCTCGCCGTCGCGGAAGGCCGACTCGCCCAGGTCGGCGAAAATCTCGGAGATCGAGCGGCCGGCGGCGGCCTCGACCTCGTTGTCGGCGTCGCGGAACGGCAATTCGAGAAAGTTCGCCAGGCGCCGTCCGACGCTGGATTTGCCGACGCCCATCAGCCCGACCAGCACGATCGTGCGCTGGCGCAGCGGGGCGAGTTCTTCAGGGGAAAGGACGGTGGCGGTCATGATGCGGTCGCGGGTTTACACGAGGCTTGGCCAAACCGCCAAGTTTGCGAGAACTCCGTGATGCGTCATAACCGGTCCATGGTCCTTTCGAAGCGTCTCTCGCAAGCCGTCGCGGTCTCCGCGCTCCTGCTCACGCCGGTCTTTGTCGCCGCTCAGGAGGAGGTCAAGGTCAAGAGCCTGGCCGCGCCCGACTACTTCTCCAGTCCCGTGGCCGACACCGGCATCGGCGGTGATCTGTGGAAGGACACCGCGCCCGACATCATGCGCGACGTCGTGCCGAAGCTGGCCGGGGCCAAGCCGCTGTCGCCGGCCTTCGCGAGCCTCGCCAAGCGCCTGCTCTCCACCGGCGCCAACGGCCCGGCGGGCGTGGGCGACAATATCGACATGGGCGCCGCGCGGGGCATGGCCCTGGTGGCGCTGGGCGAGGCCAAGGGCGCCAACGCCATCCTCGACCGCGCGACCGGCGCGCCGGGCAACGCCCCGCTGTCGCTGGCCACGGCCGAGGCGGCCCTGATCACCGGCGACGACGACAAGGCCTGCCGCACGCAGGACGCCCTGACCGTCGATCGCGGCGCGGCCTACTGGCTTCGCTTAAGGGCCTTCTGCCAGCTGAAGGCCGGCCAGAACGACGCCGCCCAGCTGACCTTCCAGCTGGCCCAGAATGCCACGAAGGACGCCGACTACGCCCGGCTGATGGGCGCGGCGCTGGCCGGTACGGCGCCGGGCGCGGCCAACCTGAAGAACGGCGTCAATTACGCCCTGTCGCGCCGCCTGAACCTGGATTTGCAATCGGCCGCCGCCATCGCCTCGGCCTCGCCGGCCCTGAAGCCCGTGCTGAAGCCCGCCGGCGGCGACCTGGCCGGCGTGTCGTCGGGCGCGGACCTGACGGCGCAGGAGGCCTCGGACCTGGCGTTCCTGCGCCAGGCCAAGACCGTGCCGGCCTTCGTCGAGGCCGCGCGCGCCTCGGCCGCCTCGATCGCCGCCCTGGCCGCCGCCGGCGCGCCCTTGCAGGACCCGGTGCTGATGGCCCGCGCGGCCGTCGCGGCCAGCGATGTCGCCAGCGCCCAGGCCATCCGTGGGCACCTGGTGCAGGACAGCATTCCCGGCGCTGGTCCAGCCGACCTGGCCATCCTCGACGCGTTGATCGCAGCCGCCTCGGGCAAGGTCGACAACCAGGTGCTGGGCGCCCTCGTGGCGCGCGGCGCCTCGGGCGGTGCGAAGTCGCCGGCCCAGCCGGCCGTTGTGCTGCTGTCCAGCCTGGGCGGGACCATGGACGCCGATGCGCGCACGCAGTTCGCCGCCTTCGACCTTCCCAAGCCCGCCGCCTCGGCCGCGCGGACGCAGGTGCTGGAAGACGCCGGGACCGCCAAGCGCAAGGGCGAGGCGGGCCTCTTGGCCCTGTCGATCGCCCTGGACGCCGGCGCGGCCGGCCCGCAGCCCGTCGACCGCGCCCGCATCGCCCGCGCCCTGAACCGCGCCGGCCTGACCGCCGACGCCCGCGCCATCGTCGTGGAAGGCATCCTGGGCCTGGCCTTCGTGAAATGAGTGGCCCCCTCCAATGAGTAGTAAGGGCGCGGGCTGGGTCGACGCCTTCCTGGAGATGATGGCCGTCGAGCGCGCCGCGGCCCGCAACACCCTGACCGCCTACGGCAAGGACCTGGAGGACGCTCGCGGCTTCCTCGGGCGCACGGGCCACGACCTGGACGACGCCGACGCCGAGACCATCGAGGCCTATTTCCAGGACCTCGGCGCGCGGGGCCTGTCGCCGGCCACCGCCGCCCGTCGCCGCTCGGCCGTGCGTCAGTTCTACCGCTTCGTGCTGGGCGAGACCTGGCGCACCGACGACCCCTCCCGCCGCGTCGCCGCGCCCAAGGCCGGCCGACCGCTGCCCAAGGTGCTGGAGCGCGAGGAGATCGAGCGCCTGCTGGCCGCCGCGACGGCCAAGGACGGGGCGCAGGG
>NZ_JBWKZF010000054.1:0-3148 GCF_059424195.1 Caulobacter sp. GW456-12-1-14-TSB4
ATCCCCGACCCTTCCCCCATCGAGGGGGAAGGGAGCTATGAGCAATCCTCACCACCCCTCCGGCGGCCTTGTCATCCGGCTCTCCGGGATCAGCGCCCGCATCTTCCGGCCGAAGCTCCGCAAGCTGACCTCACTCGTCGCCAGCGGTCCCGCCGTGAACGTCCGTGACGCCATGCCCTGCTGCACCCGCGCCACCAGCTCGGTGTCCTCGGCATTGACCTGCCGGTTGATGCGCCAGTTGAGGTACCGCGCCGCCTTCATCTCCCGCCGCTCATCGGGCAGGGCGTAGGCGATCTCGCGGATCATGGTCTTTTCGGCCGAGACCGGGATGAACTGCATGAAGTCCACCTGGTCCGGATAGATGTCGAAGGCGAAGTTCGGCCAGAGCTTGAAATAGGTCCACAGCCGCTTGCGGTCGTCCGGCAGGTGCGGGACGTCCGGCAGCAGGTCCTGGTACAGGCGCTCGGACGGGCTTTCCGACGGCTCGTCGATCAGCTGACCCCACATCTTGTCGACGAAGGTCTTGGCCTCGACGCCGTAGCCCTTGCCGAACAGCCGGGTCAGGCCGGGGTGGGCGACGGGGATGTGCAGGCCGTCCGAATAGTTGTCGCTGATGTTCTTCCAGTTGACCTCGCGCGGCCGCAGGGTGACGCGGCCGAACGGCTGAAGGTCCTCGAAGCGGTAGTGGGCGACCTCGTCCTCGTAGGGGGCCATCATGGTCGCGACGCTGGGACCGTCCCCCTCGATCCGCACGAAGACGAAGCCGCGCCAGATCTCGGTCTCGATCCTGGCCAGGCCTTCCTTGGCCATGTCCAACGCCGGGTAGTCGTCGCGCATCGGCACGCCGATCAGCCGGCCTTCCAGGTCGTAGGTCCAGGCGTGATAGGGGCAGACGATCCGGCTGCTACAACGGCCGACGGGACCGTCCAGCAGCCGCGCGCCCCGGTGGCGGCAGACGTTCGCAAACGCCCGCACGCCGCCGTCCTTGCCGCGCAGCACCACCAGGCTCTCGCCCACGAAGTCGAAGGTGTGGAAGTCGCCGGCCTTGGGGATATCGTTCAGGTGACAGACGATCTGCCACGACGGGCGGAAGATCTTGTCCTGCTCCTCGCGGAAGAACCGCTCGGAGCCATAGATCCAGCCGGGCAGGCCCCAATCCGCCTGCGGGTCTTCGTTGGAGATCTGCGTCATGACCAGGCCCCCTCCACCGCCGTTCGGCGGTCCCCCTCCCCCAAGAGGGGGAGGAGAGCTCCTTCTCCGCCCCGCTTGGGGGCGGACAGGCCTCGCGCAGCGAGGCCAGGTGGGGGCCAGTGCTGAGCCTGCCGCATGCTCACCGCCCTGCCACCGACAGCTTGATCGCCGTGGCGAAGTCCTTGTCGCGCAGGATTTCGCGGGCGGCGTTGCGGCCCGGATTGCCCGAGACGCCGCCGCCGGGGTGCGTGCCAGCCCCGCACATGTAGAGGCCCTTGATCGGCGCGCGATGGCTGGCGTGGCCCAGGAACGGGCGGGTGGCCCACAGCTGATCCAGCGACATGTGGCCGTGCATGATGTCGCCGCCGATCAGGCCGAACTTCCGCTCCAGGTCCAGCGGCGACAGGATCGTGCGGCCCAGCACCGAGGCCTTGAAGCCGGGGGCCCATTTCTCGACCGTGGCGATGATCAGGTCGGCGGCCGACTCGCGGACATCGTCCCACGAGGCGCCGTTCGGCAGCTCCGGCGCGAACTGCTGGCAGAACAGGCTGGCCACGTGCTGTCCGGGCGGGGCCAGCGAGGTGTCGATGGTCGAAGGGATCAGCATCTCGACGATCGGGGCCTTGCTGATGCCCTCGCCCTTGGCGTCGCGATAAGCGGCGTCCATGTAGTCCAGGCTGGGGGCGATCACGATGCCCGACTGATGGTGCTCGGCGGCGTCCTTGCCAGGCAGGGACGTGAACGACGGCAGCTCCGACAGCGCCACGTTCATCCGGAAGGTGCCCGAGCCGTTCTTGTAGCCATCGACCGTCTTGCGGAAGTCCGCGGTCAGGGCCGAGGGCGGCACCAGCTTCTTGTAGAGCAGCGACGGATTGACGTTGGCGCTGACGATCGGAGCCATGATCTGGCGGCCATCGACCAGCTGCACGCCCACGGCTTTCGCGCCATCGACATGGACGCCCTCGACCGGCGCGTTGAGCAGGATCTCGACGCCCGCCGCCTCGCAGGCCTTGCCCATGGCCTGGGTGATCGAGCCCATGCCGCCGACCGCGTGGCCCCAGGCGCCCTTCTTGCCGTTCACCTCGCCGAAGGTGTGGTGCAGCAGCACATAGGCCGAGCCGGGCGTATCGGGGCTGGCGAAGTTGCCGACCACGGCGTCGAAGCCGAAGGCGGCCTTGACCGCGTCGCTCTCGAACCAGCTGTCCAGCACGTCGCGGGCGCTCTTGGTGAACAGGTCCAGCAGGTCGCGCTTGCGCTGGCGCGACAGCATGGCCAGGCGCCCGCCCTGGCGCAGGGCCCGCAGCATCCCCGGCAGGCCGTCGCCCAGGTTCGGCGGCGTCTCCTGGGCGAATTCGCGCAGCACATCGCCGATCTCGTCCAGCATGGCGTAGTAGGCCGGCAGCACCTCGGCGTCGCGATAGCTGAACTTGCGGAACTGTTCCTGGGTGCGCTCCAGCCCGCCGCCCAGTTTCAGGTACTTGTCGTCGCTGATCGGCAGGAAGTTGGAGATCGGCCGTTCCAGGAACGTCAGGCCATAGCCGTGCAGACCCATGTCGGCGATGACGCGCGGGTTCAGCAGGCTGACCGTGTAGCTGGCCACCGAGTTGCGGAAGCCGGGGTGGAATTCCTCGGTCACCGCCGCCCCGCCGACCACGCCGCGCGCCTCACAGACCGTGACCTTCAGCCCGGCCTTGGCCAGGTAGAAGGCGCAGACCAGGCCGTTGTGGCCGCCGCCGATGATCACGGCGTCGCGGGTGGTGGTCTCGGCCATGGTGTCGCTCTCCCCAGAGTAGGAGGAGAGGTTGCTATACGATCGTACAATAGGCAAGCGGCCGTAGATGCTCCCCCGCTGGGGGAGCTGTCGCGGAGCGACTGAGGGGGCAGCGCGGCATAGGCCGGCGAGGGGGGGGGGGGGGGGGGGGGGGGGGGGGGGGGGGGGGGGGGGGGGGGGGGGGGG
>NZ_JBWKZF010000054.1:3157-14161 GCF_059424195.1 Caulobacter sp. GW456-12-1-14-TSB4
CCCCCCCCCGCGCGGCATAGGCCGGCGACGCCCCCTCCGGCCCTCCGGGCCACCTCCCCCAGAGGGGGAGGAGATTCTAGAACGACTACGCCGCTTTGACGCTCGGGCGATCCTCGACGCGCGCGCGCCAGGCCGTCAGCGCCGTGCAGTCGTCCGGCACCGCGATCTGCGCGAAGCCGGCGAAGACCAGGCCGCCCAGCACGGTGATGTCGGCCATCGAGAACGCGTCGCCGGCCACGTACGGACGATCCCGCAGCACGCCGTCGAAATAGCGCATGCCGGCCACGGCCCGCTCGCCTTGCTTCTGGCCAAAGGCGTCGCGGCCGGTCCAGCCGGCCTTCTTGCCGTCCTCGATCGCCGCGCCCAGGCCGGGGGTGGCGTAGTGGAAGTAGTCGGCGACCGCGTCGATCAGCTCGGCCTCGGCGCGCTTCTGCATCATGTGGATCACGGCCTTCTCGCGCGGGGTCGCGCCGGTCAGGACCGGCTTGCCGTCGAGATTGTCGACATATTCGGTGATGGCCGTGCATTCCGAGATGAACACGCCGTCGTCCAGTTCCAGCACCGGCACGGCGCCCGACGGGTTCTTGGCCAGGAAGGCGGCTTCCTTGTGCTCGCCGGCCGGCAGGTCGACCTTCACGAACTCGACCTGGTCGGTGAGGCCCTTTTCGCCCAGGGCGATGCGGACGCGCAGTGGGTTCGGGAAGCCGGGGATGTCGTGGATCTTCATGGGGTCTCTCCTCGTGTCTACCTATCGATAGGTAGATTGCGATGCCGGGATAAGGGCTTCCGCTGGCGGCTGTCAACGTCTATCTACTGATAGGTAAGTTTGAGGCGATCCGACGAACGATGAGCACCGACACTCGCGAGACCATCATGCAGGCCGCCCAGGCCGCCGTGCAGGCCAAGGGCTACAACGCCTTGAGCTTCCGCGAGCTGGCCAAGGAAGTCGGCGTCAAGAGCGCCAGCATCCACTACTATTTCCCGACCAAGGGCGACCTGGGCGGGGCGCTGGCCAAGCGCTACACCGACAACGCGGTCGGCTATTTCGACAAGCTCGCAGCCGAGGGCGGACCGATCGACGAGACGTTCCGGCGCTATGTGGCGGTGTTCCGCGCCGCGCTGCAGAACGACAACCGCATGTGCCTCTACGGGGTGATGGCGGCAGAGTACGGCGACCTGCCGGACGCGGTGCGGCTGGAGGTCGATGCGTTCAGCAAGGCCAATGTGGTTTGGCTGGTGAAGCTGTTGGCGCCGCGGCATCCGGAGTTGTCGGAGACTGCGTTGAAGGACCGGGCGCTGGCGATCTTCGCGGCGATCGAGGGGGCGCAGCTGGTGGCGCGCGGGCGGGGGGACCTGGCGGTGTTCGACCAGACGATGGCGGCGTACAGCGCAGCGGGACTGACGCCTTAGCGGGTCCGCCCTCGTCCTTCGACAAGCTCAGGATGAGGACTACTTTGCACGGCGGTTCAGTAGAAACCTCACCCTGAGCCTGTCGAAGGGCGAGGTTTCGGACCCTAAGCCTGCTCCGCCTTGCCCCGCGCGGTCAGCCAGTACATCACTGGCGTCGCCACGCGGCTCAGCAGTGTGCTCGTGATCAACCCGCCGATGATCGCGATGGCCAGCGGCGAGTAGAGGCCCGACCGCTCCAGCGCCAACGGCAGCAGCCCCCCGATCGCTGTCACCGAGGTCAGCAACACCGGCAGGAACCGGACCTCGCCGGCCTTCTCGATGGCGTCGTGCAGGTTCATGCCCTCGCGGCGCAGCTGTTCGGTGAAGTCCACGAGCAGGATCGAGTTCTTGATCTCGATACCGATGAGCGCGATCACGCCGATCGTGGCGGTGAATGACAGGGAATAGCCGGTCAAAGCGAGCGCCAGCACCGCGCCGAACACCCCGAACGGGATGATGCCGGCGACGACCAGGGCGGTCTTGAACTTCTGGAACTCCAGGACCAGCACCGCCAGGATCCCGAACACCGCCACCAGCACCGCCGCGCCCAAACCCGCGAAGCTCTCCGACGCGGCCTCGGCCTCGCCGCCCAGCGACAGGCGGTAGCCCGGCGGCAGAGGCAGGTCCTTGTTCAGCCGCGCCAGGGCGTCCTGCGTCACACCCGAGGCCAGGAAGCCGGTGCGGACCCACGAGCTGACCGTCACCGTCCGCTCGCGGTCGAAGCGGTCGATGCGCGAGGGGCTGGACTTCAGGCGCGGGGTGGCGATGGCGTCCAAGGGCGCTGCCATGCCGTCGGCGGTCGGGACATAGACGCCTTTCAGGGCCGAGAGCGGGTTGCGCGCCGCGCCGTCGGCCTGGGCCATCGGCAGCCGCACCTTGACCGCGTAGTCGTCGCCGTCCGGATCGCGGAAGCGGGCGGTCTCCTCGCCGGACAGGGCCAGGCGCGCGATGCGCCGCGTGGCTCCGGCCGGCACGCCCAGGGCGGCGGCCTTGGCCTCGTCGACGCCGAGGTCGAGGTCGGTGCGGTCCAGGCGGACGGGGTTGGTGACGTCGCGCGTCCCCGGCGTCGCCTTCAGGATCGCTTCGGCGCGGGCGGCCAGGGCCTTCAGCACCTCGAGGTTCTGGCCCGTCAGGCGCACGGCCACCGGCGCGTCGATCGGCGGGCCGTTCTCGAAGGTCTGCACGCTGATCCGCGCGCCCGGATAGTCGGCGAACTGCTTGCGCAGGCGGTCCAGCACCTGCTCGCTCTTGCCCGGCTCCCAGCGCTTCAGGCTGACGAACACCTCGGCGAAGGTCGTGGCGCTCTCGTGCTGGCTCTTGTTGTAGAAGATCTGCGGATTGCCGCGACCCAGATTGGCCGCCTCCCAGATGACGTCCGGCTCGGCCCGGACGCGGCTTTCGACATAGCGCAGCACCTGGTCGGTGCGGGCCAGGGACGCGCCGTCGGGCGTCTCGATGCGGATCAGGAACTGCGGGGTCTCGGCGGCTGGGAACAGGCTCGAGCCGACCAGCTTCACCAGCGGGAATGTGGTCAGGCAGATGGCCAGCAGGATGGCCATGGCGACCCACGGCCGCGCCAGGGCCCGGTGCAGCACCGGCCGGTAGAAGCGGTGGATGCCGTCATTGACCGCCCGCAGCAGGGCGTTGCCCTCGGGATCCGAATGCTTGTCCAGCAGGCGGCTGGCCAGGAACGGGATGATGGTCATCGAGACCAGCAGCGAGGCGGCGATGGTGCACAGCACCGTCACCGGCAGCGACTTGATATAGGCCCCCGCGCCGGCCGGCAGGGCCATCAGCGGCAGGAAGGCCAGCATCAGGGTCGCGGTGCAACCCAGCACCGCCAGGCTGATCTGGCGGGTGCCGTTGATGGCCGCCTCGACCCGGTCCTCGCCCTCGCGCACGCGGCGGGCGATGTTCTCGGTGATGACGATGCTGTCGTCGACCAGCAGGCCGAGCGCCAGAACGAAGCCGGCGATGGAGAGCTGGTTCAGGGTGAAGCCGAACGCCTGCAGCAAGGTCAGCCCGATCAGCAGGCTGAGCGGGATCGACACCATCACCACCAGGCCGGCGCGCGGACCCAGCGGCAGCAGGGTGATCAGCACCAGAACCAGGGCGATGCCGAAGTCGCGGAACAGGTTGTTCAGCCGGTGCTTGACGTTCTGCGCCTGGACGAAGCCGCGCTCCATCTTCACCCCGGCGGGGAGGGTCTTCTCGTAGTCGTCCAGCACCTGCTGCACGCCGGCGGTGATCTTGGCGACGTCCTGGCCGTCCTTCTGGTTCACCGTCAGGAACACGGCGCGCTTGCCGTTGAAGCGGGTGATGTGCGTCGGCTCGGCTTGCGCCCAAGCGACCTGGGCCACATCGCGCACGCGGGTGACCTGGCCGCCGATGGCCCGCACCGGCGTGTCGCCGATGGTGGCGAGGTCGTGGAAGGCCCCGCCGGACTTGACGTTGAAGCGGCGCTCGCCGGCCTGGACCGCGCCGATCGGCGCCTCGGCCCCGGCCGCCTTCAGGGCGTCGACCACGGCGGTGGGCGGCAGGCGCAGGGCCGACAGGCGGGCCAGATCCAGCGTCACCTGCACCTCGGACGGCGGCGCGCCCCAGTACTTGGCTTCGCGCACGCCCGGCACGCGATCCAGCCGCTCGCGCAGGCGGTCGGCGGTCTTCTCCAGGCGGCGCATCGGCAGGATGTCGGAGGTCAGGGCGACCTGGACGATCGACACCTCGGTGGTGCGGATGCGCTCGATCTCCAGCCGCTGCACGCCGGCCGGCAGGTTGCCGCGGATGGCGTTCACCTCGCGCACGACCTGGTCGAACTTGCGCTCGGTGTCAACGTCCCAGGTGAAGTGGACGCGGATCACCGCCGCGCCGTCCACGGCGGTGGACTCGACCTTGTCGATGTCGTCGAGGCCGTCGACGGCGTCCTCGATCGGGTCGACGATCAGCTGCTCGATCTCGGACGGCTCGGCCCCGGGCAGCACCGCGCGGACGATGACGATCGGCGTCGGGAAGTGGGGGTCCTCCGAGCGCGGCACGTTCAGGAAGGCGTTGACGCCCAACATGATCAGCAGGCCGAAGGCGACCAGCGTGAACTGCCAGCGACGGACGGCGAAGGTCGCGAGATCGAACTTCACGGCTTATTGGCCCAGGCGCTTGGGATCGATGACCCGCACGGCCTCGCCGTCGGCGACGAAGCCGGCCCCGGCGGTGATCACCTGCGCCCCGTCCGGCAGGCCCGAGACCAGGGCGTCGTCGCCGTCGAAGCCGCCAAAGCCGATGGCCGTGCGCCGCGCCTTGCCGCGGTCGAAGCGGTAGACGAAGGCCCGCTGGCCGGTCGCCTCCAGCACCGCCTCGGCGGGGATGCGGGCATAGGCGCTGGACGTTCCGGGCGCGCGGACCGACAGGCTGGCGTGGGCGACCTGTCCGCTGCGCAGGCTGGGCGGCGGCGCGGAGAGCTCGATCTCGACGCTGATCGCGCCGGTGCGGGTGTCGGCGGCCTCGCCGACGCGGGTGACGCGGCCGGAGAGGGTCTGTTCCGCGAGGTCCTCGACCTTCACCTGGGCGACGTCGCCGACCCGGACGCGGGCGGCTTCCCGCGCGGAGAGCGGCAGGCGCAGGACGAGCGGGCTGGAGAGGTCGGCGATCCGCGCCACCACCTGGCCGGCGGCGACGACCTCGCCCGCCTGGGCGCGGCGCTCCAGGACCACGCCGGAGGCCGGCGAGACCAGGCTGGCCCAGCGACGGTCGAAGCGGGCGGCGTCATAGGCGGCCTGGGCGGCTTTCAACGAACTCTGGCGGTCGTCGATGCGCTGGCGGCTGACATAGCCCTTGTCGAACAGGGTCTTGTCGCGCTCGATGTCGCGGCGGGCGCGCTCCAGGTCGGCGATGGTCTGCTGCTGGCGGGCGTCGACGCCGGCGGGATCGATGGCGGCGACCAGCTGGCCGGCCGAGACGCGATCGCCGGCCTCGACCTTCATGGCGGTCAGCACGCCGGGGATGCGGAACGACAGCGCCATCTCGCGGCGGCGCTCCAAGGTGCCGGCCCCGGTCACCGCGCCAGCCGCGTCAGGCGCGGCGACAAGCGCGGCCTCGACCGGCGTCGGCTGCGTGGCCGCCTCGGTCTTGGGCTTGCCGCCACAGGCTGCCAGCGCCGCCGTCATCAGCAGCACCGCCAGGGGAGGGAGCGGGGTCCGCCACATAAGCTGTTCCAAATCGATCGTTGATAAGTTATCAGTGATTGATAGCGATTGCTTGTCAAGCTTGGATAGCAGTGGTCAACGACCGTCGATGAAGACCCCCCAGACCCGTTCCCCGCGTAAACCCAAGGGCCAGGGCGCCGAGCGCCGCGAGGAGATTCTCGACGCCGCCCAGAGCCTGTTCGCCCAGAAGGGTGTCCACGCCGTCTCGACCCGCCAGATCGCCGAGATCGCCGGCATCTCGCAGCCGGCCCTCTACGCCTACTTCACCACCAAGGACGACATCGCCGCCGAACTGTGCGTGCGGGCCTTCGCGATCCTGTCGGAGCGCATGGACGCCGCGCGGGTGGACTACACGCCCACGGCCGAGAACTTCGAACGTTGCCTGCGGGTCTATATCGACTTCGGTCTCGACCATCCCGATGCCTACCGCGTGGCCTTCATGCTGGAGAAGAGCGTCGACGGATCGTTTCTGGAAAAGACTGGCGGAAAGCCGATGGAGGCCGGCAAGGCGGTCTTCAGGGTCTTCGTCGAGATGGTCACCGAGTTCCACACCCGGGGCGAGACGGTCAGCGCCGACCCGATGGCCGCGTCCCAAGTGCTGTGGGCGGGCCTGCACGGCCTGGTCTCGCTGCTGATCGCCCGGCCGGAATTTCCGTGGATCGAGCGCGAGACCTTGATCGCGACGCATGTGGCCATGCTGCGCAGAGGGGCGTTGAAGTAAGGCTCCCGCGTCTCTAGATGAGCGCCTCGCTTTTCGAAGGATCCCCCATGGCCAAGCTCCTGCCGCTCCAATCGTTCAGCCTGCAGGAAACCGAGGACGGCTACCGCCTGCTGGTCTCGGCCATCGGCGGCGAGTCGATCTACGTCTCGATCACCGCCGACCAGATGGACGACATCATCGACAGTCTCGAGAACGCCATGGGCGGCGAGGGTGAAGAGGGCGCCGAGGACGACGGGGAGTTCTAGCTCCCAAAACCCGTCTCCCCGGCGAAAGCCGGGGCCCAGATCTCAAAGCGCTGGGGATGATGGGAGAGGCTCTGAGCTTCTAGAAACCACCCGAGCGCTCTTCCAGCTGGGCCCCGGCTTTCGCCGGGGAAACGGGGAAGAGGTTGTTTGCGCTCCTACCCCTCCCCATCCAGGAACAGGTAGATCGCCGCGATCTTGCCCTCCCGCGCCAGGATGAAGTCCACCCCCGCATAGCGCGGCGGCTCTCCGGGCGGGCCCGAGACCCAGGCGACCATGCCGCTGTCGGCATTGGCCTTGGCCGGACCGGTCTCGGTATAGGCGAAGGTGGGATGCGAGGCCCGCACCACGCCGGCCATCTCGACGATGGCGTCACGACCGCGATAGGTCGAACCCTTCGGACCGTGGAACACGACGTCCTCGGCGAAGATCTCGTCGGCGACCGCCCGGCGCTTGGCCGGATCACCCTCGCCGAACACCTCGTGCAGATTGCGGGTCAGCAGCTGTTCGATGGTCATCTCACCGCTCCTCAGACTTGCGTCATGCCGCCGTCGACGAACAGCTCGGCGCCGGCGATGAAGCTGGCGTCGCTGGACGCCAGGAAGGTCACGGCCTTGGCGATCTCGGACGGGTCGCCGACGCGGCCCAGCGGCACCTGGCTGGCCATGAAATCGAGCAGGCCCTGCTGGGCGGTCGCATCGGTCCCGGCCAGCTCGACCAGGCCCGGCGTCTTGATCGGTCCCGGCGTGACGACATTGACGCGGATCTGGCGCGCCTTCAGGTCGGTGGTCCAGCCCCGCGCCAGGTTGCGCACGGCGGCCTTGCTGGCGCTGTAGACGCTGAAATTGGCCACGCCCTGGACGCCCGTCGTCGAGCCGATCAGCACGATCGCGCCGCCGTCACGCAGCAGGGGCAGGGCCTTCTGTACGGTGAAGATCACGCCCTTCACGTTGCGGCCGAAGATGTCCTCGTAGTGCTCTTCCGTGATCGCGCCCAGGGGCAGCATGTCGCCGCCGCCGGCGTTGGGCACCAGCACGTCGATATGGGCGTGACGCTGCTGGATAGTGTCGTACAGCTTGTCCAGGTCGGCCAGCTTGGAGGCGTCGCCCTGGACGCCGGTCACGTCGCCGCCGATCGTCTTCACGGCGGCGGCCAGTTCGACCTCGCGGCGGCCGGTCACGTAGACCGAGGCGCCGAGGTCGGCGAAGCGCTTGGCCGTGGCCAGGCCGATGCCGCTGGCGCCGCCGGTCACCACGACAACCTTGCCTTCGAAAGTGTTGCTCATCGTCTTCGTCCTTGTTGAGCCGGCGGCTCGTCCGTCGGTGAAAACAAGATGCATTCGGGACAGAAATCGCAGTAGACGGGTAAATCGGCTCTCAGTGTTCCATTGATGAGACAATCGTGGCGATCGATCTCAACGACTACGTCCTGTTCGCCGAGGTTGTGGCCCATGGCGGCTTCGCGGCGGCGGGCCGGGCCCTGCGCCAGCCGAAATCGACCCTGAGTCGCCGGATCGCCGCCTTGGAGGCCCGGCTGGGCGTACGCCTGATCGAGCGCTCGACCCGCCGGTTCCGGGTCACCGAGGTTGGCCAGGCCTTCCACGAGCGCTGCCGCCTCTTGATGCTCGACGCCCAGCAGGCCGACGCGGTGGTGGCCGAGGCCCTAAGCGAGCCGCACGGCCTGGTGCGCTGCAGCTGTCCGGTCGGGCTGATCGAGGCGCTGTCGCCGACCTTCCAGGCCTATATGGCGCGCTATCCGAAGGTGCGGCTGCAGATCGTCGCGGTCGATCGGCCCGTGGACCTGATCGCCGAGCGTATCGATGTGGCCATCCGCGTGCGCCTGACCTTGGACACCGACGCGGCCTTGACCATGCGCACCCTGGGCCGCTCGACCCGCATCCTGGTGGCCGACCCGAAGCTGGCCATGCGTTGCGCCGGACAGCCCCTGTTGGCCCTGGCCGAGCTGCCGACCCTGAGCCCCACCGACCAGATCGGCGAGCTGGAATGGGAGCTGCTCGATCCCGACGGCGAGGCCCGGACGGTGAAGCACACGCCGCGCCTGACTTGCGGCGACTTCGGCGCTCTGCGAGACGCGGCCGCGGCCGGCCTGGGGATCGCTTTCCTCCCCGACCACGCGTGTCGCGAGTTGCTGGAGGCCGGGCGACTGGTGCGGGTGTTCCCCGACTGGAGCAGCCGGGTGGGCATCGTCCATGTGGTGTTCACGACGCGGCGCGGCCTGCCGCCGGCGGTGCGGTCGCTGATCGATCAACTGGCGGACGCGTTCCGGCGCGGCGGGGTGACGGAGTAATTTTCCCTCTCTCATAGAGAGAGGGAGGGGCCCGCGCCGCAGGCGTGGGAGGGTGAGAGGTTACGAGGCTTGACGGCGTGCCGGCACTCCGTCGGGCGCTGTAACCTCTCACCCCAACCCTCTCTCTAAGAGAGAGGGGGCTTACTGAGCTCCCGCAACTCCGTCAGCGCCCGGCTCAAGGTCGTCCGCTTGGTCGCCGCGCCTAGCGACACCCGCAGGCCTTCGCCGACCGCGCCCGGTGCGCGGAAGGCCTCCGCCCCCACGAGAGCCAACCCCCGGTCCTTAGCCGCCGGTGTCGCCGTCGCGCCGGGGAGCCAGACGTGCAAGCTCTCCGCCCCGCCGATCGCCGCCGGCAACAGCTCAGCGGCAAGGGCGCGGCGGGCGATGGCCTCCTCGCGCACCCCGTCCAGCACCCGAGCCGCCACCCCCTCGCGAATCCAGCTCGTCACCACGGCCGCCATCAGCGGCGCGGGCATCTGGGCGATGGCGTGGAGCGCCGCCGCGGCGCCCTCCGCCTGCCCTGTCGGGGCGACGATGTAGGCCAGGCGCAGGCCGGGCGAGAGCGCCTTGGCGGTGGTGGCGACGTGGAACACGCCCTGGGGCCACAGGCTAGCCAGGGCCGGCGGCGGCGCGGCGGGCAGCAGGCCGTAGGCGTCGTCCTCGACGATCATCATCCCGGCCGCGCGGGCGATCTCGACGACCGCCTCGCGCCGCGAAAGGCCCATGGTCGCCGCCGTCGGGTTCTGGAAGGTCGGCGTGCAGCACAGCAGGCGAGGGCTGTGCTGGGCGACCAGCCGCGCCAGGGCCTCCGGTTCCAGTCCCTCGGCCTCCATCGGGCAGGCCACGACGGTCAGGCCGCGTCGGGCGGCGGTGGCCAGCAGGCCCGGATAGGCGAAGGCCTCGGCCAGGATGGTGTCGCCCGGCGCGGTCAGGTGGTCCAGCAGGGCCGACAGCGCCGTCTGGGCCCCGCTGGCGACGATCACCCGCGCGGGATCGACCTCGCCCAGGCTCGGCGCCAGCCAGGCCGCGCCGGCCGTGCGCTGGGCCAGGGAGCCGGCCCCGGGGTGGTAGGCCATCAAGGTCGCCGGATCGGTGCGGGCCAGGATCGCGCCGGTGGTTTCGCGCAACAGGGCCGCCAGGTTCAGGCCGGCGGGGGGCGGCGGCAGGTTCATCGACAGATCGACCAGCCCCGCCTCGTCCTCGATCGTACGCGAGCGGATGAAGGTGCCGCGTCCGGTGGTCCCCTCGATCAGGCCGCGCTCGCGAGCCAGGGCGTAGGCGCGGGTCACCGTGGTGAAATCGATTCCGACAAGACGGGCGACCTCGCGCTGTGCAGGGATCTGGTCGCCGGCTTGGAGCTCGCCGTCGGCCACGGCGGTCTCCAGGGCGGCGGCGATCCGGCGATAGGCGGGGCCGTCCAGGCTTTCGATGCGACGCAACCACGCGGCGGCCGGATTCGGTGATCCCTTAGTTGCGGACATGGGTCGATTTCCATACATTACCCGCACAATGTATGGATCAATCCTGCGATTGTAGGAAGGGGCCACCGATGGCCGACTATGAAGTTTACGACTCCCCGACGCCGATCGAGGCCGGTTTCAAGTGCTGCTGCCCGCGCTGCGGCGAGGGCAAGCTGTTCGGCGGCTTCCTGAAGCTGGCGGACAAGTGCGACCGCTGCGGGCTGGACTACAGCTTCGCCGACCCGGCCGACGGCCCGGCCTTCTTCGTGATGAGCGGCATCGGTATCGTGGTGATCGGCATCTTCGCCTGGGTCGAGGTGACCTATCACCCGCCGCTGTGGGTGCACCTGGTGACGGTGTTCCCGGCCCTGATCATCGGCTGCCTGGCCACCCTGCGCCCCGTGAAGAGCTGGCTGGTCGCCTCGCAATATATCAACAAGGCCGAGGAAGGCCGGTTCGAGAGCCTGGGTCGGCACGACTTCGATTCCAGAAGGCTCTGACCCCCTTACCCCGATCTCCCCGGCGAAAGCCGGGGCCCAGATCTCATGACGCTGGGGATGATTGGAAGAGTGCGGCGCTGATAGAACCCACCCCGGCGCTCTTCCATCTGGGCCCCCGCTTTCGCC
>NZ_JBWKZF010000055.1:0-13298 GCF_059424195.1 Caulobacter sp. GW456-12-1-14-TSB4
CCACCCAACCCTCCCCCATCAAGGGGGAGGGCTAAAACTTGCGCGCCGCCTTCACCCGCGAAACCCCCGACGTCCGCCGCCAAGCCCTCGTCGCCGCCGCCGAGACCGTCCTCGCCCGCGAGGGCGTCGGCGGGACCAGCGTCCGCGCCATCTGCGCCGAGGCCGGCGTGTCGCCCGGCCTGCTGCGCCACTATTTCGAAGGTGTCGACGAGCTGATCGCGGCCGCCTACGAGGCCGTCAGCCAGCGGATCGATGCGGCGCTGGACGCGGCGATCGAGGCCGCCGGCCCGACCCCGCGCGAGCGGCTGCTGGCCTATCTCGGCGCCAGCTTCGCGGCGCCAGTGCTGGACCCACAGCTGCTGGCCGCCTGGATCGGGTTCTGGAGTCTGGTGAAGACCAAGCCGCGCATCGCCGCGATCCATGCGGCGTCCTACGCGGACTTCCGCGCGCGGCTGGAGAAGTTGCTGAGCGAGGCCGGCGTGCGTGACACCCGCCTGGCCGCCATCGCCCTGACGGCCAGCGTCGATGGCCTGTGGCTGGAGCTGTGCCTGGACCCGGCGACCTTCAGCCCACAGGACGCGCGCGCGATCGTAACGCGCGCGCTAGGTAGCTGGCTGGATTAAGCCGCGTACGCCGTTTGGTTGGCGGCGCGGTTGCGGCCCCACGACGGGGTGCGGACTTCCGGCTCGTCGACATGGACCTGGGCCTTGCGGCCTTGAGCCAGCATGTGGCGGGCCAGCAGCTGGGCCAGGGCCTCGGCTTCGGCTTGCGACGAATAGCTGCCGATCAGGTCGGCCGAGTCGTTCCAGGTCACGTGCCACACACCGGCGACCGGGCGGACGTAGTAGTGATTCTCGGTCATGGAGACCTCCTTGGACGTACTCAACGTGGCACTAACCACGCCGACATGACAGTTGTTTCGCTATTGCACAATCAAATTGCGCTGCGATGCACAATGCATGATCCGGGCCAGAGGCGATGTGCGCTTTTTCACCGTCTTTGAGGCAAAATCACGGCTCGTCCTTAACCACGACGCCGCCCTTCATCACCTTGGGCACGCGGGTCAGGGTAGAAATGTCCGCCAGCGGATCGCCCCGCACGGCGATCAGGTCGGCGTAGCAGCCGGCCGCGTCGCAGCCGACCTTGCCGGTCTTCTTCATCAGCTCGGCCGCCACGGTGGTCGCCGACTGGATCGCCTGCATCGGCGTCATGCCGTACTTGACCATGTAGGGCAGCTGGCGGCCGTTCAGCCCGTGCGGATAGACGCCGGCGTCGGTGCCGAAGGCGATCTTGACCCCCACCTTCACCGCCTTGCGGAAGCCCTCGCGCTGGGCCTCGGTCGTTTCGTAGTTCTTGCGCAGGGTCTCGGCGGGCCAGCCGTGGGCCTTGCCGTATTCGTCGATCCAGTCGCCGTCATAGATGTCGGCGACCAGGAACACGCCCTTGGCCTTCATCATGGCGATGGCCTCGTCGTCCATCAGCGAGCCGTGCTCGATCGAGCGCACCCCGGCCCGCATGGCGACCTTCATGCCCTCGGCCCCGTGGGCGTGGGCGGTAGCGTAGGTCCCGCGCTTGGCGGCCTCCTCGACGGCGGCGCGGATCTCGTCTTCGGAGAGCTCGAGTTGGCCGGGCTCGGTGCCGACGGTCAGCACCGCGCCGGTCGCGATCAATTTCAAGAAGTCGGCCTTGTGGGCCAGGATGTTGGCGGCCTTGCGATGGGTGTCGGCGGCGTCCTGGACCACACCCACGCGCATCTCGTCGGGCAGCTTCACGTCGTCGGAGATGCCGGTGATATCCCCGCCCCCGCCGGGCACGGTGATGTAGGCGCCGGCCACCGACATGCGCGGTCCCGGCACCAGGCCGTTGTTGATCGCGTCGCGCAAAGCGACGTCGCCGAACGCCCGCCACGTGCCGACATCGCGGACGCTGGTGAAGCCGGCCATCAGGGTCTTGCGGGCATGGTCGGCGGCGATGAACGACTGGTAGGCGGCCGTGGTCAGCAGCGGCTCGGCGATGTTCTCGGTCTGCTCCTGATCGACCAGGTGGGTGTGCATGTCGATCAGGCCGGGCAGGACGGTGAGCTTGCTCCAGTCGGTGACCGGGCCGTCCTTCGGCGCGGTCTTCCACGGGGTCACCGACGTGATCGCCTCGCCCTCGATGCGGATCAGCTGGTCGGTCAGCACCTTGCCGGCCTGGGGATCCACGAGCTTGCCGGCGTGGACATAGGAGATCTGAACCGCGAGCAGCAGGGCGACGATCATGAGGCGATCTCCGGAACGGGACGCGCCGCGCGGGCGGTCAGGAAGCGGACGGGCAGACCAGCCAGCAGCAGCACGACGCCCCACAGCGTGGCCGAGGTCCCCGCGCCGTAGAGGGTCCAGACCGAATAGACCGCCGCCAGGATGGCCAGCACGGTCAGCGGCATGGACGCCCCCATCCGCTTGACCTGCTGCAGGCGCAGGGCCGCCAGGGCGCTGAACAGGTAGGTGAACAGGCTGGCCGAGGTCGCCACCAGGGCGATGAAGGTGAAGAGATCGGCCATCGACTTGGCGTAGTTCATCAGCACCAGCACGGTCAGCAGGGCGCTGGACAGCACGTGGGCCCGCACCGGCGTGCCGCGCGAACCGACCTTGGCCAGCCAGGCCGGGAACACCCCGTCGCGGGCCATGGCGTAGGGCATCTCGCCCTGCAGCAGCACCCAGCCGTTCAGGGCCCCGAAGGCGCTGATCGCGGCGAAGGCGGCCAGCACCAGCCGCAGGTCGCCGCCGCCGTGATAGCCGACGAAGTCCGCGAACGGGGCGTTGGAGTTCTTCAGCAGGTCGGCCGGCGACAGCAGCACCACCGCCGAGCAGACGACCAGATAGATCAGCCCCGTGAACGCCGTGCCGTAGAGCGTGGCGCGGGGGATGGTCTTGGTCGGCTCATGCACCTTGTCGGCGGGGACGGTGGCGGACTCCAGGCCCAGCAGAGCCCACAAGGTGAGCGTCGCGGCGGCGGTGATGCCGCCGGCCGACAGCTGCGAAGGCTCGAACGGCGTCACCGCCGCCCCGCCCTTGCGCGCCAGGATGACGGCGGCCAGCCCGGCCACGGCGACCAGCGGCAGCAGCTTCAGGATCGTGGCGACCACCTGCAACCGCCCGGCCGACTTGGAGCCCCAGCAGTTGACCGCCGTCAGCGCCCAGACGATGGCGACCGTGACGATGGCGGCCAGCCCCGGGACCTTGGCCAGCGCCGGGAAGAACACCGACAGATAGCTGACCCCGCCCGTGGCGATGGCCGCGTTGCCGACCCACATCGAGATCCAGTAGGCCCAGGCGACCATGAAGCCGGCCGTCGGTCCGAACGCTTCCTGCGTATAGGCCAGCGGCCCGCCGGCGCGCGGGAAGGCCTCGGCCAGACGGGCGAAGACGAAGGCCAGGCACAGCGCCCCGCCGATGGTCAGCAGCCAGGCGATGACGGCGTTCCAGCCATACGGCGCCAGCGAGGCCGGCAGCATGAAGACGCCCGAGCCGATCATGTTGCCGACGACCAGCGCCGTGCACATCCACAGGCCGAGGGGTCTTGGATCCGAGGTCTTCATCAAATTCCGTTCTCCCCGGCGAACGCCGGGGCCCAGATCGAGCCCAGGGCGTTCTTGACCCCAGGCTGTGCGAAAAGGCGCATCAACTCCAGACGCTCCGGATGAATCTGGGTCCCGGCTTTCGCCGGGAAAACGGGGATAGGGTTGAAACGAAAAGGGGGCGGCCCAATGGACCGCCCCCGAGACGTATGAGCCTGAACTAGAACTTCTTCCCGAGCTTCACCCCAATGGTCCGGGGCTGGTTCGGGACGATGTAGTACTGGGCGCCGCAGACCTGTTCGGCGCATTCGGCGTAGCGGTTCAGGCTGGCGCGCTTGTCGAAGGCGTTCTTCAGATAGATCGAGATCGACAGGTCGGCCTTGTCGACGCCGGCCGAGAAGTCGGCGGTCGTGTAGCCCTTCTGCTGGCCGATGATGCTGCGCTCGATGATCCGCAGGTCGGTCCAGTTGCTGGTCTGGCCGACGGCCGAGCCCTGCACGAAGGCGTCCCAGTCGGCGATATTGAAGTCGTATCGCGCCGTCAGGTTGGCCTTGAACTTCGGTGTGATCGGCAGGCGGGTGCCGTCCGGCGCCTGGGGCGTGGCGCAGGTGGTGATCGGATTGCCCGCGGAGTCGGTCACCCCGCAGTAGTTGGCCGAGAGCTTGGCGTCGGTATAGGCGGCCGAGGCGTTGATGGTCAGGCCGTGGACCGGGACCCAGGTGACGTCGCTTTCCACGCCCTTGATCCGGGCCTGGTTGGCGTTCTTGATCTCGGTCAGGCCGTTGGCCCCCAGGATCGAGAACTGGAAGCCGGTCCAGTCCTCCATGAACACCGCGCCGTTCCAGCGGAAGCTGTTGTTCAGCCAGGTGGTCTTCCAGCCCGCCTCGTAGTTCTTCAGATAGTCGGCCTTGTACGGCGGCAGGGACGCCCGGCGGTTGATGCCGCCCGGACGGAAGCCCTTCGAATAGGTGGCGTAGACCAGCTTCGAACTGTCGAACTTGTAGGTCAGGGTGACCTTGGGCGAGTTGCCGCTTTCCTTGGTGCCCTTGTCGAGGTTGTCACAAGGCGCATTGGCCACCGTCGCGGCCCTGAAGCACGCGGCCACCCCATTGCTGCTGGAATAGCCCGAGCCGTAGCCGAAGAAGCCGACCAGGGTGTTGTTGGCCTTGAAGAAGCGGATGCCACCGGTCAACATCAGCTTGTCGGTGATGTCGAACTCGGCCTGGCCGAACACGGCCTTGTCGCGGTCGACCCGCTCCTGGGCCGTCAGCCAGATCGTGCCCGGATGCTGCTCGACCGAGATCGAATTGCCGATCCCGTCGATCTTGTAGTTCTGGAAGATGCCGTGCTTCTGCTTCTGGTAGAAGCCGCCGACCACGAAGCGGAACCGCTGGTCCTGCGGCGAGGCGATGCGGATTTCGTGGCTTTCCTTGCGATAGCGGTCGCGGCCCTGGATGTACTGCGACGGGTTCACCAGCTTGCCGGCGTCGTCGGTCCAGTAGAAGCCGTAGCCCATCTGGTCGTAGAAGTACGAGTAGTCGGTGTAGTCCTGGTTGGTCTCGTCGTTCCGCTTCAGGTACGAGCCGGCATAGGTCACGTCGAGATTGGCGATCTGCCCCTCGATGGTCATGGCCGCCTGGACCCACTTGTCCTTGGCGCTTTCCGGATAGAAGTGCGTGACCTTCAGGTCGCCGACCTTGGGGTCGAAAGCGAACAGGCCGCCCGACTTCTGCACCTGGCCCATGACGCTGGGGGTGATCACCCAGTTGTCGTCGACCTCGATGCGCAGGGCCGCGCGGCCGCCCTGGGTGTAGACGCGGTTGTAGTTGTCGCGCACCCGGCTCTTGTTGTTGATCGTGTAGTCGTTGGTCGGGTCGGTGTCGCCGCGATCATAGGTGCGCGTGCCGGCCACGTTGTCGATATAGCCAGCGTCGCGAACGTCCCAGCCGACCGCCCGCACGGCGATCTTGTCCGATAGCGGGATGTTGACGAAGCCCTCGACCGTGTGGCCCCAGCCGCCGTGATCGACCTTGTTGCCCTCGACATCGACGCCGGCCGAGAAGCCGCTGGTCGTCGGCTTGTTGGTGATGATCCGGATCGTGCCGGCCTGAGAACTGGCGCCGTACAGCGTGCCTTGCGGACCGGCCAGGGCCTCGACCCGGGCGACGTCATAGACGTGGATGTCCAGCGCGCCCTGGATGGTGGTGACCGGCTGTTCGTCCAGATAGACGCCGACGCTGGGTAGAGAGCCGGAGTGGTTGCCGTCGCCGCCACTGGCCACGCCGCGCATGTAGACTTGGCCAAAGCCAGGGCCCGAAGTCGTGAACGACACGCTGGGCAGGTACTTCACATAGTCGACGAAGGCCGCGACGTGCAGCTGCTCCAGCTTTTCGCCGCCCAGCGCCTGGATGCTGACGGGCACGTCCTGGAGGTTCTCGGACCGCTTCTGGGCGGTGACGACCACCTCTTCCAGAGAGGTCGATGACTGCGGCGCCTGGGCGGCCTGGGCATAGGCCGCGGTGGTGAACATTGTGGAGGCAAACAGGGCGGCGGAGCAGACGCCGACCTTCTTCAAACGAACCGAACCCGACGACATTTAGTCGCTCCCCTTGGCGGCTGGGAGCGCGTCAGGCGAAGTGTAATCGGTTCGCCGCCCGGACGCGCTCTACCTTTGAAAGAGAGCCTGCTAAGGCAGGCTCTCGGCGAACGAGGTTCGACCCGCCTCAAGGCCTCGGCAAGATTGGAAATTTCAGTTTGGTGTCAATTCCTTGAAGTGTTGCACAAATGGCAAGGCACGATGGAGGTCGCGTTGAGATGGTCAAATAACCGGCGCGTTTGGATAAGCGTCCAGGACCGGTCCCAATGCCTGCTTGAGCGGGTCCAGGTGCGATTCGAATTTCTGCCAGTGCTCGACGGCGTCCTTGAAGATCGGGCGGCGCACCTGTTCTGAACTGGCGGTGCGGACGGCGCGGTCGTTCTGGTGCGGCGACAGGCAGGCCTCCTCGAACGCTAGCCCGCAGTGGGCCAGCAAAGCGCGGATTTCCGCCTCCGGATCGGCGATCATGTGCTCGTAGATCACCCGATGCACACGACCGGGCAGCACCGCATCGAAATGCGCCATCAGCGCCACATAGTCGGCGTAGTAGCGGCCGATATCGGTCAGGTCGTAGCTGAACGCCTGGCCCCGGGCGAAGTGCTGCTTGAAGCCCGAGAAGCAGCAGCCCAGCGGATGACGGCGGGCGTCGATGATCTTCGCATTGGGCAGGATCAGGTGGATCAGCCCGGCGTGCGCGAAGTTGTTGGGCATCTTGTCGATGAAGAACGGCTTGCCCGATTTCCGCTGGATGCGGGTGCGCTCCAGGAACTCCTCGCCCAGGGCCTTCAGGTCGTCGGGCGACAGGTCGGCCAGGCTCTCGGGATAGGTCGACTCGGCGCGGGTCGCGGTCTTGCCGCCCAGGCGTCGGGCCATGACGATCAGGTCGGGCAGCTCCATGGTGCCTTCGACCTGGCTGTGGCTGGCCAGGATCTGCTCGACCAGGGTCGAGCCCGAGCGCGGCAGGCCGACGACGAAGATCGGATCGGGGGCTTGCGACCCCTGCCCGGCCCGCGCCGCCAGGAAGGCCGGGGTGAACACCGCCTTGGTCCGCGCGGTGTCGGACGCGTTCTCTTGCGCGTCATAGGCCAGTTGCTTCCTGCGGATCGCCGCGCCCTCGGCGTAGCGCGCGAACGACGCGTCCCAGCGGCCGGCGTCCTCGAACGCCTTGCCCAGGGCGTAGTGGAGATGCAGGCGGTCTTCATCCTCGAGGCCCGGAGCCTCCAAGGCCGAGGTCATGGCGGCGAGGTCGTCGTCGGTGAACTTGACGGTCTTGAGGTTGGCGAGACTCCACCACGCCTCGCCGAAGGTCGGCTGCAGGGCCAGGGTCTGGCGATAGGCCGCGACGCAGTCGGCCTGGCGGCCCACGGTCTTCAGCGCGTGGCCGTAGCTCATCCAGCCCTTCGGCTGATTGGGATAGTCCTTCAGCACCCGCTCATAGACGGCGATGGCGCGGTCGTATTCGCCTAAGCGCGCCAGGATCGCGGCGTGGAGATTGGCATAGCCCGGATGGCGGCCGTCCTTGGCCGTCAGCATCTCGATCTGCGCCAGGGCCTCCGCGTTCTTGTTCTGGCGATAGAGCATGGTCGCCAGGTTGTGCCGCGCGGCGGCGAAGTTGGGGGCCAGTTCGACGCAGCGGGTCAGCAGGCCCTCGGCGTCGGCATAGCGGCCCAGGCGCGCGCCGGTCTCGGCCAGCATGCGGATGGCGGCGATGTCGCCGGCGTCGGCCTTCAGCCGCTCGCGCAGCAGCCGCTCGGCCTCGCCCAGCTTGTTGTCGGACAGCGCGGTGGCCGCCTCCATCAGCAGCGGGTCGCGGGTCGAGGCGCGCAGCTGGCGGGCCAGGGCCTTCTCGGCGCCGACACTGTCGCCCAGCAGGTCGAGGTTTTCGGAGAGACCCCGCCAGGCTTCCGACAGGCGCGGCTCCAGGGCGCTGGCCCGGTCAAAGGCGCGGACGGCCTCGGCGGTGCGGCCCAACTGCTCCAGGCTCAGCGCCAGCTCCAGCTGGGCCAGCGGCAGGTTCGGCAGGGCGGCGACCAGCGGCGCGACGGTGTCGTGGCCGCCTTGCGGATCACCCGACAGACGCAGGGCGGCGGCCAGTAGGCGGGTGGTGTCGGCGTGACGCGGAACCGCCTCCAGGATCGCCCGCGCCTGCTCGGCGGCCATCCGCGGATCGACCTCCAGCAGGCGCTCGGCATGCTCGAACGCCTGGGTGAGGCTGAGGGCGGGCTGGGTGGCGGTGTCCATTCAGCGAGGAGAGCGGAGCGTTGGCGAGGGTGTCAATCGAAGATGCTCCCCCGCTGGGGGAGCTGTCGGCGAAGCCGACTGAGGGGGCAGCACCGCCGTCGCCGCGCAGCCCCCTCCGGCCCGGAGTTTATCCTCGGGCGCGCGCTTTGCGCGACCCGGGGAGGCCACCTCCCCCAGAGGGGGAGGATCTATTTCGCGAACTTCTTCTTCAGCTCGGCCAGAGTGTAGGCGTTGCCCCACTCGAAGTGGCCGTACGCCGTCTTGGCCGCCTCGCTGTCGCCATAGCCGGTGTTGGTCAGCCGCACCCGCGTGCCGCCCTCGATCGGCGTCAGCTCGATGATCGTCACGGTCTTCTGGAACTCGGCCTTGCCCGGAAAACCGTCCGGCGCCTGGACGTTGCGGATCACCAGCAGGTGGTCGGGAATGAACGTGACGATCTGGTTCTTGATGTTGCCCGGCGCGCCGATCTGGGCCTTCGGGTCGTAGCTCGCCTCGATCATGCCGTCGGTGCGCAGGTCGACCTTGGCGACCGCGACCGCCCAGCTCTTGAAGCCGTCGGTGGTGGCGAAGGCGTCGAACACCTGGCGCGGCGTGGCCGGGATGTCCATCGACAGCTGCAGGGCCTTCTGGCCGGCGGCGTCGATGTAGGAGGTGTTCGAGACGCCCGGGAAATCCTTCCAGCTACCCGGCTTCTGGGCGTGTGCGGGCGCGGCGAGCGCCAGCAGCGCGGCGGCGGCGATCATCGTCGATCTGAACATGTCGAGGGCCTCCCCTGCCCTGACTACAGACGATCCCTCAGCGCGTACCAGGTCAAGCCCGCCACCGTCAGCGGCCAGCGCAGCAGGCGGCCGCCCGGGAACGGCGGGGTCGGGACGCGGGACAGCAGCTCGACGCCAGCGGTCTCGCCCAGCGCCGCATCGGCCAGCAGCTTGCCGACATAGGGCGCCAACATCACGCCCTGCCCTGAGTAACCGGAGGCCACCCGCACCCCGGGCGCGATCTCGCCGACGAAGGGCATGCGGCTCATGGTGATGCCCAGGGTCCCGCCCCAGGCGTGGGTGATCGGAACGTCGGCCAGCCGCGGATAGACCTTGGCCAGGTTCTTGCGGACCATCCCCGCGATGTCGCTCGGAAAGCCCGGCCGGTAGTTCTCGCCGCCGCCGAACAGCAGCCGGCCATCAGGCGTCTTGCGGAAGTAGTTCACGACGAAGCGGCTGTCCGACACCGCCGCGTTCGAGCGGATGATCGTCTCGGCCACGTCGTCCAGCGGTGCGGTGACGGCGATGAAGTTGTTGATCGGCATGACCCAGGCGCGAGCCTTGCCGGCCATGGCGTTCAGCAAGCCATCGCCCGAGAGGATCAGCTGGTCGCAGGTCACTCGGCCGGTCGCGGTCTCGACCACGATCTTGCCGCCCTCGCGTCGCCAGGTCTCGGCGCGGGTGTTCTCATGGATCGTCAGGCCGCGCGCCATGCCCAGCGCCAGCTTCAGCGGATGCACATGGCCGCCGCCGCGATCGATCAGTCCGCCGTGATAGACGTCGGTCCCCAGCTCGCAGGCGAGGTCCTTCTCGTCGATCAGCGCGAGCTGGTCATAGCCGTAGCGGTCGGCCATCAGCGCCGCATAGGCCGCGTCCTCGGCCTCGCCGCCGCGCTTGTGACGGGCGTGGATCATGCCCGGCCGCCAGTCGCAGCCGATCGCGTCGGTCAGCGTTCTGAAATGAACCCGCGCGTCCTCGGCCAGACGCCACAGGGCCAAGGCGTCGTCGCGGCCGACGGTCTTCTCCAGCCAGGCCTGGTCGCGCCGCTGGCCGGTATGGATCTGACCGCCGTTGCGCCCGCTGGCCGCGCAGCCGACCCGGCCGGCCTCCAGCACCACGACGCTCGCCCGCCCGGCCAAGGCCATGGCCGCGCCGAGCCCGGTGAAGCCCGCGCCGACGACGCAGACATCGGCCGTTACGTCGCCATCGAGCGGCGGCAGCGCGGAGACCCCGGTCGCGGTCGCCGCGTACCAGTTCCCCGCGCCGTACGGCTCAGACATTCAGCAGCAGGAACTCCCGCTCCCACGGGCTGATCGTGCGCATGAAGGTCTCGTACTCGGCCTGCTTCACGCGGTCATAGGCCTGGCAGAAGATCGGCCCCAGGATCTCGACCAACGGCTCGCACTGCTCGAACAGCTTCAGCGATTCCGACAGGCTGCGCGGCAACTGCACACCCGCCACGCTGGCGTCGGTCTCGACCGGATCGCTGGGCGTCAGCCCCTGGGTCATGCCCAGATAACCGGCCGCCAGCGAGGCGGCGATGGCCAGGTAGGGATTGGCGTCCGACGAGGGAATGCGGTTTTCCAGACGCCGGTTGGCGGGGTCCGACGGCGGCACCCGCAGCCCGCAGGTGCGGTTGTCGTAGCCCCACTGGGTGTTGACCGGCGCGCCGCTATCCCGCGCGATCCGGCGGTAGGAATTCACGTACGGCGCCAGGATCGCCATGATCGCCGGAAGGTAGGTCTGCTGGCCGGCGATGAAGCCGTGAAACAGTGGGGTCTCCTCACCCGACTTGCGGTGCGAGAACAGGTTCTGCCCATCCTTGTCGACGATCGACTGGTGGATGTGCATGGCGCTGCCGGGCTCGGACGCCATCGGCTTGGCCATGAAGGTGGCGTAGATCTCGTGCTCCAGCGCCACCTCGCGGATGGTGCGCTTGAACATGAACACCTGGTCGGCCAGCTCCAGCGGATTGCCGTGCCGCAGGTTGATCTCCATCTGCGCCACGCCGCTTTCGTGGATCAGGGTGTCGATCTCCAGGCCCTGGCGTTCCGAGTACTCGTACATGTCCTCGAACAGCGCATCGAACTCGTTGACGGCGCTGATCGAATAGCCCTGACGGCCCGTCTCCGGGCGGCCTGAACGACCGATCGGCGGCTTCAGCGGGTAGTCCGGGTCGGTGTTCTTGTCGACGAGGTAGAACTCGATCTCCGGCGCGACGATCGGCACCCAGCCCTTCTCGGCGTACAGCGCCAGAACCCGCCGCAGCACCTGGCGCGGGGCCTCCTCGACCGGACGGCCGTCGGGGTGGAAGGCGTCGTGGATCACCTGGGCCGTCGGGTCCTGGGCCCACGGCACCGCCGCGAGCGTGGCGAAGTCCGGGGTCAGGAAGATGTCGGTGTCGGACTGCACCGCGCTGACCGCGCCCTCGAACTCGGGGAAGTCGCCGGTGATGGTCTGGTAGAACACCGCCAGCGGCAGGTTCATCGACGGCGTCCCCAGGAACTTGCGCACCGGCATGATCTTGCCGCGCGCCACGCCGGCCAGATCGGGCACGACGCACTCGATCTCCTCGATGCTCTGCCGCGCGAACCAGGCCTGGGCCTCTTCGAGCGACGAGACGCCCCGGTTCAGCGTGGTCTCGCGCTTGGCCTTGTTGTGCTTGGGCTTCATGCCGCGGCCTCCGGTTTCAAGGCGCGCAGCACGGGCTCGGCCTCGTCCAGAGACTGGCGGATGATGGCGACAAGTTTGTCGATCTCGGCGTGGGTGATGATCAGCGGCGGGCAGCAGACGATGCTGTCGCGGATGGCGCGGACCATCAGGCCGTTCTTGATGCAGAGGTCGCGGACGACTGGACCGGCCTCGCCTTCCTTGTCGAGGAAGCGGTTGTTGGTCCCCTTCTCGCGAACGATCTCGACCGCGCCGATCAGGCCCAGCGAGCGGGTCTCGCCGACCAGCGGGTGGTCGTTCAGCGAGGCGAGCGCCTTGGCGAGATACGGCCCTGTGTCGTCACGGGTGCGCTCGATCAGGCTCTCGCGCTCCAGGATCTCGATGTTCTTCAACGCCACGGCCGCGCAGGTCGGGTGGCCCGAATAGGTGAAGCCGTGGATGAAGTCGCCGCCCTTCTCGCGCAGTTCGGCGACGATGTGGTCCGCCACGCCCACGGCCGAGATCGGCAGGTAGCCGGACGACAGGCCCTTGGCCATGGCGATCAGGTCGGGCTTGATGCCGTAGTGCTGGTGGCCGAACCACTGGCCCAGCCGTCCGAAGCCGCAGATCACCTCGTCGCAGACCAGCAGGATGCCGTACTTGCGGCACAGGGCCTCGACCGCCGGCCAGTAGCCGTCCGGCGGGATGATCACCCCGCCCGCGCCCTGCACCGGCTCGCCGATGAAGGCCGCGACGTTCTCGGGGCCGACTTCCAGGATCTTGTCCTCGATCTCCTTCACGGCGCGATCGCGGAAGGCGTCGGGATCCTCGCCGAAACCGTCGCCGAACGGATAGGGCTGCATGACGTGCTCGACGCCGGGGATCGGCAGGTCGCCTTGGCGGTGCATGTGCTTCATGCCGCCCAGCGACACGCCGGCCACGGTCGAGCCGTGATAGGCGTTCCAGCGGCTGATGAAGACCGTCCGCGACGGCTGCTCCTTGAGCTTCCAGTAGTGGCGGACCAGGCGGAAGACCGTGTCGTTGGCCTCCGACCCCGACGAGTTGAAGAACACGTGGGAGAGCTGGCCGCCCATCTTCTCGGCGATCTTGGCCGCCAGGGTCACGGTCGGCGGCGTCGCGGTCTTGAAGAACGTGTTGTAGTACGGCAGCTCCAGCATCTGCTCGTAGGCGGCGTCGGCCAGCTCCTTGCGGCCGTAGCCGACATTGACGCACCACAGGCCGGCCATGCCGTCCAGGATCTGGTGGCCCTCGCCATCGTGGATGTAGATCCCGTCGGCGCGGGTGATGATCCGGCTGCCGCCCAGCTCGGCGATGACCTTGTGATCGGCCTGGGCCGGTAGGTGGTGGGCCAGATCGAGGCGCTTGAGCTCGGCGATGTCGTGGTTGCGGATCGGGACGGTCATCGGTGGGCTCTCCTGACGATACTTTTCGTTTTTCTCCCTTCCCCTTGGATGGGGAAGGGTCGGGGATGGGG
>NZ_JBWKZF010000056.1:0-11202 GCF_059424195.1 Caulobacter sp. GW456-12-1-14-TSB4
CCCGACCCCTCCCCCATCAAGGGGGAGGGGAGGATTCCGCTGATTACCAAGCTGCTGGTCGGCGTCCTCGCCGCCGAGGTGGTCCTCGCCACGCTCAGCGCCGTGTTCCCGCCGGACATGACTCGCGCGCGCCACTCCTCGCCGGTCACGCTGGACCATCGCGGCGCGTGGCTGCGCGCGCTCCCCGTCGAAGACGGCCGCTGGCGGATCCGCGCCGACCTCGCGCGCACCGATCCCACCTTCCAGAAGCGCCTGATCCGCACCGAGGACGCGCGATTCTACTGGCATCTGGGCGTCGATCCGATCTCGCTGATCCGCGCCGTCGGCTCGGCGGTGGTGCATGGTCGCGCTACGTCCGGGGCCTCGACCCTGACCATGCAGACCGCGCGCCTGCTGGAGCCGCGCCCGCGCACTATCGGCTCGAAGCTGATCGAGATGGTCCGCGCCGTGCAGCTGGAGTCGCGGCTGTCCAAACGCGAGATCCTGGCGCTGTACCTGACCCTGGCCCCCTATGGCGGCAACCTGGAAGGCGCGCGGGCGGCCAGCCTCAGCTATTTCGGCCACGAGCCGTCCAGCCTGACCGATGGCGAGCAGGCCCTGTTGATCGCCCTGCCGCAGTCGCCCGAGGCCCGCCGCCCGGACCGTCGTCCCGACGCCGCCAAGGCCGCCCGGCGCTCCGTGCTCGACAAGATGGTCCGCGCCCACACCATCACCCAGGCCGCCGCTTTCGAGGCCGAGAACGAGCCGCTGCCGCGTCGCGCGCCGTTCCCGACCCTGGCGTGGCACGCGGCCGGCGAGCTGGCCCGCAACGCGCCGCAGGGCCAGGCGAGCGTGGTCTCGACCCTCGACGCCGACCTGCAGTCGCGGCTGGAGCCAATGGTCGCCGCCGTGGCGGGCGCGCAAGGCCCCGACGCCACCGCCGCCGTGCTGGTGGTCGAGATCAAGGGACGCGCCGTCCGCGCGTCCGTCGGCTCGGCGGGGCGTGACCGGGCCGGGGGCTGGGTGGACATGACCCGCGCCCTGCGCTCGCCCGGCTCGGCCCTGAAGCCGTTCATCTACGCCATGGCCATGGACGACGGCCTGGTCGCGCCCGACACCCAGCTGCAGGACAACGCCACCCGCTTCGCCGACTACCAGCCCGAGAACTTCGACCGCGTCTTCCACGACAAGGTCACGGTGCGCGAGGCCCTGGCCCACTCGCTGAACGTTCCGGCCGTGGCGACGCTGGAGAAGCTGGGGCCCGAAGCCTTCGCAGGCCGAATCGAGGCCGCCGGCGCGCATCTGGCGCGTCCGAAGGCGCAGCTGAAGGAAGCGGGTCTGGCCCTCGCGCTCGGCGGGGAGGGGATCACCTGGCGCGACCTCGTCATGCTCTACGCCGCCCTCGGCGACGGCGGCATCGCCAAGCCACTGGCCTGGACCGAAGAGGACGCCAAGGCGCGTGAGCACATGGCCGGCACGCGCATGGTCCGTCCCGAGGCGGCGAGGCAGGTGTTGGACATCCTCCGCGAAGCCCCGGCCCCGCGCGGCCGTGCGCCGTCGGCCCTGACGCGAGGCGGGCCGTCGATGGCGTTCAAGACCGGCACCTCCTACGGCTTCCGTGACGCCGTGGCGGCCGGGGTGGTCGGCGGCTATGCGATCCTGGTGTGGACGGGCCGGGCCGACGGCGGCGCGCGCGGCGGGCTGACGGGACGTGACGCGGCCTTGCCGCTGCTGTTCGACGTCGCCGACGCCATCGGCGCGCAAGGCTCGGCCCCGCGCCCTATCGCGCCGAAGTCCGCGCCGCTGGCCTTGCAGAAGCTGCGCGCCGCCGACGAGGGCCCGCGCCTGATCTTCCCACCCGACGGGGCGTCGGTGCAGGTCGATGCGCTGGGTTCGAAGGCGCGAGGGCTGGTGCTGGCCGCCGAGGGCGAGGGTCTGACCTGGTACGTGGAAGGCCGGCCGCTGGACCTGGATCCGGTCAGCGGCCGCGCGATCTGGAAGCCGGCCGCGCCGGGCTTCTACAAGCTGTCGGTGGTCGATGCGCAGGGCCGTAAGGCCCAGGCGCGGGTGCGCATCAAGGGCAGTTAGATTCCGCCATCATCCGCTCATAGTCCACCAGGCTGCTGATGCCGATGTTGAGGTCGTTCACCAGGCCGTTGTTCAGCGAATAGACCCAGCCGTGCACGGACAGGTCCTGGCCGCGCGCCCAGGCGTCCTGGACGAAGACGTCGGCGGCGACGTTGCGGACCTGGCGGGCGACGTTCAGTTCGGTCAGGCGGTCGAGCATGGCGCGCTTCTCGGGGATCGCTTCCAGCTCGTGCTTGTGCTCGGCATGGACCTCGCGGATCGGGTGCAGCCAGTGGTCGACCAGGCCCCGGCGCTGGCCGTCGATGGCCGCCGCCACGCCGCCGCAGCCATAGTGGCCGACGACCATCACGTGCTTGACCTTCAGCACCTCGACCGCGAACTGCAGCACGCTGAGGTAGTTGGCGTCCTGCGGCGGGGCCAGGTTGGCGACATTGCGGTGGACGAACAGCTCGCCCGGGTCCAGGCCGACGATCTCGTTGGCCGGCACGCGGCTGTCGCTGCAGCCGATCCAGAGATATTCCGGGGTCTGCTGGCCTTCCAGACGCTTGAAGAAGTCCGGATCGACCTGGGTCTTGCGCTCCGACCACGCGGCGTTGTTGGCTTTCAGGTCCTCAAGCATCTAGCGCTCCGGGTGGTGGTCGGGATGGGCGGCTTCGATCGCCGGGTGCTTGGCCGCACGGGTGGCGGCGGCGACGATCGAGGGGAAGGGCGACAGGTCGATGTTGAAGCGGCCGGCATTGAACACCTGCGGCACCAGCAGGCAGTCCACCAGGCCCGGGGCGTCGCCGAAGGCGAAGCCGCCGGAGTGGGCCGCGACCATGGGTTCGAGCGCGTGGAAGCCGTCGCTGATCCAGCGGGCGGTCCAGGCGTTGCGGTCGGTGTCGCCGATGCCCAGCGCCGTCAGCTGGCGCTGGACCCGCAGATTGTTCAGCGGGTGGATGTCGCAGGCGATGATCTCGGCCATGCCGCGCACGATGGCCCGCTCATAGGCCGTGTGCGGCAGCAGGGCGGGCTCGGGCGAAACCTCGTCCAGCCATTCCAGGATGGCCAGGCTCTGGGTCAGCGGCCGGCCGTCGACCATCAGGGTCGGGACCAGGGCCTGGGCGTTGAGCGCGCGATAGGCCTCTTCGTGATGGGCGTTGGCCACGAGGTCCACGGGCTGGAGCTCGTACGGCAGACCCTTGAGGTTCAGGCCGATCCGCACCCGATAGGGCGCGGCGGCGCGCTTGGCGCTGTGCAGGACCAGCTTCATCGAAGCGCTTCCTAGACCAGGGTGAACTCGAGACGGCCGACGCCCTCGACCTCGCCGACGACCTTGTCGCCGCGCGCGATGGCGCCGACGCCTTCGGGCGTGCCGGTGAAGATCAGGTCGCCGGCGGCCAGGGTCCACAGCTCGCTGGCCTTGGCGATCACCTCGCCGACGTTCCAGATCATGTCGCCGACCTCGCCGCGCTGACGCTCGGCGCCATTGACGGTGAGGGTGACGGCGGCCTCGGGCGCCGGGGCGTCCATGACGCGGATGGCGGTGATCGGGGCGCTCTCGTCGAAGGCCTTGCCGGCCTCCCAGGGCTGACCCTTGGCCTTGGCCGCGCCTTGCAGGTCGCGACGGGTGAGATCCACGCCGACGGCGTAGCCGAACACCGCTTCAAGGGCCTGCTCGACCGAGAGGTTGGCGCCGCCGCTCTTCAGGGCCACGACCAGTTCGATCTCGTGATGCAGGTCGCTGGTCGCCGGCGGATAGGCGATCTCGCCCTTCAGCGGCGCCACCGCGTCGGCGGGCTTGGCGAAGAAGAATGGGGGATCGCGCGTGTCGGCGCCCATTTCGCGGGCGTGGGCGGCGTAGTTGCGCCCGACACAGAGGATCCGGCGGACCGGGAAAACCGAATCCGATCCCTCCACCGGGACCGTCGGGATGGCGTGCGGGGGAAAGGCGTAGCTGGTCATGGCGCTTCGTTTAGACCCAAAAGCGGCTGGCCAAAACCCCTCTGCGGTTCAAACGACGCCCGTGAACCCACAGAGCCGCAAAGTGGCCGCCGTTCAGAAATCCTGCGGTTGAACCCCGGTCATAAACGTTCTTTCACTTGCCCCAATCTCCACCGTCGCGTCATGTCGCCGATGGGGTAGTGGGCGCTTTTTCAGGCTTGGGGGCCGTCATGCTGATCATCGAGAACCTGACCCATGTCTATGGCAACGGCGTGCGGGCCCTGGACGAGGTCAGCCTGACGATCCCGCGCGGCATGTACGGCCTGCTGGGTCCGAACGGCGCCGGCAAGTCGACCCTGATGCGCACCATCGCCACCCTGCAGGCCCCGACCTCGGGTCACATCCGGTTCGGCGACATCGACGTGCTGAAGAACCCCGAGGAGCTGCGCAAGACGCTGGGCTACCTGCCGCAGGATTTCGGCGTCTATCCGCGGGTCTCGGCCTACGACATGCTCGACCACATGGCGGTGCTGAAGGGCATTGCCGGCGCCAAGGAGCGCAAGGAAACGGTCGAGAACCTGCTGAACCAGGTCAATCTGTGGAACGTCCGCAAGAAGGCCATCGCCGGCTTCTCGGGCGGCATGCGCCAGCGCTTCGGCATCGCCCAGGCCCTGATCGGCGATCCGCGCCTGATCATCGTCGATGAGCCCACCGCCGGCCTCGACCCCGAAGAGCGCAACCGCTTCCTGAACCTGCTGGCCGAGATCGGCGAGAACGTGGTGGTGATCCTGTCGACCCACATCGTCGAGGACGTTTCGGACCTCTGCCCGGCCATGGCCATCATCTGCGACGGCCGCATCGTCAGCGAAGGCGCCCCCCACGACCTGGTGGCCAAGCTGAAGGGCAAGATCTGGAAGAAGATCATCGACAAGGCCGAGCTGGAGGCCGCCAAGGCCCAGTACAAGGTCATCTCCACCCGCCTGCTGGCCGGCCGCACGGTCATCCACATCGAGTCCGTCGACAATCCCGGCAATGGTTTCACGCCGGTCGAAGGCGGGCTGGAGGATGTCTATTTCTCCACCCTCTCGACCACCCGGCGGGCGGCCTGACGGGGAGCGGTCTCATGTTTCGCAAGATCGCGGGCTTCGAGCTCCGCTACCAGCTGAAGTCGCCCGTCTTCTGGGTGGTGGCGGTTATCTTCTTCCTGCTGACCTTCGGGGCGGCGACGATCGACCAGATCCGCATCGGCGGCGGCGGCAACATCCACAAGAACGCCCCGTACGCGATCGCCCAGACCCACCTGATCTGGTCCATCTTCTACATGTTCGTGACCACGGCCTTCGTGGCCAATGTGGTGGTGCGTGACGACGAGACCGGCTTCGGGCCGATCCTGCGATCCTCCCAGGTGAAGAAGTTCGACTATCTCTACGGGCGCTTTACCGGCGCCTTCCTGGCGGCGGCGATCTCGTTCCTGGCCGTGCCCCTGGCGATCTGGATCGGCTCGTTCATGCCCTGGGTCGATCCCGAGCGGCTGGGCCCCAACGACCTGCACGCCTACCTCTTTTCCTATTTTGCCCTGGCCCTGCCGGCGATCCTGCTGACCTCGTCGATCTTCTTCGCCCTGGCCACGGTGACCCGCTCGATGATGTGGACCTATGTCGGCGTCATCGGCTTCATGGTGCTGTACATCATCGCCAACATCGCGCTGGACAAGCCCGACTACGAGAAGGCCGCGGCCTATTGGGAGCCCCTCGGCACCGCCGCCTACGGCCTGGTCACCAAGTATTGGACGGCCAGCGAGCGCAACACCCTGGTCCCGCCATTGGCCGGGGCGTTGCTCTTCAACCGGATCTTCTCGCTGGCGCTGTCAGCCGGGTTCCTGATCCTGGCCTACAGCCTGTTCCGCTTCCAATCCGCCGACCTGTCCGGCCAGCGCAAAATCAAAGCGGGCAAGGCCGGCGATGACGCCGCGCCGCCGATTTTCACGGGGAGCCTGCCGAAGCCGAAGTTCGACCGCGCCACGGCCTGGGCCCAGCTGATGGTCCGCACGCGTCTCGACATGGGCCAGGTGTTCAAGAGCCCGGCCTATTTCGTGCTGCTTTTCCTCGGGCTCGCCAACGCCATGGGCTCGCTGTGGTTCGCCACCGACGCCGGCGGATACGGCGGCGTGATCTATCCGGTCACCCGAATCCTGCTTGATCCTCTGGTGGGGTCGTTCGGCCTGATCCCGATGATCATCGCCAACTACTATTCGGGCGAGCTGGTCTGGCGCGAACGCGACCGGAAAACCCATGAGATCATCGATTCCACGCCGGTGCCGGACTGGGCTTTTGTGGCCCCCAAGACTCTGGCGATCAGCCTCGTTCTGATCTCGACTCTTCTGGTCAGCGTGCTGGCCGGGATGATCAGCCAAGCCTTCCACGGCTATTTCAATTTCGAGATCGGCAAGTACCTGGTCTGGTACCTTCTGCCCCAGGCGGTGTTCTTCATCCTGCTGGCGACGCTGGCGATCTTCCTCCAGACGATCAGCCCCCACAAGTTCATCGGGTGGGGCCTGATGCTGCTTTACCTCATCTCACGGTTCACGTTCCCGAACCTGGGCTGGGAGCTGAAGCTCTACAACTTCGCCTCGGCCGGCGATGTTCCGCTGTCGGACATGAACGGCCTCGGCAAGTTCTGGATCGGGGCCTGGTGGCTGCGCGCCTATTGGAGCGCGTTCGCGGTGATGCTGCTGGTGCTGGCCTACGGCCTGTGGCGGCGTGGGACGGAAAGCCGGTTGCTGCCCCGCCTGCGCCGGCTGCCGACGCGGCTGAACGGCGGAGCGGGCCTGCTGATGGGCGGCGCGCTGGTCGTCTTCGTCGGCCTCGGCGCGTTCGTCTACATGAACACCAATGTCTGGAACGACTACCGGACGCGCATCGACAACGAGAAGTGGCAGGCCGACTACGAGAAGACCCTGCTGCCGTTCGAGACCACGCCGCAGCCCAAGATCGTCGCCATGACGCTCGAGGTCGATCTGAAGCCGCACGCGCCCAGCCTTGAGACCAAGGGCTCGTACGTGATCGAGAACAAGACCGGCGCACCGTTGAAGGAGATCCACGTCCGCTTCGACCGCGACCTGCAGGTGAAGGGCCTGTCGATCGAGGGCGCGCGGCCCAAGAAGACCTTCGAGAGGTTCAACTACCGCATCTTCGCCTTCGACACGCCGATGGCCCCGGGCGAGCGGCGGAAGATGAGCTTCATCACCCTGCGGTCGCAACGCGGCTTCCCCAATAGCGACCAGGAGAGCCGGATCGTCGACAACGGGACCTTCGTCAACAACCTGGAGATCGCGCCGATCCTGGGCATGTCGCGCGAGGGCCTGCTCCAGGACCGCGCCAAGCGCCGCAAGTACGGCCTGCCGCCGCAGTTACGTATGGCCTTGCTGGGCGACGTTCCGTCCCGCCAGTTCAACGGCCTGCGCAAGGACGCCGACTTTGTCACTTCGGACGTCACCGTGACCACCGAGGCCGACCAGACGCCGATCGCGCCGGGCTACAAGGTCTCGGACACGGTCAAGAACGGCCGCCGCAAGGCCCGCTTCGTCACCGAGGCGCCGATCCTGCCATTCCTCTCGATCCAGTCGGCCCGCTATCAGGTCAGTCAGGAGACCTATAAGGGCGTCGAGCTGGCGGTCTATTACGATCCCCAGCACGCGTGGAACATCGAGCGCATGAAGACGGCGATGAAGCGGTCGCTGGATTACTACCAGGCCAATTTCAGTCCGTATCAGTTCCGCCAACTGCGCTTCCAGGAGTTCCCGGACTACGCCCAGTTCGCCCAGTCCTTCGCCAACACCATTCCATGGTCGGAGGGACTGTTCTTCATCTCAGACTTCCGCGATCCGACCAAGATCGACATGGTCACCTATGTCGGGGCTCACGAGATCGGTCACCAATGGTGGGCCCACCAGGTGATCGGCGCGGACCAGCAGGGCAGCGTGATGCTGAGCGAGACCTTCGCCCAGTATTCGGCGCTGATGGTGATGAAGCACGCCTATGGCGAAGACCAGATCCGCAAGTTCCTGAAGCTCGAACTGAACAGCTATCTGCGCGCGCGGGGTGGTGACGTCATCGACGAGCAGCCCCTTGCCCGGGTCGAGAACAGCCAGAACTACATCCGCTATAACAAGGGCTCGCTGGTCATGTACCGGCTGCAGAGCGAGATCGGCGAAGAGGCCGTCAACCGCGCCCTGCGCAAGCTGATCGCCGACCACGCCTTCAAGGGCGCGCCCTATCCGATCAGCACCGACTTCCTGACCGCCCTGCGCGCCGAGGCTCCGGCCGACAAGCAGGCGCTGATCACCGACCTGTTCGAGAAGATCACGCTCTACGACCTGAAGACCAAGAGCGCGGCGGTGCATAAGCGCGGCGACGGCAAGTTCGACGTGACCATCACGGTCGACGCCCAGAAGAAATACGCCGACGGCAAGGGCAAGGAGACGGGCGCCGCCCTGAACGAGACCATGGACATTGGCCTGTTCACCGCCAAGCCGGGCGACAAGGGCTTCGACGCCCAGGACGTCGTCGCCTATGAGCGCAGGCCGATCCGCTCGGGCGTGCAGACCTTCACGTTCGTGACGGCCAAGGCGCCGAAGTTCGCTGGGATCGATCCGTACAACACGGTGATCGACCGCAACGGCGACGACAACACCGTGGCGGTCGGCAAATGAGCGACGCGGTGATCAAGATGGATGCGGAAGCGCTGAACGCGTTCCTGCATCGGGCCTTCCCGGACTTGGACCCCCAGCAGATGGCGTCGGTGGTCGAGGTCGGGCCGGGGCGGGCGCTGTTGAAGCTGCCGCCTCTGGCGCGGCACCTGCGGCCGGGCGGGCTGATCTCGGGACCGACCCTGATGGGCCTTGCCGACACGGCGGCCTATGCGGTGATCCTGGCGCACATCGGCGAGGTGGCCATGGCGGTGACCACCTCGCTCAATATCCATTTCCTGAGAGGCTGCCAGCCTGGCGATCTCTACGCCGAGGCGACCCTGCTCAAGCTCGGCCGCCGCATCGCGACGGCCGATGTCCTGATGTGGACGGAAGGGCGCGAGCGGGCCGCGGCCAAGGCCACGGTCGCCTACGCCATTCCCTAATCGTTAGTGGCCGGTGGCCTTCTCGTCGGCCTTCATCTGCGCCTTGTCGGCCTTGTCCTGGGCCTTGGCGACGTCCTCGCCCGTGCCGAAGCCCTTCTTCAGGCCTTCGGCCATGTTCAGGTGCTCCTGGACCTTCGGGGCCGTGGCGGCGGCGAAGGCCTTGATGGCCGGGGTGTCGCCGTCCTGGGCGTAGCGCTGCAGCAGGTTCAGGGCCGCCTGGTGAGCGTCGACCTGGCCGTCAGCGTACGTCTTGTCGAAGTCCTTGGCGTCGGCCTTGGTCAGGTCGTCGATCTTGCCCTGGGCGTCTTCCGACAGCACGGTCGGCAGGGTGATGGTCGCGCCCGAGGCGGCGATCGCCGATTTCAGCTCGGCGCTGGTGGCCGTGTGGGCCTTTTCCATCGCGGCGGCGAACTTCTTCACGGCCGGGTTGGTCGAGCGCGTGGCGGCCAGCTTGGCGGCGGCGATCTCGAACATGTCACTGTCGGCGGCCTTGGCGGCGAACACGTCGGCCTTGGTCTCGTCGGCCGCGGTCGGGACCGTGGCGGCGGGGTTGGCGTCCGGGGTCGCGGCCTGTTCGGCCGGGGTGGCGGCGCCCTTGGCTTCATCGGCCTTCTGGCCGCAGGCGGCGAGGCTCAGTGCGGCGACTGCGGCGCCGACAATCATCAGGTGACGGGTCATGGCTCTGTCTTTCCCTACGCGTTTTTCTTAGAGGTTCTTGAAAGCTCGGCGGCGCACTGCGCCGGGTGATCAACAAAACCTCACGGAGCCGTGAACGGTTCCGATGACGGCGGGGAGATTGTCCATGACGCAGGAAACCAAGGCTGGGGGTCCACTGGCCGGACTGCGCGTGATCGAGATGGGCTCGCTGATCGCCGGGCCCTTCTGTGGCCAGGTGCTGGGCGACTTCGGGGCCGAGGTCATCAAGCTGGAGGATCCCAAGGTCGGCGATCCGATGCGCCAGTGGGGCCGCTCGAAACCCAAGGGCCTGTCGCCCTGGTGGCCGGTGATCGGCCGCAACAAGAAGTCCGTCACTATCGATCTGCGCACGGATGAAGGCCGTGACATCGCCCACGCCTTGATCGCCAAGGCCGATGTCGTGGTCGAGAACTTCCGCCCCGGCACGCTGGAGAAGTGGGGCATGGGCTACGAGGCCCTGGCCAAGACCAATCCAGGGCTCGTCATGGCGCGGGTCTCGGGCTTTGGCCAGACCGGGCCCTATTCCAGCCGCGCCGGCTACGCCCTGGTCGGCGAGGCCATGGGCGGCCTGCGCCACATCACCGGCGAGCCCGACCGCAATCCGGCCCGCGCCGGCATCTCGATCGGCGACAGCCTGTCGGGCCTGAACGCCGCGCTCGGCGTGATGATGGCCCTGCACGCCCGAGCGCGCACCGGCAAGGGCCAGGTGGTCGATGCGGCGATCTATGAAAGCGTGCTGACGGTGATGGAGAACCTGATCACCGAATACGACCTGACCGGCTATGTCCGCGAGCGCTCAGGCGCTGTGCTGCCGGGCATCGCGCCGTCGAACGTCTATCCGACCAAGTCCGGCGAGCTTGTCTTGATCGGCGCCAACCAGGACACGCTGTTCCGACGGCTGTGCGACCTGATGGGTCGCCCGGACCTGGCAGACGACGTCCGCTATCGCGACCACGCCGCGCGCGGGGCGCACCAGGGGGAGTTGGACGCTCGGATCGCCGCCTGGACGGCGGATCAGGCGATCGAGGACCTGCTGCCGAAACTGGAGGCCGCCGGCCTGCCGACGGGGCGGATCTACCGCGCGCCGGACATGATCGACGATCCGCAGTTCGTGGCGCGGGAGTCGATCGTCACCGTGCCGCATCCGGTGTTCGGCCAGATCAAGATGCAGAACGCCTTCCCGAAGCTGACCGAGACGCCCGGTGGCGTGCGGTGGCCGGGGCCGACCTTGGGGGAGCACACGGATGCGGTGCTGGCGGAGGTGGTGGGGATGAGCGTCGAGGTGGTCGAGGGGCTGCGGAAGAAGGGCGTGATCTAGCGACTAAAATCCTCCCACAGAGGGGAAGCATCTATCGGGCGTCGGCCCTAAGCCCGCCCCGTGAC
>NZ_JBWKZF010000057.1:0-11029 GCF_059424195.1 Caulobacter sp. GW456-12-1-14-TSB4
GGGACCCAGGGGCAACCGTACGGGGCTTGGCCCCTGGGTCCCGGACAAGCCCTGCGGGCTTTCCGGGATGACAAGATTTTGGAACTTCGAAGCGCAGTGGCGACCTCAGTCCTCGCCGTCCTTCGGCTCGTCGTTCTCGTCGCGGACGACGGTCTCGGCGGGCGGTGGGGGCGGCGGATCGGGCGGGTAGAACGCGCCCAGCATCATCAGCATCCCGACCAGCGGGGCGAAGGCGCGTTTCGAGCGCTTGGTCACGCGGATGATCCAGACCCCGACCGGGATCAGCAGCACCGCGAGGGCGATCAGGACGAGCGTGGCCTGGAGTTCGGTCATGGTCGAGATTTGGGTCGCCGCGAGCGCCGCGCAACCTTGGATGGCCTGCGGGGATGCGCCCGGCGGAGCATCGATGCTAAGCAGTCCGCCAGTACTCGGGGGACCGCATGATTCCGTCTTGGGCCGACGTCAGGGCCAACCGCAGCCAGATTCTGTTCGCCCTGGCGGCGACGCTGATCCCCGTCCTGCTGTGCGGCTTCATGTTCGGCTTCGACATCGCCTCGGCCCATGCCGAGTTCTGGGGCCGGCCCAAGGGCGACATGGCGGTGATGACCGCCTCGTACGAGGCCTTCATCCGCCAGCCCTGGCATTGGCCGCTGACGGCGGTGAGCGGGCTGGGCGACAAGCCGATCTCGATCGTCTTCACCGACAGCATCCCCTGGCTGGCCATCGTCTTGAAGGCCACGGGCCTGTCGCACCTGTTCAACCCGATCGGCCTGTTCCTGTGGCTGTCCTATCCGCTGCAGGTCTGGAGCATGATGGCCCTGCTGCGGGCCCTGGGCGTCACCGACCGCTGGATGCTGCTGCTGGGCGGGTTGCTGTCGCTGATGTTCCCGGCCTGGCTGGCCCGGCAGTTCGGCCACATCGCCCTGGCGGGGCACTGGATCATCCTTGTCGGCCTGACCCTGTCGGTGCGCTCGATCCGCGAGGGCCTGACCTGGACGCGCGCGGCCTGTTTCGCCGGCCTGTTCGCCCTGATCGTCGGGGTCCACGCCTATCACCTGCCGCCGGTCGGGGCCGCCTTCGGCGCGGCCCTGCTGGCCGAGCTGCTGCAGCGTCGCGCGGGCGGCTGGCTGCGCGTGATCGGCGCCGCGGCCATGTCCATCGCCGCCCTGGCGGTGGCGACCTGGATCCTCGACTACCAGGACGGCCGGGGCCTGACCGGCGGGGCCACGGCCCTGGGCGTCTACTCCATGAACCTGGTCGCGCCGGTCTGGCCGCAGGCCTCGAAGCTGGCCGGCCAGCTGTGGACCGGCTCGTGGTACACGGGCGTGGTCGACGCCAACGGCGCGCAGTCGTTCGAGGGCTACCAGTATCTGGGCGGCGGCTTCCTGCTGCTGATCCTGGCCATGGTCGGCTTCAAGCTGGTCGAGACCGTCCGCGCGCGCGGCGTCGTCCCGGGCTGGTGGGCGCGCTGGACGCCGATGACCCTGGCCATGATCGCCCTGACGCTGTGGGCGGTGGGCTGGTCGGCCTACGCCTTCAAGGTCCATGTCTACGAGCTGCCGCGTCCCAAGGGCGGGCTGGCCGAGGTGGTCGGCGGTTTCCGCGCCCACGGCCGGTTCTTCTGGGCGGTCGGCTATCTGCTGCTGGCGCTGGCCATCAGCTGGGCCAGCCGCCTGCCGCGCCGAACGGCCCTGGCCGTGCTGGCTGCGACCCTCGCCGTCCAGGCGGTGGACACCAGCCTGCTGCGCCACGGCGTGCGGCAGATCTTCGGCTGGGCCGACCCGCTGGCCTATCCGATCGACCTGACCGCCAGCCCGCAGACGGCGAACCGTCACTGGACCTTCGCGCCGACCTACTACTGCACGCCCAACTACAAAGACCTGGTCGTCATGCGGCAGCTGTTCCACGCCATCGTCCGCAACGGCGGTTCGGCCAACACCTATCCGACCGCGCGCAGCAGCGATCCGCCCTGCATCGTCACGTATCCGGAGACCTTCGTCGACGCCGCGCCCGGCGATCGCACGATCACCATCGTCATGGCCAACGGCCAGAAGGCGGGCGGCTTCCTGGATCCGATCGCACGGCGCACCGACTGCTACCGCTTCGGGCCCGGCGTGGCCTGCGGGCGGGACCTGAACGGGATCAAGGGCCTGACGCCGGTGAAGGCCGGCGACCTGGCCGGGAAGCCGCAAAGCTAGCTATACCGTGAGTATCCGAGCGTGGGGACGCTCGGACCTGAGACGTGGGAATCTGGGGAAGTAGGGGAAGATGGGCAGCGTGAACACCAAGTGGCTATGGGGCGTCGGGGCGGCGTTCTGGTGCCTGTTGCTGGCTGGCCTGTTGTCGGCCAACCGCCTGCTGTCGCTGTCGGTGGACAGCTCCTATCACCTGCAGGTCATGGAGGTCGTGCGCCACGCCTTCCTGATCCCGCAGCAGGGCCATGAGTTCATGGCCGAGATGTTCATCTATCCCAAGCTGAGCCACCGCTTCGCGGGCCTGTTCGCCACCCTGGGCTGGTCCGAGGTGAACGCCCTGCTGATGGCCGGGGTGCTGTCGGCGGCGGTGGTCTGGGTGGTGCTGTTCGATCAGGCGCGGCGGGTGTCGCTGACCTATCTGCTGACGGCGCTGGGCTTCATGGTCGTCAACATCTTCGCCGTGCGCGGGGCGTTCGGGGCCGAGCTGGTCAACAACTTCTTCTTCCCGCAGATCGTCGGCGAGGCCGTGGCCATGCTGTGTCTGGCCGGCGGCGCGGCGATCCTGCCCCGCTCGCGCCCGATCTACGTGGTCTATGCGACGGCGGCCGTGCTGTTCTGCGGTTGCTTCCACCTGGTGCCGACCCTGAAGCTGGCCGGGGCGCTGATGGCCATGCTGGCCCTGGCCTGGCTGCGCGACCTGATCCACGCCCGCCGCTTCGACTGGGTCGGTCTGGTCGGCCTCTTCGCCATCGTCGGCGGCGTGGTCGGCAGCCCCTATTTCTGGCGCATGCGCTGGATGGCGGCCAACAACGGCAGCCTGAACCTGGCCTCGCCCATGCCGATGACCGGCCTGGCCGCCGCCGCCATCGTCCTGGCCCTGCTGTCGGCCTGGGTGCTGCTGGTCGAACTGCGCCGCGATCCCGGCGCGGTCGAGGAGGACGCGGGGCCCACCGCCGCCACCGTGCTGCTGGCCTCGCTGGGCGCGGCCGCGGCCCTGGCCATGCTGGCCCAGTACGCCATGCTGGTGCTGCGGGGCGACGGCTCGGAATACGCCGTGCTCAAGCACAGCTTCGGCGTCTTCTCGATGCTGGCCTTCGTCACCCCGCTGTGGTTCCTGACCGTGCTGGGCGTGCGCATCAAGCCCGCCGAGGAGCGCCCCGCCTGGCAGGCGCCGCTGGGCCTGGCCCCGGCCCTGGCCGCCCAGCTGGTGGTGATGCTGTGCCTGTTCCTGCGGCCCAGCGTGGCCGACGTCCACCGGCTGGACGCTATCCTGCACGACGTGCGCGAGGTGCGCCTGACGCGCGGCCTGTCCGGCGAGAAGGTGATGTTCTCGGCTTCGGACATGAAGCCGATCACCACCTACATGGCCACCATCGCCATGCTGAAGTCGCCGCATGGCGGCAATGTGCTGAGCCTGATGGCCGACGGCCGTCCGGACCGTCCGGGCGACGTGGACTACATCGTCACCCTGCCGGGCGACGCCTATGACAAGCCGGGCTGCCGTTCGGGCAAGCCGGTGGGCCTGGTGGTGGTGGTGGTCGGCTCGTGCGTCGAGCCGCCGTCGCTGCTGTTCAAGGCCGGCGGCACGGGCGTGCCGTATCTGGGCGAGGGCTGGTCGGGTCCGGAGGCCGCCGGCGTCTGGTCGGACGAGAAACACGCCACGGTCGAGATCCCGATCTCGCCGGCCCAGCGCACCCTGGCCCACGCCTCGCTGCAAGTCGCCGCCTTCGGCTTCCTGCCGACGGTGTCGCCGTTCCGCACCGCCACGGTGTCGGCGGCGGGCGTGTCGGAGACCTACAGGTTCGGCCTGACGACGTCCCTGCGCCACGACTACCTGCTGACTCTGCCGCCCGAAGCGCTGAAGGGCGACAAGCTGGTCGTGACCTTCGACATCCCGGACGCCAAGAGCCCGCAGGAACTGGGCCTGGCCAAGGACGACGCCCGCAAGCTGGGCGTGGGGCTGGAAGCGGTGCGGATCATCCCGACGCCGGATCTGCGGTAGGGGGAAAATGGAATCCCTCTCTCATAGAGAGAGGGAGGGGCCCGCCGCCGCAGGCGGTGGGAGGGTGAGAGGTTACACCCTCACAGAACGAAGCGCCGCGAGGAGCTCGTCCGCCACCCCGCCAGGATCGTTCAGCATCTGCTCGTTACGGAACCTCAGAACGACGTACCCAAACAGTTCCAACACCTCGGTGCGGCGCGCGTCATAGTCTTCGCGGCCCTCGTGCGAGGCGCCATCCAGCTCCACGATCAGCTTCGCGGCCTCGCAGACGAAGTCCGCGTAGTAGCGGTCGATCGGATGTTGTCGCAGGAATCTGAAGCCGCCGAGCCGTCGATTGCGGACGAGATTCCACAGCGTCTTCTCGGCCAGGGTTTGGTCTCGGCGAAGACGGCGGGCGTTGGCGATGGCGTCCATGGCCAGAGCATGAGCTCAGCCGACGCGATCGCTCAACGGAAGGAATCAGGATTTTCCGGCGAGGGTGAAACCTCTCACCCTCCCACCGCCTTTGGCGGCGGGCCCCTCCCTCTCTCTATGAGAGAGGGATTCAACTAAACCTTCCGCGCGATCACCGCGATCGACAGGCCGAACGGCAGCCCGCCACCCACCGCCAGCGGCGCCTCCAGCGAGAACACCCCCGCCAGGGTCTTGTTCAGCCAGCTCGGCGGCATGGTGTCGTCGGCGCTGTCGTCCTTCAGCAGCTTCTTGGCCGTGCGCTGCACGGCGGCCAGCGGGAAGAGCAGGGTGTTGAAATAGGTCGCGGTCTCGACCTTCAGGCCGGCGTCCTCGAACAGCTTGCGATAGGCCGGCAGCAGGTAGCGGCGCTTGTGGTGGTGGAGCACGTCGTGGTGGCTCCACATCCACTGATAGGCCGGCACCGTGGTCAGCATCGCGCCGCCCGGCTTGATCAGGCTGGCCAGGGCCTTCACCGAGCCGGCATCGTCATCGACGTGCTCGACGACGTCGAAGGCGCAGACCAGGTCGAAGGTCTCGGGCTGGTAGGGCAGGCCGTCCGGCAGCAGGCCGGTGTCGATCGACAGGCCCAGGCGGTCCGAGGCGTAGGCGCGCGACTCGTCGTCCGGCTCCAGGGCCTTCACATCGCCGAACTCGCGCAGCAGCGGGACGTTGCCGCCCGCGCCGCAGCCGACCTCCAGGATGCGGGCGCCGGCCGGCGGGGCCAGGCGCTTGAGCAGCCCGCGCAGGATCTTGCGGCGGCCGACGAACCACCAGTGGTCGGTCTCCAGCTCGCGGATGCGGTCGTAGATCAGGCGGTCCATGCGGGGTCCCGGTCAGTAGGCGTCGGTTGGTGGGCGAAGACCCAGAAATGGCTCAGCAGGAAGAGCACGGCGGTATAGCTGGCCACGGCCGCGCCCTGGGCGGCCATGTCGAACAGCGTCCCGTGCGGCAGCATCATGTGGGCCAGGGTCAGCACGCCCTGGTTCAGGGCGAAGGCGACCGCGACCGCCACGCCATAGCGCAGCGGGGCCGAGCGCGCGGTCTGGCGGGCCTTGAACACGAACAGCTTGCTCAGCGTGAAGCTGACGCAGATCCCGACCGCGTAGCCGACGGCGTTGGCGATGTGCGGGTCGAGATGCAGGCCGACGTCCAGCGCCAGGATGATGGTCAGGCCGACCAGGGTGTTGGCCACGCCGGCCACGCCATAGCGCAGGGCCGAGACCAGGAACTCGCGCCGGGCCGGGGTCAGGAAGGTGCTCACGTCGATGAGCCTTGCTCGAACCCGTAGCGATCCATGATCACGTACAGCGGCCGGGCCTTCACTTCCTGATAGATGCGCGCGACGTACTCGCCCAGCGAGCCGATGGCCAGCATCTGGATGGCGAAGCCGATCAGGATCACCACCATTAGCGACGGATAGCCGGGGACGGTGTTGCCCTCCAGCAGGGTGCGGGCGACCAGGAACACCGCCGCCAGGGTCGCCAGCACGCCGGCGATCAGGCCGACATAGCTCCACACCCGGATCGGCGCGGTGCTGAACGAGGTGATGCCGTCGAGAGCGAAGTTCCAGAGCTTCCAGTAGCGGAACGAGCTGGTCCCGGCCGCGCGCTCGGGGCGGGCATAGGGGATGGCCGTCTGCTTGAAGCCGACCCAGGCGAACAGGCCCTTCATGAAGCGGTTGCGCTCGGGCAGCTGGCGCAGGACGTCCACCACCCGGCGGTCCATCAGCCGGTAGTCGCCGGCGTTATAGGGCAGGTCGACATCCGACATCCGGTTGAAGGCCTTGTAGAAGCCCTGGGCCGTCAGGCGCTTGACGAAGGTGTCGCTGCTGCGATCGACCCGCACCCCATAAGCCACGTCGGCCCCGGCCTCCCAGGCCTCGATGAACCGTTCGATCAGCTCGGGCGGGTCCTGCAGGTCGCAGTCGATCGGCACCACCATGTCGCCCGTGACGGCGTCAAGGCCGGCCGACAGCGCGACCTCCTTGCCGAAGTTGCGGGCCAGGTTGATGACCTTGATGCGCGGGTCACGCTGATGGTGCTTGAGCAGCACCGCCAGGGTGTGGTCGCGGCTGCCGTCGTTGACGGCGACGATCTCGTACTCGACCCCGATCCGGGCCAGCTCGGCGTCGATGCGCGCGAAGAACAGGTCCAGCACCTCCTGCTCGTTATAGCAGGGGGCGACGATCGACAGGCGCTTGCCGACGCGCGAGCGCGGGGCGGGAGCGGCGACGGTTACGGCGGACGCGGACGACTGAACCATGAGGGAGGGTTTAGCCAAGTTGCGCGCGGAGGGGGAGGGGAAAGCGCCTTTGAATCCCTCTCTCTTAGAGAGAGGGAGGGGCCCGCCGCGAAGCGGTGGGAGGGTGAGTGGTTACGAGGGCGGCCGTTTGGAGCCCAAGCTAAACCGTCACCCCGCGACGTGTTCGCGGGACCCATTTGTCCGTCGCGGGTGAAGTGCGGACCTAGGCTCTCATGTGGAAGCTGAATGATACGTCCCGCGCATAAAGCGTGGGATGACGATCGTGGGGTTTGCCGGCGAGACCGTAACCACTCACCCTCCCACCGCCTTTGGCGGTGGGCCCCTCCCTCTCTCTAAGAGAGAGGGGCTTGGGAAGGTCGACTAGGCGTCGGCTTCGGTTTCCGAACCCTCCCGGAACTCTTCCGCCACCAGGAACGCGATGCCTTCCTCGTCCAGCACCCAGGCGCCCAGGAAGGCGGCGTGGCTGGGATCAACTTCCTCGTCGATCAGGTCGCCTTCGTAGATCCCGACGTGGCTGTAGTCGAAGTCCAGCGCCAGCTGGCTGGCCATGCTGAGCATCTCGTCGGCCATGCGGCGCGAATAGCCCAGGGCTTCGCTGGCGTCGTTGAACTCGTCGGCCAGCGAGCTGACCTCCGCCGCATCGCTGCCTTGGGTCGCACTGGTCGTGACGATGGTGAAAGCGGGCATGGGGAGGGCCTCTCTGGAAGTATCGATACCCACACCTAACCCGTTCGGCCGGGCGAAGGGGCCAAATTCTGAGAGAACCGCGTGTTTCGAGCCGTCGGGCTCAGCGATCGGCGCCGCCGCGCACGTCCTTCTTGGTGGCGCGATAGACCTTCTGCAGCCCGCCCAGGCGCCGGCGTTCGGCGTCGCGGGCGAGGCGCTCGGTCTTCTCCTCCATGGCCGCCAGTTCCAGGCCCAGCTTCTGGAAGTGGGCCCAGCGGTCGGGATCCAGGGTCCCGTCCTCGATCGCCCCACGCACGGCGCAGCCCGGTTCGTTGGCATGGGTGCAGTCGCCGAACTTGCAGGTCTGGGCCAGCTGCTCGATGTCGTCGAACACCACGCTGACGCCCTCGTCGGCGTCGACGAGGCCGATCTCGCGCACCCCGGGGGTGTCGACGATCAGCCCGCCGCCGGGCAGCAGGACGAGCTCGCGGTGGCTGGTGGTGTGGCGGCCCTTGTCGTCGCCTTCGCGGACCTCGGCCGTGGCCATCCGCTGTTCGCCCAGCAGGACATTGACCAGGGTGGACTTGCCGACCCCGGACGAGCCGATCAGCACGCAGGTCTCGCCCGGCGCCAGATGGGCCAGCAGGGCGTCGAGCCCCACGCCTTGCCGCGCCGAGATGCTGACCACCGGACAGCCGGCGGCCAGGGCCTCGATCTCGGCGGTCTGGGTTTCCGTCTCGGCGACCAGGTCGGCCTTGGTCAGCACCACCACCGGCCGCGCCCCGCTCTGCCAGGCGGCGGCCAGGTAGCGTTCGATCCGGCGCGCATTGAGGTCGCCGTTCATCGAGGTGACGATGAAGGCCAGGTCGACATTGGCCGCGATCACCTGCGGCGTCTGCAGGCTGTCGGCGGCCCGGCGGATGAAGGCGGTGCGGCGCGGCAGCAGGGCGTGGATGGTGGCGGTGCGCTGGGCGCTGTTGACCGACATCGCCACCCAGTCGCCGACGGCGGGGTGGCCGATCTCGCGCGCTTCGTGGCGCAGGCGGCCCGACGGCTTGGCGCGCAACTCGCCCTGGTCGGTCATCACCAGATAGCCGTTGCGCTGCTGGACGATGACGCGCCCGGGAACATAGCCGGCGCGGGCGTGCGGCTTGAACGCCTGCGCCAGCGCTTCGGACCATCCGTATTGCGAGATCAAGTCGAGGCTTTCAAACGCCAGGGCTCCAGGGGATGCGCGTTGTGGGGTGGCGCTATTGTAAGGGCGCCGGGTCGATCCTCACACCCCTTCCATGACGCCGCTCCCCAAGCTTGTCATCCCGGAAGCCTCGCAGAGGCTGTCCGGGACCCAGGGGCAACCGCACTGCATTGGCCCCTGGGTCCCGGCTCTCCGCTTCGCTGCGGCCGGGATGACAAGCAGAGAGTTGCCGCTACGCCCCGAAAAGCGGCATACCGTTCCCCATGGCGAAAGACATGACCTACGCGCGCTATCTGGCGCTGGACGAGCTGCTCGAGGCCCAGAAGCCGCAGAGCGACCGGCACGACGAACTGCTGTTCATCGTCATCCACCAGACCAAGGAGCTGTGGCTCAAGGAGATCATCCACGAGGTCGAGCTGGCCAAGCGGCTGATCGCCTCGGGCGACGTCGAGCCGGCCTACAAGGCCCTGGCGCGGGTGTCGCGGATCCAGACGGTGATGACCCTGTCGTGGGACGTGCTGGCGACCATGACGCCGGCCGATTACCTGAGTTTCCGGGGCGATCTGGGCTCGTCCTCGGGCTTCCAGTCGCACCAGTTCCGGACTCTGGAATATCTGCTGGGCCTGAAGGACCAGAGCTTCCTGAAGTTCCACGAGGAGGGCTCGTCGGCGCTCGGCCAGCTGCAGGCGGCGCTGGATGCGCCCAGCCTGTACGACGTGGCCATCGCCCAGCTGCCGCGTCATGGGCTCCAAGTGCCCGACAGCGCCCTGCATCGCGACTTCAGCCAGACCTACGCCCCGTCCGAGGCCGTCGAGGCCGCCTGGCTGGAGGTCTATCGCGACCCGAAAGCCTATTGGGAGCTGTACCAGCTGGCCGAGAAGCTCGTGGACCTCGACGACGCCCTGGTCACCTGGCGCCACAAGCACGTGCTGACGGTCGAGCGGATCATCGGCGGCCGGCCGGGCACGGGCGGCACCGATGGGGTGGGTTACCTGGCCTCGACCCTGCGCCGGCGGGCCTTCCCGGAACTGTGGTCGCTGCGGACGAAGCTCTGATGACCGCCCGCAAGGACCTGTTCTCGAAGGCGCTCAGCGTCCCCGGCCGCCTGCACATGGCCGCCCACAGCCACCACCTCTGGCCCGACGCCACCCTGGCCGGCCAGGTCGAGGCCTGGGAGGACGCCGTCGTCCTGGCCGACCACAAGTGGGACAAGGCGCTGGGCGTGGTCTATCCGGCCGCGCAAGGCCTGGTCGCTCGCGAGCTGAACCTGCCCAGCCCCGACAGCGTGGTCTTCGCGCCCAACACCCACACCCTGCTGGCGGTGCTGAAGTCGGCGATCGAGCGCCGTCCCGTCCGTATCCTGTCCACCGACGGCGAGTTCCACTCGTTCCGCCGCCAGGCCCAGCGCTGGGTCGAGGCCGGCGAGGTCGAGCTGACCCTGGTCGAGACCGACCGCCCCGACTTCGCCGAGCGGTTCCTGTCCGCCGCCCGGACGGGGACCTACGACCTGATCTTCGTCAGCCACGTGTTCTTCAAGACCGGCGTCGTCTTCGACCGCGTCTGGGACCTGGCCGAGCTGGCGCGCCCCGACGGTCCGTGGGTGGTGGTCGATGGCTATCACGGCTTCCGCGCCGTCCCGACCGACCTGGCCGCCGTCGCCGACCGGATCTTCTACCTCGCCGGCGGCTACAAATACGCCATGGCCGGGGAGGGCGCGGCTTTCCTGCACGCGCCGGCGGGGTTCGGCCCGCGCCCGGTGCTGACCGGCTGGTACGCCGAGTTCGGCGACCTGGAAGGCCCGCCCGGCGGCGTCGGCTATGTCCGCGACGCCAGCCGCTTCATGGGCGCGACGTTTGATCCCTCGGGGCTTTACCGCTTCGTGGCGGCGGGGACGATGCTGGAGGCCGAGGGTCTAAGCACGGCGGCCATCGCTGCGCATGTCGGCGGTCTGCAGCGGGTGTTGCTGGAGAAGATCGCGGCCGGTGAAGCCGGGCCGCTGAAGGACGCCATGGTGATGAACCCGCCGGGCGATGGCCCGCAGGCGCGGTTTCTGGCGCTGAAGCACGAAGAAGCCAGCGCGTGGAAGCATGCGCTGGCTGAAAAGGGCGTGGTGGTGGATGTTCGCGACGACGTGCTGCGGATCGGGCTGTCCGTCTATCACGACGAGGCGGACGTCGCGGCGTTCTGCGGCCACTGCCGCGAACTCACGTAATCTGCTCCCCCTCTGGGGGAGCTGTCGGCGAAGCCGACTGAGGG
>NZ_JBWKZF010000058.1:0-10368 GCF_059424195.1 Caulobacter sp. GW456-12-1-14-TSB4
GCCGCCGACCAATGAACCGCCGCCGCCTCCGGCCGTGGTCCAGCCGCGTCCCCCGGTGGCTCCGCCGCCGGACGTGACGCCGCCGCCGCCGCTGCCGATCCCGCCCGTTGAAAAGCGGGTCGAGACCACGGCTCCGCCGGTGATCTCGGCGGTCCCGCCGGTGCCGACGGCTCCGCCGGCCCGCGCGTCGGTCATCACCCGTCCGGACTGGGCCCGTAAGCCCGGCGCGGACGACATGGCCCGGTACTACCCGGACCGTGCTCAACGGATGGAAGTCAGCGGTCGCGCGACGCTCTCGTGCACCGTGTCGGCCAAGGGTACTCTGGAAGGTTGCTCGGTTGTCTCCGAGTCGCCCGCGGACATGGGGTTCGGCGAAGCCGCGCTCCGCCTGTCGCGCCTGTTCCGGATGAAGCCCAAGACCCTCGACGGCGCGCCCGTCGATGGTGGCCAGGTGACGGTCCCGCTGGTGTTCCAAGTCCCGCAATAGGGCCTGGACACAAGCGACAATACAGAAGCGCCCCGGAGTTTCGGCTCCGGGGCGTTTTCTTTGGAAAACGACCAAAGAAAGCGAGCGCGTTTTCTTTGGAAAACGACCAAAGAGGGCAAGCGCGTTTTCTTTGGAAAACGACCAAAGAGAGCGAGCGCGGTTTCTTTGGAAAACGCCGGAATGCGAACGAGCGCGTTTTCCTTGGCCGGAGGGTTTCCCCGGAAAAGGGCAAACGGGAACGCGTGCGTTTTCTTGTGAAAAGAGCGTGTTTCGGCGCTTGATCCGGGGAGCCTGTCCGACTAAAGACACTCCCTCGCGATGCGCCGCCTTAGCTCAGTTGGTTAGAGCGCTGGTTTGTGGAACCAGAGGTCCTCAGTTCAAGCCTGAGAGGCGGTACCATCGCAAGAGACAGAAAAGCCCAGGGTTCGCCCTGGGCTTTTTGCTTGTCTGGAGCCCCGCGCCGATATGTCCTGGCATAGCTTCGACGACCTGCCTCCAAAATGTCATGGGGATGGGATCGAAACGGTCGTGCTTCGCGTTCAAACGGTCGAGGGGACTGGCGTATGGTCTTGGGCTTCCCGCCGAGCGCCCTGGGGCTGACCCCCGGATGGCGTGCTTCGCCGTTGCGTATGGTCGCGGCGGTCTGTGCGCTATGGGCCATGGTCGGCGTCGCCCAGGCCGCCGAGCCCGACCCCGCCGCGCCGATCAAGGCTGGCTATCTCTACAAGCTCACCGCCTTCGTCGACTGGCCGGACGCGGCCTTCGAGGCGCCCGCCAGCCCGTTCCGGCTGTGTATCGCGGGGCGTGATCCGTTCGGCGTCGTCGTCGACCACGCAGCGCATGGCGCCAAGGTCGGCGATCACCGGGTCGTCGTCGTCCGCGTGCCGTCCGTCGCCAAGGGCGCCGCCGACTGCCACATGCTGTTCCTCGCCGCCTCGAGCGCCCAGACGCCGCAGCAGATGCTGGCCGTGGTCGCGGGACAGCCGGTGCTGACCGTCGCCGACGAGGCGCTGGAGGCGCCCGGGGCCATGGTCCAGTTCGTCACCGTCGAGGGCCGGGTGCGATTCGAGATCCGCGCCGACGCCGCCCAGGCCGCCGGCCTGTCCGTCAGCTCCAAGCTGCTGTCCCTGTCGGCCCAGCCCAAGGAGGGCGGGCGATGAGGCCCCGGTTCGGCAGCCTGGCCTGGCGTCCCGCCCTGACCGTCTCGATGGCCATTGGGCTCGCGGTCGCCATCGTCGCCGCCGCCTTCGCCATGGCCGCCTATAACGAGCGCCTGGGCCAGCAGGAGCGCTTCCGCCAGGCCGAGGTGCAGCTGCGCATCCTGGCCAGCAGCATGGCCGCGCCCCTGGCCTTTGACGACCGCTCGGCGGCGCGGGAATATGTCGGGGCCCAGAGCTCCAATCCCGATGTCGAGGCCGTGGCCGCCTACGACATGCAGGGCCATCTGGCCGCCGCTTACGTCCGCGCCGGCGCGCCGCCGCCGCCGACCCGCAACGTCCTGGCCTCGCCCCGCAATGACGGCTCGCGCCTGGTCCTGACCGCGCGGGTCACCGAGGGCGAGACGGTGTTGGGCTCGGTCTATCTGCGCACGGTGCTGGAATCGCCCGCCCGCCGGGCCATGCGCTATGCGGGCTTTGCCTTGCTGATCGGCATGGCGGCCCTGCTGGTCGCCGTGCTGGGCGCCGCCAATGCTCGCGAGGCCGAGGCCTATCGCCGCCTGAGTCGCGAGACCCGCGAGCGCGAGAAGGCCGAGGACGCCCTGCGTCAGTCGCAGAAGATGGAGGCCATGGGCCAGCTGACCGGCGGGGTAGCGCATGACTTCAACAACCTGCTGATGGTCGCCTCCAGCGGTCTGGACCTCCTGGAGCGCACCACCGACCCCACACGCCGCGAGCGCCTGCGCACGGGCATCCGCCAGGCCATCGACCGCGGCGCCAGCCTGACCCAGCAGCTGCTGGCCTTCTCGCGCCGCGCGCCGCTGAAGCCGGAAGTGGTCGATATCGAAAAGCGCCTAGTCGGCATGCACACCCTGCTGGACCGCTCGCTGCGCGAGGACGTGGCGGTCGAGATGAAGCTGGCCCCCGACCTGTGGCGCGTCGAGGTCGACGCCTCGCAGCTGGAAGTGGCGGTGCTGAACATCGCCATCAACGCCCGCGACGCCATGCCCGACGGCGGCACCATCACCATCGAGGGCCGCAACGAGCCTTCGGGCAAGCCGGACGGCGTGGGCGACATGGTGCGCCTGTCGATCCGCGACACCGGCGTCGGCGTCGCGCCCGAAGTGCTGAGCCGACTGTTCGAGCCGTTCTTCACCACCAAGGCGGTCGGCAAGGGCACAGGGCTGGGCCTGTCCCAGGTCTATGGCTTCGCGCGCTCGTCGGGCGGCGAGGCGGGGATCGAGAGCGTGCTGGGCGAGGGCACGACGATCTGGATGCGGATCCCGCGCTCGACCAAGGCCCTGGCGCAGGAGGCCGTGTCGATCGCCTTGCCGGGGCCGGGAGACACCGAGCGCCGCATCCTGATGGTCGAGGACGACGACAGCGTCGCCCAGCTGGTCGAGGAGATGCTGCGCGAGCTGGGCTATGACGTGGTCCGGGCCGGCGACGCCCTGGCGGCGCTGGAGACCCTGCGCCAGGACATCGCCTTCGACCTGGTGTTCAGCGACATGGTCATGCCGGGCGATGTCGGCGGGCTGGACCTGGCGCGCGACATCCAGCGGCTGCGGCCCGACCTGCCGGTCATCCTGACCACCGGCTACAGCGCCGCCGCCGCCGCCGCGACGAACGAGGGCCGGCGGGTGCTGATCAAGCCCTACCGCATCGAGTTGCTAGCCACCGAGCTGGACGCGGTGTTCTCGGGCGTCAAGCGGGCGAGCTAAGTCGGTCGACTGTCGGTCTTCCGACACTGAAAATGCTTTTCAATTAAGAGTTTATCGCAAGAGGAACACGCGTTGAGGCGTGCGGGTTTGTTGGCGGTCGGGGGACATCCGAGGGAGAATTTCCATGGCCGCCGCTACCAAGACCACGACCAAGTCCGCCAAGCCGCGCCGCACGCGTCGCACCGCCCGCCGCGATCCGCTGGCCATCAGCCTGCTCAAGAAGGACCACCGCGAGGTGGCCGCCATGTTCGACGAGTACGAGCAGCTGGAGAGCGACGCCGAGAAGCTGGCCCTGTTCAACAAGATCGCCCTGGCCCTGAAGGTCCACACCCAGATCGAGGAAGAGATCCTCTATCCGGAGGAGCGCGGCGAGGTCGATGACGACCTGCTGGACGAGGCCTATGTCGAGCACGACGGGGCCAAGAAGCTGATCGCCGAGATCGAGGCGATGAAGCCCGGCGACCAATATTACGACGCCAAGGTCAAGGTGCTGGGCGAGTACATCACTCACCACGTCAAGGAAGAGGAACAACCCGGCGGCCTGTTCTCGCAAGCCAAGAAGGGCGACGAGGACCTGGAGGCCATGGGTGAGCGTATGAAAGCCCGCAAGGAAGAGCTTATGGCGGAGTACGGCGGCAAGGCCGCTCATTAGCCGCTGACTTTTCTCCTCCCCCTTTGGGGGAGGTGGCCCAGAGGGCCGGAGGGGGCAGCGCGGCCTATGCCGAGCTGCCCCCTCAGTCGGCTTCGCCGCCAGCTCCCCCAAAGGGGGAGCAGAGCCCCGCCAGCTCCCCTGCCAGCCGCAGATCCTCCACGAACTCCCCATAAGCCCGCGCCCGCGCCTCCTCGTCCGGCAGGCGCAGCAGGAACGACGGGTGATAGGTCACCACGCCCTGGGCCTGGTCCGATAGTGGCAGCGCCTTGCCGCGATTGGCGCCGATCGGCGTCGGCTTGCCGATCACGCCCAGCGCCGCCGTCGCGCCCAGCATGACGATCACCCTTGGCTTCACCAGCCGCCGCTCGGCGTCCAGCCACCAGCGGCAGGCGGTGACCTCGCCTCGATCGGGGGTCTTGTGGATGCGCCGCTTGCCGCGCGGCTCGTGCTTGAAGTGCTTCACGGCGTTGGTGACATAGGTCCGGTCGCGCGCCACGCCGGCCTCGGCCAGGGCCCTGTCGAACACCTGGCCGGCGGGGCCGACGAAGGGCCGGCCCGCAAGGTCCTCCTGGTCGCCGGGCTGTTCGCCGACGAACATCAGCCGCGCCTTGGCCGCCCCTTCGCCCGGCACGCCCTGGGTGGCGTCACGCCAGAGGTCGCAGCGGCGGCACAGCTCGACCCCGGCGGCGATGTCGTCCAGCGAGGTCGGCAGCGAGCCGTCATACGAAGCGTCGCGGGCGTGGCGCAGGGCGGCCTTCAGCTTGCGTTCGGGCGGCTTGCTGGGATGGGCGGCGACCATGGCCGTGGCGCGCTCCTGCGCGGTTTCGATCAGCTCCGGAATGAGCGCCGCCTCGGGCAGGTTCCGCCAGTAGCGCTTGGGCATCTCCTGGCGCATCTGTTTCGGGTTCAGGCGGGCAGGGTTGAAGATCGAGGCGTAGTAGGTGCGCCAGAGCTCTTCCTGGGCGTCCTCGGACGGCGCGTCGGCGGGATCGGCGCCTTCGGACACCATCAGCCGCTCGCGGTCCCAAGCCACGCAGGCGTCGGGCGTCAGGATGGTCCAGTCCATATTGGTGAAGCGGCGGACGAAGAAGCCGGCGGTGGCCTCGGTGACGCGGTGAGCCGGCTCGAACCAGGCGGCGTAGGTCTCCATCGCCGCGCCCTCGATCAGCCGAAAGCGCACGAAGGCCTTCATCTTGTGGGCCGAGCGGCTGACGGCCTTGGCCATGTCGCGGGCCCGGGCCATGTCGGGATCGGCCGGATTGTCGATCAGCCGCGGTTCGCGCTCCAGCCGCCAGAGGATGCGGTAGAGCAGGGCGAAGCGATCCGCCGCGCGGTTCTGGATCACCTGCTCGGCCAGCTCGACGAAGGCGGCGGGGACGGTGAAACTGCCTCCGGTGACAGGCGGGGCAGGGGCGTCGAAGTCGAACAGCTCCCGCTCCACGGTCCACACCACCGCCTGCGGCTCCACGCCTTCGGCCCGCAGCGCCCGCGCGGCCGCGCGCCAGCCGGCGAAGTCGATCTCGGACGCCAGCCGCACCACGCGCATCAGAACAGGCTCAGTTGCTGGGGCGGGACGAGCGCCGCCTTCAGGCTCTCGCGATCGGTCAGGGCGCCCGGCGTCCAGTCGGCGGTGACCACGAAGGCCCTGGCGCGCTTCAGGACGGCCCCGACGCGCTTGAGATCATCGAGGGTCAGGCGCGTCACCTTGCGGGCCGCCAGGATGCGCTCCACGGCCTTGGCGCCGATGCCCGGCACACGCAGCAGCGTTTCCTTGTCGGCGGTCTGGATATCGATCGGGAACTTCGCCCGGTTGCGCAGCGCCCAGCTGGTCTTGGGATCGACGGTGAGGTCCAGGTCCTCGCCCTCGGCGACGATCTCGGGCCGCTCGAAGCCGTAGAACCGCATCAGCCAGTCGGCCTGGTACAGGCGGTGCTCGCGCAGCAACGGCGGCCGCGCCAGGGGCAGGCGATGGCTGGCGTCCGGGATCGGGCTGAAGGCGGAGTAGTAGACTCGGCCCAGGCGATACGCGCCGTAGAGGTTGGCGCTGCGGGCCAGGATGTCGCCGTCCTTGGCCGCATCCGCCCCGACGATCAGCTGGGTCGACTGGCTGCGGGCGAAGGACCGCTTGCCGGCCTTCTTGGCCGGTTCGGCGTGGTCGTCGATCGCCAGGCGCATGCGGCCCATGGCGCGCTTGATGTCGGTGGGGCTCTTCTCGGGGGCGAGGGCCGCCAAATCGTCGTCGCGCGGCAGCTCGATATTGATCGACACCCGGTCGGCATAGAGCCCGGCCTCGGCCGCCAGCTCCGGCGAGGCCTCGGGGATCAGCTTCAGGTGGATGTAGCCTCGGAAGTCGTGGTCCAGCCGCAGCGACTTCGCCACCCGGACCATCTCCTCCATCGTGTAGTCGCCCGTGCGGATGACGCCCGAGGACAGGAACAGGCCCTCGATATAGTTGCGCTTGTAGAAGTTCAGGGTGAGGTCGACGACCTCCTTCACCGTGAACCGCGCCCGGGGCGTGTTCGAGGACACGCGGTTGATGCAGTAGGCGCAGTCGTAGATGCAGAAGTTGGTCAGCAGGATCTTCAGCAGGCTGATGCACCGCCCGTCGGGCGCATAGGCGTGGCAGATGCCCATGCCCTCGGTCGAGCCGATACCCTGGCCGCCGACGGAGTTTCGTTTCTCGGCGCCGGAGGAGGCGCAGGACGCGTCGTACTTGGCGGCGTCGGAGAGAATAGCGAGCTTGCGTCTGAGATCGAGAACGGCCATGCGGCCTAAGTTATCGTTCTCTTTTTGTTCTGAATAGTCTTCACGCGCGACAGAGGCATGGAGCACAATGTCGCGCGTGAATAGCAACGTCGAGAAGCGGACACTTGAGCGTCCGCCTCTCGCCGAAAGGCTTAGCCGTTGACGGCGTCCTTCAGTTGCTTGGCCGGCGTGAAGGCGACCTTCTTGCTGGCGGCGATTTCGATGGTCGCGCCCGTGGCCGGGTTGCGGCCGGTGCGGGCCGGCTTGGCCTGGACCTTGAACTTGCCGAAGCCCGGGATCGAGACTTCTTCGCCCTTCACGGCGGCGTCGGAGATCGACTTGAAGACGCCGTCGATGATGGCCTTGGCTTGGGTCTTGGTCAGCTTGTCGTCAGCGGCGACAGCGGCGTCGACCAGATCGGAAACGTTCGTCATCTCTAAGCTCATTCCTGTGAATCAGGGAAATGTAAGCCTGACGAGCCCGATCGCGTTTGTCACCCGTTAGGGAAGGTTAAAAAGCCGATTCACGGGGACAAAACGCCCGTGGGCCGGGGATTTTTACGAATTCGCCGCCTGCGGAACGGTCAAGCTGGGCGAAAAAGCGTTAACGACCGTCCGCAAAGCTGACTTTCGCCTGATTCACTGAAGGCCTCACTGAAGGGCGATTCCCGCCTGAGTCGGGGTCCAGCGAGCCCGGCGCCAGGCCAGCGGGCTCTGGCCGACATGCTGGCGGAAGAGGCGCGACAGGTGGCTCTGGTCGGCCAGGCCGACGGTCAGGGCGATCTGCGAGAGCGGCTCGCTGGTGGTCAGCATCAGGTCGCGGGCAAGGGCCATGCGCTCGGCGGTGATGTAGGCGTGGGGAGCGACGCCGAAGCTCTGCTTGAAGGCGCGGCCGAAGTGGCTGACCGACAGACGCGCCAGGCCGGCCAGTTCCTCGACCGAGATGTTGCGGTCCAGATTGCCGTCGATATGGGCCTCGACCATCCGCACCTGCCAGGGGGCGAGACCGCCACGGGCGATGTCGAAAGCGGCTTCGCGGTCCTGGGTTTCGCTGCGGACCTGGATCTTGCTGGCGTCCATCGTCTTGCTCCGGGGTGTGTGTTTCCTTGAGCAAAGGAGTAGGCGCACGGCGTTCGGTCGATAATCCGGTGTTTTGGTTCTTCAGTGTTTCCAAAACTGCACTAATGCGCGGAGGGGGAGCTATTGGGCGATGGGGGCTTCTCTTCCCTTGTCATCCCGGAAGCCTCGCAGAGGCTGTCCGGGACCCAGGGGGTGCGTGAATGCTGTGCCGGCCGCCCCTGGGTCCCGGACAAGCGCTTCGCGCTTTCCGGGATGACAAGGTTTAGGGAAGCTGTTCGGTCGAGGCCGGAGCGTCGCTCGTGATCAATGCTCGATCCCGTGCGCCCAGGGCTGGCGGGAGAAGTTCTCGCGCAGGAATTCCAGCAGCACCCGCATCCGCGCCGGCCGGGCGCGGCCCGGCGGGGTGACCAGGTGCACGGGGACGGGGACCAGGGTCCAGTCCTTGAGGACCTCCACCAGCTGGCCCGACTGCAGCTCGTTCCAGATATAGACCTCGGGCTGCAGGGTCAGGGCCAGGCCCTCCAGCAGCATGGGCACCGCCGCCAGGCCGTTGTTCATGCGGAACGTCCCCTGGACCATCACCAGGCGCTCGCCGTGCACCGGGTGGAAGAAGCGCCACTCCTGGGCCTCGCGCACATGGGTGTAGACCATGATCGGCATCTTCAGGACGTCTTCGGGCTGCTCGGGATAGCCGTACTTCTCGAACAGGGCCGGGGCGCCGACCACCGGCAGGCGGTGGGCGAACAACCGACTGGCCCGCATCGAGGAGTCGGCCAGCTGCCCGACCTTGATCACGCCGTCGAAGCCGTCGGCGATCAGGTCGATCTTGTTGTCGGTGATGTGCAGGTCGAGTTCGATCTCGGGATAGCGCTTGAGGAACTCGGGGACCAGCGGGGCCAGGGTCCGCACCCCGAACGCGCCGGTGCAGGCCAGGCGGATCAGGCCGCGCGGTACGGCGGCCTCCTCCAGGATCTCGGCCTCGATGGTCTCGCCGTCATTGAGGATGCGGGCGGCGCGCTCCAGCGAGGCGCGACCGCTCTCGGTCAGGGACAGTTGGCGGGTGGTGCGGTGGAGCAGGGTGGTGCGCATCCGCTCCTCCAGCCGGGTCACGGCCTTGGAGACGGTGGTCTTGGCCAGGCCCAGCTCCTCGGCGGCGGCGGAGAACGAGCCGCGCTCGGCCACCTTGGCGAAGATCGCCCAGGCCTCGAAGTCCGGCAGATGCGGCATGTGGTGGTTCCCCGAGCGAGTCGCCAAAACGACTTGGGGGATCGAAGCGCGATGCGGGCCTTACGTCACCTGGATTCGCACCTGGGTGACCTCGCGGAGGGCGCGGGAGTAGGGGCACAGCGCATCGGCGTGGGCGACCAGGGTGTTGGCGTCTTCCGAAGCCATGCCGGCTAGGTCGATGGAGAGACCGATGCGCAGGGCCAGCTTCGGATCGTCCTGCGGACGGCCGACAGCGACCGTGGCGGTGACGTTGGCGTCCTGGGCGACGCTCATGTCCAGCTCGGCGGCGGCGGTGCGCAGGGCTTCCAGGAAGCAGGCCGCGTAGGCCGCCGCGAACAACTGCTCGGGATTGCTGCCCGCGCCGCCGCGCCCGCCCAGAGCCTTGGGCGTCGACAGGCTGACCTTCAGCGCCCCATCGACGCTGCCGACCCAACCGCCGCGTCCGCCGACGGCGGTGGCCTGGGTGGAATAGAGGATGTTCATGCCGAGGGTCTCCTGCCGCGGAGACACCGCGGCAGGAGGAAGGTAGGGCGCGGGCAGGTCCAGGATTATCCGGCTGCGGGGCACATCATTGGTGACGGTTTGGCGGCAATCCCCGGCGAGGAATGGGAATTGACCCCCTCTCTCTTTGAGAGAGGGAGGGGCCCGCGCCGCAGGCGTGGGAGGGTGAGAGGTTAGGCGAAGCCGGTGGCCGGTTTGCACATCTCGCTGTGTTTTCAGGCTTATTCGGAGAGGGTGTGACCTCTCACCCTCCCATGCTGCGCATGGGCCCCTGCCTCTCTCTAGGAGAGAGGGTTTTGGATGACGCACGAGCGTTCACCGCCTTCCATCCTCCCCCTCAAAACCTGCCGTACAGTTCTCCCACCTCGTCGCGAGGAAAGGGCGCATGGCCAGCGACCGTTGCGGCGACGAGGGGCGATCGAGCGGGCGTGCTCGTCGGTGCGGGGGAAGCTCCGCAACCTCATCCCTCTGGCGGCGGTCGGCCCTGGAACACAGAAACGACGTGGGATGATGGGCCGAGGAGGCGACAGGTTCGGGGAAATCCGAACATCCGGGACCAGGCTTCGCGGCCTGGCCCGCCCGTCGGAGGCTTCAAGGGCGAACAGGCGCGAACAGCGTCGGGACGTCACGCTTCCGGAAAACGATCGCGCGGAGCGTCTGGCTTCGTCGAAACGGTATTTCTTGTCTCACACTCCGGACGCTGTCCGGTGCTCCGCATCCCTTTCCACCAACTCGCAGCTGCACGGCGCGAGGTCGATGAAGCACGTTCCCTCCCCCTTGATGGGGGAGGGGCAGGGGT
>NZ_JBWKZF010000059.1:0-10062 GCF_059424195.1 Caulobacter sp. GW456-12-1-14-TSB4
CGGCCTTGTCGGCGACGCGGGTCACGGCTTCGGCCAGGGCCAACGCGGCGCGTTCGGCGTCGGTGAAGTAGGGCGCATCGCGCCAGCCGGCGACGGTGGCCAGGCGCTCGGGCGTCTCGCCGGATTTCACTAGGGCGCGGGCGTGCATTTCCAGGCAGACGCCGCAGCCGTTGATCTGGCTGACCCGCAGGTGCAGCAGTTCGTGCAGGCTTTCCGGCACGCCCTCGACATGGGCGGATTTGCCCAGGGCGATCAGGGCCTTTATGGCGTCGGGGATCAGGAAGGCGGGCTGGGTCATGCGGGCTTGCATCGGTCTTGCTCCTTGCGGTTTGGCGATGCCGCCGGTCACATCCAGCGGCTTGTGTTCGTCGAAGAGGTGACGAAGCCCGACGGAGCGATGTGACCGATGTCCGAAAAGAATTTCCTGGCGGACCGATTTGAAGCCGACCGGACTCGCCTGCGTGGCGTGGCCTACCGCATGCTGGGCTCGCTGCCCGAGGCCGAGGACGCGGTGCAGGAAGCCTGGCTGCGCCTTTCCCGGGCCGACACCAGCGGCGTCGACAACCTGTCGGCCTGGCTGACCACAGTGACCTCGCGCGTCTGCCTGGACATGCTGCGCAGCAAGAAGTCGCGCCGCGAGGACGCCATCGAGGACGGCGCGCCCGAGCCGGCCGTCACCGCCGAGGACGCCATCGAGCGCGAGACGATCCTGGCCGACTCCGTGGGCCTGGCCATGCTGGTGGTGTTGCAGACCTTGACGCCGGCCGAGCGCATCGCCTTCGTGCTGCACGACCTGTTCGACCTGCCGTTCGACCAGATCGCCCCGATCGTCGAGCGCACGCCCGACGCCGCCCGCCAGCTGGCCAGCCGCGCCCGTCGCCGGGTGCGCGGCGGCGACAGCCTGGATGCGACCCAGACGGCGCAGAAGAGCGTGGTCGACGCCTTCCTGCTGGCCTCCCGCACCGGCGACCTGGCCGGGCTGATGGCGGTGCTGGATCCCAATGTCGTGGTCCGCGCCGACGCCTTCGCCGGCGGCGGCCAGACCCGCGAGCTGCGCGGCGCGGCCAAGGTCGCCGACTTCTACAACGGCCTGGCGGTCTCGGGCCGCACGGCGCTGGTCAATGGCGCGATCGGCGCGGTCGTCGCGCCGATGGGCAAGCTTTACGCGGTGCTCGACATCCGCATCGTGGACGGCAAGGTCGCCGAGATCACCGTCACCGGCGATCCCGAGCGTCTGGGTCGCGTGGAGCTGGCTACGCTCTGAAGGCGCGGCGCAGCAGGTCCTTGAGGCCCGGCGCTTCGCGGCCGGGTTTCGGGTCGATCAGCTTGCGCTCGACATAGGTCGCGTACTGGTCGCGGACGGCGCGCGGGAACGTGGCGTCCACCCGCACCGGCGTCAGGCTGGCGCCGGTGTAGAAGTGCCGGCCCTCGGCGATCTTCTCGGCCAGCAGGCCCTCTTCCTTCCAGCGCGCCACCTCCGGCTCGTCGTGGGCGAAGGCGGCCAGCTTGGCGATGACCTTGTCGATGCCGCCGACGTACGAGAAGTGCCAGCCGGCGTCCCACAGGATGCGCTCGCGCGCCGCCTCGACGCTCAGGCCCAGATAGTCCTGCGGCGTCTTCAGGCGCGGCGCGTTCAGGTCGTCCAGCTGCTGGATCTCGCGCCAGGGCGCGGCATAGGCCCGGGTCCACTGCTCGTCGCCCCACGCCCAGTTCAGGTAGTAGATGTAGAGCGCGTTGTGCAGATAGGTCAGAGTCTTACGCTCGCTGGCGGCCAGCAGGGCCTCGACGCGCGGGATCTCGTCGGCGTCGGAGATGTGCACCAGATCGTCGGGCGCGCAGTCGGCCAGGGCCCGACGGATGGCCTCGCGCTGGTGGAACTCGCGCGTCCAGGTGCTGGTGGTCTCGGGCATGTCGTCGACCACGACGTGCTTGATGCGCGGCAACCAGCGGGCGAAGCGCTGGCGGTTCTCGGCGAAGAACAGCGGCTTGGGGGCGCCCTGGAAGGTGATCGGCGCCTCGACGATCACGAACCGGTCGACGGTCTTGGACAGCTCCGTCAGGCGGATTTCCAGCAGGTCCAGCTCGTTGAAGAAAATGAACGCGTCGTGGATAGCCATCGGGCCCTCGTGGCGGCGCGCGCACCGGTCGCGCCGCCGTTGCGGCTGTGTAGAGGGGCGCTACTTCAACAGCAACTGGCCGCGCCGGGTCAGCTCGTCCTTGATCTTGCCGGCGGCCATGCCCAGCAGGCCGGGCAGGCTGATGTCGAGGCGGGCGTGGTCCTCCAGCACCTGGACGACGCCGGTGATGGTCGAGCCCATGGCCACGGCCGAGAAGTTCAGCACGTCGCCGGCCCAGCTCTGGGAGAAGCCCTTGGCGTCGCCGCCGGGGATCTGTCCGGCCATCTGCGCCAGGCCCTCTTCCAGCCGCCGTTTGGCCTCGGCCGCGCCCAGCTGGTGGGGGATGTTGATGCTGACGGTCTTGGCCATGGAATCCTCTTGAGCGCTTTCTCTGGGCGGCTTTTGGCAAAACGCGGCCGAATACGAAACGGTTTGGTCGGTGGGTTCAATACGTCCGATTCTGGCGCATGGCACAGCCAAGGTCGTCTTCATCAGATGAGGGACGACATGACCGACTTCGCCATGACCCAGCCGTTCAACGCGCGCCGTCCCCGCTTCGTGCGTCCCGGTCGTCCGGGCGGCGTTTGGGGGAAGATAAGCTATGCCGGCGTGCTGCTGGTGTGGGCGGTGCTGTTCTTCGTCGATCGCCCGCTGGCTCTGAAGGTGATGGCCGAGCGGCGCGCCGACTCGCCGATCCCCCGTCACTGGGGCTGGTGATTTTGAGGGGCTGGTAGGAGCCGGCGAAACGCGGCATCCCTGCGGGCATGTCGATCGCCGTCTCCGCCCGCCCGGTCTCGCATCTCCTGAAGGCCCCGTTCCGCATTTCGCGCGGGGTCAAGACCGCCGCCGACGTGGTCGAGGTGATCGCTTCGGCCGACGGCCACATCGGACGCGGCGAGAGCGTGCCCTACGGCCGCTACGGCGAGACGGTCGATAGCGTGCTGGCCCAGCTGGAGCCGGCCCTGGCCTCGGCCGATGTAGAGGCCGCCTGCGCCGCCCTGCCGCCCGGCGCGGCCCGCAACGCTCTGGACCTGGCGCTGTGGGACCTGCGGGCCAAGCGCACCGGCGTCAGCGTGGCCAGCGCCACCGGCCTGCCAATCCCGACCGCCCTGGTCACCGCCGTGACCGTCAGCCTCGATACGCCCGACAAGATGGCCGAGGCCGCCCGCGCGGTCGCCGACGCGCCGCTGATCAAGATCAAGCTCTCGGCCGACGATCCCGCTGCCCGCCTGCGCGCCGTCGCGGCGGCCGCGCCGACCTCGCGCTTCATCGTCGATCCGAACGAGGGCTGGACCTTCGATATCCTCGACGGGCTGAAGAGCCTGTTGGCCGATCTGCCGATCGCGCTCGTGGAGCAGCCGCTGCCGGCCGACGCGGACCACGAACTGGAAGGCTGGGACCCGCCGTTCACCGTCTGCGCCGACGAGAGCGTCCATGTCGGCGGCGACCTGGCGGCGCTGAAAGGCCGCTACCAGGCGGTGAATCTCAAGCTCGACAAGACCGGCGGCCTGACCGAGGCGGTGGGGATGCTGAAGGCCGCGCGGGTGCTGGGCTTCCAGGTGATGACGGGCTGCATGGTGGCCTCGTCGCTGGGCGTCGCGCCGGCGCTGCATCTGGGCGGGGCGAGTGATTTCGCGGACCTCGACGGGCCGTGGTGGTTGGCGGTGGATCATCCTGGCGGCCTGCGGGTGGAGCGGGGAATCATTACGCCTCCCAAGCCAGGATTTTGGGGGGACACAGAGGAAGCCAGCGACCTCTGGCTGGACTAGCGCTTTCCTCCCCCTTTGGGGGAGGGGGACCGCCGAACGGCGGTGGAGGGGCTCGCGCCCGCTTGGGCCGTACAAGCCCCCTCCGTCACGGCGCGCTTCGCGGCCGCGCCACCTCCCCCAGACGGGGGAGGAGAGATCAGCGCTCGATCTTGGTGTTGCTCGTATCCACGGCGCCGCTGCAGACGCCACACCGCACCTCCGGCTCCAACCGTGCGCCGCAGCTGTGCGTCAGGATTTCCGGACTTCCCTCACTCCCCGCCAGCCACCGATCGCCCCACGCGATCAGCGCCGCGACCAGCGGGAACAGGTCCCGGCCTTCCTTGGTCAGCTGGTACTCCCACCGCGCCGGGCGCTCCTGGTACAGCACCTTCTCCAGCATCCCGCGCTCGACCAGCCGCGCCAGACGGTCGGTGAGGATGTTGCTGGCGACCTTCAGTTCGTCCTGGAAGTCCTTGAACCGGCGCAGGCCGTAGAAGGCCGCGGCCAGGACGTGGGCGGTCCAGCGGTCGCCCAGGACCTCGATCCCGCGCTCCAGCATCGGGTGCAGGCCTGCCCCGCCGACGTCGTCGGAGCTGGCGCGGCGTGAGTGGCGGGCGCGGGGCGCGGGCTCCAGGCCGGCGCCCGGTCCGGGCGAGAGGGTGATGTCGCGCACCTTCACCGCCTCGCCGCAGGCCTTGCAGGCCAGCACCGGCTTCAACGGCTGGCCGCAGGTTTCGTGGACGATGCGGTGCGAGGGGCAGTCGGGGTCGAGGCGCCAGCGCATCTCCCAGCTCAGCAGCATCAGGGCAGCGTCGTAGAGGTCGCGGCCCATGGCCGTCAGCCGGTATTCGGAGCGCGGCGGGCGGTCCTGGTAGAGCCGCCGCTCCAGCACCCCGCCGACCTCCAGGCGCTTGAGGCGGTCGGTCAGCAGCGAGCGGGCGACGCCGGTCATCTCGACGAAGCCGTCGAAGCGTTTGACGCCCATGAAGGCGGCGTACAGCACCAGCAGGGTCCAGCGGTCGCCGATCAGGTTCAGCGCGCGGGCGGCTGAACTGCGTCTGACGAGTGCCGTCTCTTTTGGGGCGGGGCTCTTCTCGAGGACCATCGAGCGGCTTGGTGGGCCGCTTCGGCTGGGCGAGTCAACTTCGGTTCAAACCGTTGTTCGTCAAAGTCGTGGACTCGCCATAGGTCGCTTGTATAATCGAACTAACTAGACATCGGGAGGTCGGCGCATGGTCTATGTGCTGGGCGGTTGGCAGAGCGACTTCGCCGCCAACTGGAGCCGCGAGGGACGCGAGCTGGCCGACGCCTTCGGCGAGGCCGTGGGCGAGGGGCTGGCGGCCGTCGATCTGGACCCGGAAGAGGTCGAGACCGGCCATGTCGGCAACTTCGCCGCCGAGCTGTTCGCGGGCCAGGGCCTGCTGGGCGGCCTGTTCGGCCTGGTCCATCCAGCCTTCGACGGCCTGCCGACCGCGCGGCACGAGGCGGCCTGCGCCTCGGGCAGCGTCGCCATCCTGGCCGCCACGGCCGAGATCGAGGCCGGCCGCTACGACCTGGCCTGCGTCGTCGGCATCGAGCAGATGCGTAATGTCCCTGGCCAGAAGGCGGCCGAGAACCTGGGCAGCGCCGCCTGGGCCGGCCACGAATTCCAGGACGCCCGCTTCCTGTGGCCGCGCGCCTTCTCCGATCTCGCCGACGAGTATGACCGCCGCTACGGGCTGGACTACCGGCACCTGATGGGGATCTCCGAGATCAACTTCGCCAACGGCAAGCGCAATCCCAACGCCCAGACGCGGGGCTGGAACTTCGGGCCCGAGGCCTTCACCGCCGACGACGTCGCCAATCCAGTGGTCGAAGGTCGCACGCGCAAGCAGGACTGTGGCCAGGTGACGGACGGAACGGCCGTGGTGTTCCTGGCCTCGGAGCGGCGGGCGCGGGACTATGCCGACAAGCGGGGGATCGCGCTGGACAGCATCCCGCGCATCAAGGGTTGGGGCCATCGCTCGGCGCCGCTGAGCTACGCCCGCAAGGTCGAGGCGTCGCGCGATCAGGCGTACGTCTTCCCGCAGGTGCGCCGCGCCATCCTCGACGCCCGCGCCCGGGCCGGGATCGCGCCGGACGTCTCCGGCATCGACGCGGTCGAGACCCACGACTGCTTCACCGCCACCGAATACATGGCCATCGACCACCTGGGCCTGACCGCGCCGGGCGAGAGCTGGAAGGCCGTCGAGGCCGGCGACATCGCCATCGGCGGCAAGCTGCCGATCAACCCGTCCGGCGGGCTGATCGGGACCGGGCACCCGGTGGGGGCCACAGGCGTTCGGATGTTGCTGGACGCCTGGAAGCAGACCTCGGGAAGGGCCGAGGACTACCAGGTCGAGGGCGCCCGGACGGTCCAGACCCTGAACATCGGCGGTTCGACCACCACCACGGTCAGTTTCGTCGTCGGGACCTGAAACCCTTCCGCCGCCGCCCCGTATCTTCGCGACCCCTGCTCAAGGTCCCCGAATGCCCCTGCTCACGCTTCTTCTCGTCAACGCCGCCGTATCGGCGGTCGCCTTCCTGCTGCTGTGGGCCGTCAGCCTGCGGATCAAGGACGTCAGCTTCATCGACGCCTGGTGGGGGCCGAGCATGGCGCTGCTGGCCTGGAGCACCTTGGCGCAGAGCCCGCCAACGCCGCACGCCTTGCTGCTGACGGGCCTCTGCACCCTGTGGGCGGCGCGGCTGGGCGGCTACCTGTTCTGGCGCTGGCGCAAGCACGGGGCCGACCGGCGCTATGTCTCGATGATCGCCCACGCCGAGAAGCATCGCGGCTGGAGCTTCGCCAAGACGGCGCTGCTGCTGGTGTTCTCGCTGCAGTATGCGCTGGGGTTCGTGGTGGCGTTGCCGGTGCAGTTGGGGCAGCAGGGCGGGGCGCTGGGGCCGTTGGCGATGTTCGGCGCGGCGCTGGCGGTGATCGGCATTGCGTTCGAGACGATCGGCGACTGGCAGCTGACCCGCTTCAAGGGCGATCCGGCCAACGCCGGCAAGGTCATGGACCGGGGGCTGTGGCGCTATACCCGCCACCCGAACTATTTCGGCGACGCCTGCGTGTGGTGGGGGCTGTACCTGGTCGCGGCCGAGACGGGGATCGGCGCCTGGAGCCTGCCGGGGCCGGTGCTGATGACCGTGCTGCTGACCCGGTGGAGCGGGGTGCCGACGACGGAGGGCCGGATGCGCAAGAGCAAGCCTGGGTATGAGGCATATGTGGCGCGGACCAGTGGGTTCTTGCCGTGGTTTCCCCGCAATACCCCTCTCCCATAGGGAGAGGGAGGGGCCCGTCGCGAAGCGATGGGAGGGTGAGGGGTTACAGCGGTGGCCGGAGTGCCGGCACGCCGTCATGCCTCGTAACCCCTCACCCCAACCCTCTCCCTATGGGAGAGGGAGCTTTTAGGATTTCAACTTCTCGATCAACGCCATCGCCGCCGCCGGATTGCGCACCTTGGCCCCAGCGATGAAGTACGCGAACACATCCCCGCGCTCGGCCCAGGCCCGCGCCTGCGTCACCACCCCGTCCAGTTCCTCCGAGCTCATGCCCGTCGGCTCGTCCGGTTTGCTGGACATTAGCCGCGCATAGGTGAAGTCGGCGGTGGGCTGGTCGATGCAGGGCCAGGTCGGCTCCTCGTCGTCGACGGCGTAGACGATGGCCGCGCCGTACTTGGCGGCCAGGTCGTAGAACTCCTTGCAGGCGAAGGTCGGGCTGCGGACCTCCAGGGCGTGGCGCAGTCGCACACCGCCCTGTTCCTTCGGCAGCAATTTCAGGAATCCCTCGAAATCAGCCGCGTCGAACTTCTTGGTCGCCATGAACTGCCAGTTGATGGGGCCAAGCTTCGGGCCCAGCTCCTCCAGCCCCTGGGACAGGAATTTCTGCAGGGAATCGTTGTTCTCCGACAGCACCTTGCGATTGGTGCAGAAGCGGCTGGCCTTGACCGCGAACACGAAGTCGTCCGGCGTCTCGTCGCGCCACTTCTGCCAGCTGTTGGGCTTGAAGGTCGAATAGTAGGTGCCGTTGATCTCGATGCTGGTCAGCTTGGACGCGGCGTATTTCAGCTCGTCCTTCTGCTTGACGTCATCGCCATAGAAGGTCCCGCGCCAAGGCTCGAACGTCCAGCCGCCGATACCCGTCCGGATCACGCCCTTGGCCATGCTTGTTCCCTTCCTGTTCTCGGCGAACTTAGGTGAGGAATCTCGGACCGTCGAGCGGAGAATCTCTCCTCCCCTCTTGGGGGAGGGGGACCGCCGAACGGCGGTGGAGGGGGCCTGCGCCAGCGCTGCTGAGTCATGACCAACCCCCTCCGTCACGGCGCGCTTCGCGGCCGCGCCACCTCCCCCATGAAGGGGGAGGTGAGGGACGCTAAGCCTCGCTCAGCACTCCACCCGGTTGACCGACAGGCCCACCGCCAGACCCCCCATCGAGGTCTCCTTGTAGATCTCGTTCATGTCCTCGCCGGTGCGCTTCATCGTGGCGATGACCTTGTCGAGCGACACCGAGTGCTGGCCGTCCCCGAGCAGCGCCAGGCGCGCCGCGTCGATGGCCTTGATCGCCCCCATGGCGTTGCGTTCGATGCAGGGGATCTGCACCAGGCCGCCGATCGGGTCGCAGGTGAGGCCGAGGTTGTGCTCCATGCCGATCTCGGCGGCGTTCTCGATCTGGGCGTTGGTGCCGCCCAGGGCGGCGGCCAGACCGGCGGCGGCCATCGAGCAGGCGACGCCGACCTCGCCCTGGCAGCCGACCTCGGCCCCGCTGATCGAGGCGTTGCGCTTGTAGAGCGCGCCGATCGCGGCGGCGGTCAGCAGGAAGACGCGGATCTGCTCGGGCGTACCCTTGTGGAAGCGCACGAAGAACCGCAGCACCGCCGGCACCAGGCCCGCCGCGCCGTTGGTCGGGGCGGTGACGACGCGGCCGCCGGCGGCGTTCTCCTCGTTGACCGCCATGGCCCACAGGTTGACGAAATCCATGGCCGCCAGCGGGTCGCTCATCTGGCGCTCCATCCGGCCGAGGATGGTCTGGTGGATCTGGCGGGCGCGGCGCTTGACGCTGAGGCCGCCGGGCAGGGTCCCGTCCTGGCGCATGCCGCGATCGATGCAGGCCTCCATGGCCTCGAAGATGCGGTCGAGGCCGGCGTTCATGTCGTCCAGCGACATGCGGGCCAGCTCGTTGGCGCCCATGACCCCGGCGATCGACAGGCCCGCGTCGGCGGCGCGCTGCAGCAGGTCGGCGCCGCTCTCGAACGGGTGGGGGATGATCGGGCCGGGCTCGGGCGGGGCGTTGCTGCCCATCTCGAACTCGTCGCGGACGAAGCCACCGCCGATCGAGAAGTAGGTGCGCTCGGCAAGGACTTCGCCGGCCTTGTCGAAGGCGGTGAAGGTCAGGCCGTTGGGATGCTGGGGCAGGCGTTCGTGGCCCAGCCAGACGATGTCGCGGGCCTCGTCGAAGCCGATGGCGTGGTCGCCGCCCAGGTTCAGGGACTGCGCAGCTTGCGTCTCCAGCAGGGCGCGCTCGCCGGCGTCGGGATCCAGCGTGGCGGGCACGAAGCCCATCAGGCCCAGGATCACGGCGCGGTCGGTGGCGTGGCCCCGCCCGGTCAGGGCCAGGGAGGCATAGAGGCGGACCTCGACCCGGTGGACGTTCGGCAGCTGGCCGGCGTCACGCAGGCGGCCGATGAACAGCACGGCGGCGCTCATCGGCCCCATGGTGTGGCTGCTCGACGGGCCGACGCCGAGTTTGAAGAGGTCGAAGACGGAGGCGGTCATGGGAACTCTAGATCGTCACTCACAGCCCCCAAATCCGATCTCCCCGGCGAAAGCCGGGGCCCAGATCGAACCCACGAGCGTTTGCCGAGCGGTCGAGGCTGCGGGCGAGCACGCCCCAACCGCTCAGGCTGTATCTGGGCCCCGGCTTTCGCCGGGGAAACGGAGTTGGGGGAAGGGCTCAGACCCCCAAACTCCCCGCCACCTGGCGCGTCGCCGCGTTCAGGCGGTTCCAGACATTGATCGCCGAGATGGTCAGCAGCAGGCCCGCCAGCGCCTTGTCGTCATAGTGGCGGGCCGCCTCGGTCCAGACCTCGTCCGACACCGGGTCGGCCTTGTCGGCGACGCGGGTCACGGCTTCGGCCAGGGCCAACGCGGCGCGTTCGGCGTCGGTGAAGTAGGGCGCA
>NZ_JBWKZF010000060.1:0-10019 GCF_059424195.1 Caulobacter sp. GW456-12-1-14-TSB4
GCGACTGAGGGGGCTACTCGGCATAGGCCGCGCTGCCCCCTCCGGCCCTCCGGGCCACCTCCCCCAGAGGGGGAGGATCTTCTCTTGCCTGACCCTACGGTCACCCTCGCATAGTTCCTCAAAACCAGAGGGAGCCCGCGCGACATGGCCATCAAGACCCGTTTCACCGAGCTGTTCGGCGTCGAGCACCCGATCGCCCAGGGCGGCATGCAGTGGGTCGGCAAGGCCGAGCTGGTCTCCGCCGTCGCCAACGCCGGGGCGCTGGGCTTTCTCACGGCCCTGACCCAGCCAACGCCGGAGGCGCTGGCCAAGGAGATCGCCCGCACCCGCGACCTCACCGACAAGCCGTTCGGCGTGAACCTGACCATCCTGCCGGCCATGACCCCGCCGCCCTATGCCGAGTACCGCGCCGCGATCATCGAGAGCGGGATCAAGATCGTCGAGACCGCCGGCTACAAGCCGCAGGAGCATGTCGACGACCTGAAGGCCCACGGGGTCAAGGTGATCCACAAGTGCACCGCCGTCCGCCACGCCCTCAGCGCCGAGCGGATGGGCGTCGACGCCATCAGCATCGACGGCTTCGAGTGCGCCGGTCACCCGGGCGAGGACGACATCCCCGGCCTGATCCTGATCCCCGTCGCCGCCGAGAAGGTGAAGATCCCGATGATCGCCTCGGGCGGCTTCGGCGACGCGCGCGGCCTGGTCGCGGCCCTGGCCCTGGGCGCCGACGGCGTCAACATGGGCACCCGCTTCTGCGCCACGGTCGAGGCCCCGATCCACGAGAACTTCAAGCAGGCCATGGTCGCCAATGACGAGCGCGCCACCGACCTGATCTTCCGCACCCTGCACAACACCGCCCGCGTGGCCAAGAACGCCATCAGCCAGCAGGTCGTGGCCATCGAACGGGCCGGCGGCGCCAAGTTCGAGGACGTCGCCCAGCTGGTAAAGGGCGCGCGCGGTCGCGAGGGCCTGGAAAGCGGCGACATCGACCACGGCGTCTGGAGCGCGGGCATGGTCCAGGGCCTGATCCACGACGTGCCGACCGTCCGCGAGCTGGTGGACCGGATCGTGGCCGAGGCCGAGGCGCTGATCCGGCAGCGGCTGGCGGGGATGGTGGGGTAGGGCGGTCCAGCCGCTCATCCGAAGATTGCGCGATGTCGCCGAAGCCTCTTAAGCTGAGGCTTCAGTCGAAGGTGTCGTCCATGCTCCGTCTTGCCTCCCCCGCCGCCGCGGTCGCGGCCGTGTTCCTCTGCCTGGTGCCCGCCGCGTCGCGGGCGGCCGAGGCGCCTCAGCCGCCCCCGGCGGCGGTGGAGGCCAAGATCGAGGCGTTCATGACGTCGTTGAAGGCGGGCAAGGTCGCCGACGCCTACGGCGGCGCCTTCGCCGGCACGCTGATGAGCAAGAAGCAGGCTGAGCTCGAGCAGGCCATCGCCGGGACCGAGAACGGTCTGCGCTACTACGGCGCGCTACGTGACTGGCAGCTGGTGGAGACGACCCGGCCGGCGGACGGCTTCGTCGTGTCGATCTACCTGGCGCGGCTGGAGAACGCGCCGCTGTTCGTGCGCTTCCAGGGCTATGACAACGGTTCGAAGTGGATCATCTACAACATCATCTTCAGCGACAACTACGACACCATGAAGGGCTGGTAGACCTCCACCGGCGTTCGCCGGTCCCCCTCCCCCAAAGGGGGAGGAGAGGGGAGCCCGTTACCGCCGCTTCTTGCGGAACTCCGCCGCCTTCTCCTCGCGGATCTCCGCCCGCAGGCGCTTCGGCGCGGACTTGTCGACCTCGTCGCCGGTCGCCGACAGCACCTCGTTGGCGAACTCCAGGTCCATCAGCTTCATGCGCTTGATCTCGTCGCGCAGGCGGGCAGCCGTCTCGAACTCCAGGTTGGCGGCGGCCTCGCGCATCTTGGCCTCCAGGTCCTTGAGCGCGGCCTTGAAGTTGTCGCCGCTGAACGGACGGTCGTCGGTCTCGGACATGCCCATCGGCACCAGCACGCGGTCGCCGCGCTCGTAGGGGCTGTTGAGGATGTCCTTGATGTCGCGCTTGACGCTCTCGGGCGTGATGTTGTGCTCGAGGTTGTAGGCGTGCTGCTTCTCGCGGCGGCGCAGGGTCTCGGCCATCGCCCGTTCCATCGAGCCGGTGATCCGGTCGGCGTAGAGCACGACCTTGCCGTCGACGTTCCGCGCGGCCCGGCCGATGGTCTGGATCAGGCTGGTCTCCGAGCGCAGGAAGCCTTCCTTGTCGGCGTCGAGAATGGCCACGAAGCCGCACTCGGGAATGTCCAGGCCTTCGCGCAGCAGGTTGATGCCGACCAGCACGTCGATATTGCCCATCCGCAGTTCACGGATGATCTCGATGCGCTCCAGCGTGTCGATGTCGGAGTGCATGTAGCGGACCTTGATGCCCTGCTCGTTCAGATATTCCGACAGGTCCTCGGCCATCTTCTTGGTCAGCACGGTGACCAGGGTACGGTAGCCCTTCTTGATGGTCTGGCGGATCTCGTCGACCACGTCGTCGACCTGGCTAGCCCCGTCCTTGGAGACCGGACGCACCTCCACGGGCGGGTCGATCAGGCCGGTCGGGCGGATCACCTGCTCGGCGAAGACGCCGCCGGCCCGCTCCAGCTCCCACGAGGCGGGGGTGGCGCTGACGTGCACCGACTGCGGCCGCATGGCGTCCCACTCCTCGAACTTGAGGGGGCGGTTGTCCAGGGCCGAGGGCAGGCGGAAGCCGTACTCGGCCAGGGTCCATTTGCGGTTGCGGTCGCCCTTGTACATGGCGCCGATCTGCGGAACCGTCTGGTGGCTCTCGTCGGTGAACAGCAGGGCGTTGTCGGGGATGTATTCGAAGAAGGTCGGCGGCGGCTCGCCCGGCTGGCGGCCGGAGAGGTAGCGGCTGTAGTTCTCGATGCCGGCGCACGAGCCGGTGGTCTCGATCATCTCCAGGTCGAAGGTCGTGCGCTGCTCCAGGCGCTGGGCCTCCAGCAGCTTGCCGTTCTCGACCAGCCAGGCCAGCCGCTCCTTGAGCTCGGCGCGGATGGCGATGATCGCCTGGCGCAGGGTCGGGCGCGGCGTGACGTGGTGGCTGTTGGCGTAGACCTTGATGGTCTCCATGTCGGCGGTCTTCTTGCCGGTCATGGTGTCGAACTCGGCGATCGACTCGACCTCGTCGCCGAACATGGTGACGCGCCAGGCGCGGTCCTCGTAGTGGGCGGGGAAGATCTCGATGGTGTCGCCGCGGCGGCGGAAGGTGCCGCGCTCGAAGGCCATCTCGTTGCGCTTGTACTGCTGGGCCACCAGGTCGGCGATCAGCTGCTTCTCGTCGACCCGGTCCCCCACCGTCAGGGTGAAGGTCATAGCCGTATAGGTCTCGACCGAGCCGATGCCGTAGATGCAGCTGACCGAGGCCACGACGATGACGTCGTCGCGCTCCAGGATCGCCCGGGTGGCCGAGTGGCGCATCCGGTCGATCTGCTCGTTGATCGAGCTGTCCTTCTCGATGAAGGTGTCCGTGCGGGGCACGTAGGCTTCCGGCTGGTAGTAGTCGTAGTAGCTGACGAAGTACTCGACCGCGTTGTCGGGGAAGAACCCCTTCATCTCGCTGTACAGCTGGGCGGCCAGGGTCTTGTTCGGGGCCAGGATCAGCGCCGGGCGCTGGGTGGCGGCGATGACCTGGGCCATGGTGAAGGTCTTGCCCGAGCCCGTGACCCCCAGCAGCACCTGGTCCTGGTCGCGGTTGTTGATGCCCTCGACCAGCTCCTTGATCGCCGTCGGCTGGTCGCCGGCGGGCTGGTAGTCGGACACCAGCTTGAACTTCTTGCCGCCCTCGGACTTCTCCGGCCGCTCCGGGCGGTGCGGGGTCCACAGCATGGGCATGGTCGCGCCATCCCCCATCTGGGAAGCGACGTCTTGGACAATGTCCATGACGAAGGGCGTCGAGACGTCCGAGACGCCGTCAGTCGGGGTGCGAGGCATGGCTCCAAATTAGGAGCGGCGCTCGCCGAACGCTAGAGGGCCTGCTGACGGGGAGTGGCAGTAGCGTGGCGGGAGGGCGTCAGGAGGCGCAGTTCGGCTTGGGTCCTTTGGCGCCGCTGGGCTTGGCGCCAGGCGCCAACCAGGTCTCGAACAGCCTCGGCTTGACGCCCGGGCGATTTTCGTAGCCCGGGATCCTCTGGCAACGCACGTCGGGAAAGCTTGCGGCCAGGGTGTCGGCGAGCGTTTGGGCCTGGGCCTGGTCGGCCGGATAGAAGTAGCGAACCTGAGTCGCCCCCTTGAAGCCGGGGACCAGTTCGACGCCGTACATCTGCCAACCGGTTCCGAGGGCTTTGCCGAGGTCGTCTTTCAGCCGTGCGCCGGTCCCGCGATCGGACTCGACGCCGACGTGGACGAAGGCGCGGGCGATGGGCGCCTTGAGGGCCTCGCGCACGGCGGCCGGCTGCTGCTTGACGCCGGCGCTGGAGAAGCTGGCGGCGAGCTGGGCGGCCTGGTCGGTCTGGGCCAGGGCGGCGGCGACGATCGGAGAGGGTGTTTGCGCGGTCGCCGGCGTCACCGGTTCGTCGCTCTTGCCCTCCTCGGGGGCGGCGGGTTTGAAGGATTTCGGGGCCGCGTCGGTCGTGCTCAGCACGAGGGCCCGGCTGCTGATGGCGTTGGTGAATTCCTCGGCGAACTTGGCGTCGAGATAGCGCTTGGCGACGACCCCGGTCAGCACGGCCGTCGATTGGGCCGTGGCGGGGCTGTCGTTGCGCTGCACCTCGATCATCTTCAGCACGAAGTCGCGCTCCTTGTTGGTCAGCTCGTCCGACCAGTGGAGCTCTTCGCGGATCATCGGCCAGACGGTGCCGGCGCCAAAGCCGATCAGGCCGGTGAGCGCCGCGATGATGTTCGAACGATTGAAGATCTTGGCCGCGGCCGCCGTCATGCCCCTAGTCCTTCACTTCGTTCGCGCAGCCCTGCCCGTGTCCCCAGAAGCTGCCCTTGCTGCTTTCCAGGATGTTCTGGTCGCGGCGGGGGAGGGCGGCGAGGAAGTCCAGGCCCGTCTCGACCTCCAACTGGCTGATCGGGACGATGAACTTGTCGGACGGGGTCTTCTTGTAGGGCTTGTTGTCGAGGCGGAAGCCGATCGCCCGGCCGCGCTGCACGTCGTACAGCACCTTGAAATAGGCGGCCGGCGACAGGATCTTGTACTGGCCCTTGCCGATCCACAGCGAGCTGGAGCCGTAGATCGGGCCGGTGATGACGATGACGTCCTGGTGGCCGCCGCACAGCACGGCCGCGCGCACGTCCTCTTCCAGGAACCGCCACTGGGCGCGGTTGAAGCCGGCCCCCACCTGGGGCGACATGTTGGTCATGTAGAAGCTGTCGTCGGTCTGCGGCTGGCTGGACTTGAAGTCGGCCGCCGGGCCCTGGTGGCCGCGATCGCGCGGGTTGGCCGCGTCGGTATAGTCCTGCGGCGTCGGGCTGAAGCCCAGGGCGTCGGGATCGGCGCGGAAGTTGTCCTTGCGCTTGGCGGTCCCGGTCAGGGCGGCCGGCGACAGGCGCTCGATCACCCAGTCGGGATTGCGCGTCTCCTTGTTGAAGGACACGGCGTAGCCGTCGCGGCAGATCAGGATCTGCTTGGCGTGCTCGTCGTCGCCGCGATGGCGCGGCAGGCCGACCTGGGTAAAGCGGGCCAGGCAGGCCGGCGTGGCCGGGTCGGGGCGGGCGCCAGGCTGCGGCTTGCCGGGCGGGGAGGCCTGGGCCCAAGCGAGGGATGGCGCGAGGGCGGGCGTCAGCGCCAGGATCGCGGCGCCGAGCAGGAGCGGACGAAGCATCGCGGTCTCTCCCGTGCCTGTGAGGCTACTGGCTGCCGTCGCCGGTGGGGGCCTGGCCGCCGGCGCTGTTGCTGGAGATGCCCTTGGAGACGATGAAGCTGCCGCCGCTGATGCCGATCAGGCCCAGCACGGTCGGCGGCACCTCGACGAAGGCCCCGGCCTCGATCGACAGCAGCAGGAACAGGCCCGCCACCACGAAGGTGAAGATCAGGAACTGGAAGCGCGACAGGCTGGCCTTGACCGGCACGCGGCGGACGGCGGCGGCCACGGCCTCGGCGGTCGGCGGTTGACCGCCCGACGCGGCGATGGCCGCGACCAGGGCCGCCTTCAGCGCCGTCTCGGACGGGATCTCGGCGATCAGCCCGTCCAGCTCGCCTTTTTTCGTGGCCAGCCGCCAGGCGACCACGGCCGCGAAGCTCAGGATGATGGCGACGACGGCGACGCCGACGATGTAGGCCAGCAGGCCCCAGGGCGTGTTGATCATGATGCTTCCCCCTTATGTGCGTTCATAGAACTTGCCGCCGATGTGCACGCCGAGGCTGGCGGTCAGGATGGTCAGCGCCTCGGTCGGAAGTTCGGGCAGGGCGGTGGCGTGGGCCGAGACCGCCTGCAGACCCAGCGTGCCGTACCAGCCGGCGAAACCGACCACGACGCCCAGCGCCTGCAGCCGCGCGGGCGACACGCCGCCGGTCTTGCGGTTGACGATCAGCCCTCGGATGTCGCCGCCGGAAAAGCCCTTCAGCAGCAGCGTGGCCGCGACCACGGCCAGCCAGATCAGCAGGCCGTATTGCGCAAGCTCGGCGACAGGCTTCAGCGACATGGCGAAAGGCCCCGGACGGAATTCGACGCGAACGAAAGCCAGACGGAAGCGCGCGGGACGCGGCGCGCGCGTCCACGGACAGGAATGATGTCACGCCCCGGTACGGCGCGGACGGTCGCGCGAATTTCGCGACCTGTCAACTCAGGGATGTTTTCAGAGTCGTTCCAGCGTCAGCGGATCGGCCTGTCCACTAAAGTACTTGTCCAGCGCCCGCTGGAAGGTCGGCTCTTCCGGATCGGCCGCGCGGAACAGGGTCAGGGAGGATCGCAGCTTGAGGTCGTCGGGCGAACCGAACACGGCGCCCGCATCGTGACCGGGCAAGGCGAGGATGGCCTCGACGGCGTCCGCCAGGCGCGGGCCCAGCACCGGGTGGGCCAGGTAGGCGCGAGCCTCGTCCAGGTTGGCGATCGCGTAGAAGCGGGCGGTGGGGCTGTGGCCCAGGCCCGCGATCTGCGGGAACACGAACCACATCCAGTGGCTGGTCTTCTGGCCGCGGTTCAGCTCGGCCAGGGCGGTGTCGTAGGTGGCCGTCTGGGCTTCGATGAAGCGGCTGAGATCGGGGCGGGCGGCTTGGGCGGTCTGGACCATCGCGACGCCTCCTTGCGTCGTCACGCGCTGGGCGGGTCGGCGAAGCGTCTCGCAACCCACTCTATGAAGACTCGAACGCGCGGGGACAGCTGTCGGCTGCGCGGATAGAGCAGGGACACCGGCGTCGGGGTGGGCGGATGGTCGGTCAGCACCTCGACGAGCTGGCCGCCCGCCAGGCAGTCCTCCACCCGGTAGCGGGGGACCTGGATCAGGCCGAGGCCCAGCAGGCCCATGGCCACGGTGTTCTCGGCCGAGTTGACGGTGACGTCGGCGGCGACGGCGAACGCGCGCGGCTTGCCGTCGAGGGTCAGTTCCAGCGGATAGGGATGTCCGGTCCCGGCCTGCAGGAAGCCGACCATGCGGTGGTCGCTGAGCGTCTCCAGGCTCGGGGTCCCCATCCGCGCCAGATACGTGGGCGCGGCGCAGGTCACTTCGGGCAGTAGGGCCACGCGGCGGCCGACCATGGCGCTGTCCTCCAGGTCGCCCATCCGCAGCACGCAGTCGACGCCCTCGCGCACCAGGTCCACCAGGCGGTCGCCCTCGGTCATCTGGATCTTCAGCTCGGGATAGCGCGCGAGGAACTCGGGCAGGCCCGGGACGATGAAGCGGCGAGCCAGCGCGCCCTGGACATCGACCCGCAATAGGCCGCGCGGCGTGCGCTCGCGAAAGGCGCCTTCGGCCTCCTCCAGGTCGTCGAGCAGGCGCAGGCAGCGCTGGTAATAGGCCTCGCCGTCCAGGGTGGGACTGACCTGGCGGGTGGTGCGCTGGAGCAGGCGCACGCCCAGCCGGCTCTCCAGCTGCTGCACGGCCTCGGTGGCGGTCGAGCGCGGCAGGTCCAGGTCGCCGGCGGCCTGGGTGAAGCTGCGCCGCTCCACGATCCGCACGAACAGCCGCATCGCCTCGAACCGGTCCACCCGCTGCGTCTCCATTATTCGACAATGCGAACAGTCATGTCGCGTTTGGCTGAATTATTCAATCGGGGCGAAGGCGCATGGTCCCTTTGCCGACGCGGTCGGCGGACCTGAAAACCCGGAGACTTCAGATGACCCAATCGATCCAAACCAAGGTGGCGCTGGTGACCGGCGCCTCGGGCGGCATCGGCGCCGAGACCGCCAAGCGCCTGGCCCGCGACGGCTTCGCCGTCATCGTCAACTATGCCGGCAACGCCGCGCCCGCCGAAGCCGTGGTGCGCGAGATCGAGGCCGCCGGCGGCAAGGCGATCACCGCCCAGGCCGATGTCAGCGACCCCGCCGCCGTCCGCCGCCTGTTCGATAGCGCCGACACCGCGTTCGGCGGCGTCGACGTGGTGGTCAACAACGCCGGGATCATGAAGCTGGCCCCGATCGCCGACACCGACGACGCCCTGTTCGACCAGACCATCGCCGTGAACCTGAAGGGCGTGTTCAACGTCCTGCGCGAGGCCGCCAACCGCCTGCGCGACGGCGGCCGGATCATCAGCCTGTCGTCCAGCGTCGTCGGTTTGCTGCCCCCCGGCTACGGCGTCTATGCGGCGACCAAGGCCGCGGTCGAGACCATGAGCGCCATCCTGACCAAGGAGCTGCGCGGTCGCAACATCACGGTCAATTCGATCGCGCCCGGCCCGACGGCGACCAAGCTGTTCCTGGACGGCAAGCCGGCCGAGGTCATCGAGCGTCTGTCCAAGGCCGCGCCGCTGGAACGCCTGGGCCAGCCGGAAGACATCGCCGCTTCGGTCGCCTTCCTGGCCGGTCCGGACGGCGCCTGGGTCAACGGCCAGGTCCTGCGCATCAACGGCGGCATCATCTGATCCCGCGCCCCTCCCAAGAAAGGAATAGTGTCATGACTCAAGTCGCTTCTGGGCAAATCATCCTCGTCACCGGCGCCTCCTCGGGCTTCGGCGCGCTCACCGCCCGCCAGTTGGCCGACGCCGGCCACACGGTCTACGCCTCGATGCGCGAGACCACGGGCCGCAACGCCCCGCAGGTGGCCGCCGCCGCCGACTACGCCAAAGAGCACAATGTCGATCTGCGCACGGTCGAACTGGACGTGGCCTCGGACGCCTCGGTCGAGGCGGGCATCGCGCAGGTCGTCGCCAAGGACGGCCGCCTGGACGTCATCGTCCACAACGCCGGTCATATGAGCTTTGGCCCGGCCGAAGCCTTCACGCCCGAGCAGTACAGCCAGCTGTTCGACATCAATGTGCTGTCGACCCAGCGGGTCAACCGCGCCGCCCTGCCGGTGCTGCGCCAGCAGGGCAAGGGCCTGGTGGTCTGGGTGTCGTCCAGCTCGACCCGCGGCGGCACCCCGCCGTTCCTGGCCCCGTACTTCGCGGCCAAGGCGGCGATGGACAGCCTGGCGGTCTCCTATGCCAGCGAGCTGACCCGCTGGGGGATCGAGACCTCGATCATCGTGCCGGGGGCCTTCACCAAGGGCACCAACCACTTCGCCCACTCGGGCAAGCCGGCCGACGCGGCGGTGGCCGCGACCTATATGGACGGGCCTTACGCCGGGGTGGCCGAGGCGGCGCTGAACGGCCTGGCGGCGCTGGAGCCGGCCGACGCCGACGCCGGTGAGGTGGCCAAGGCCATCGCGGCGGTGGTGGACACGCCGTTCGGCCAGCGTCCGTTCCGGGTGCACATCGACCCGTCGCAGGATGGGGCGGAGATCGTCAACGGCGTCGCGGACCGCGTGCGGGCGGAGCTGTTCTGGCGGATCGGGCTGCAGGATCTGCTGAAGGTCAGCGCGAAGTAAGATCCTCCCCCTCTGGGGGAGGTGGCCCAGAGGGCCGGAGGGGGCAGCGCGGCCTATGCCGAGCTG
>NZ_JBWKZF010000061.1:0-9065 GCF_059424195.1 Caulobacter sp. GW456-12-1-14-TSB4
CTCCGCGACAGCTCCCCCAGCGGGGGAGCATCTGCGTGGCGTCTCAATAATTCCCCAAACTCAGCACGTTCCCGTCCGGGTCCTTGAACCACACCACCCGCATCCCGCCGGCCACGTGGACGTCGCCGTCATGGCCCATCCCCGGCAGGTCGTATTTCTCGAACACCACGCCCCGGTCCCGCAGCATCTCGACCGCCGCGTCGAAGGTCTCGCCGAGAGCCCAGGTCAGGACCGTCGCCTTGTTGGTCCCCGCGAACTGCGACTCGTAGACCAGCACCAGCGACTTGCCGGCCTGGAAGGCCTGGACGCTCTCCTGGTCGGAGGGCAGGGGCTTGAGGCCCAGGATCTCCTCGTAGAACGGCCGCGCGACCTTCAGGTCCTTCACCGCCACCGTCGCCTGGGCGTCCTGATCGCCGAGCATCCAAGATCCTCCGTCCTGCTTGCCGGAGAAAAGCGTGAGCGCGAACCGCGTTCCGTGGCCGTTGACTCCCGATCATACTGTATGACATACAGTGTGTATCGCACACCATGTGCCACACACTATGCGACGCACACCCAATGCCAACCGATACGGACATCTTTGAATCGCTCCGCCAGGAGCTGCGGCGGGGCAGCCTGATCCTCGCCGTCCTCGCCCAGCTGCGGGAGGAGCGGTACGGCTACAGCCTGCGCCAGGCCCTCTCGACCGTGGGCGTGGAGATCGACGAAGGCGCGCTCTATCCCATGCTGCGCAGGCTGGAGACCCAAGGGCTCCTGGCCAGCGAATGGCGCGAGGAAGACAAGCGCAAGAAGCGTTTCTACCAGCTGTCGGACGAGGGCCGGGCCGTGCTGGCCCGCCTCGCCGGCGAATGGCGCGCGATCAACGCCGCCCTCGAGCCGCTGCTGTGAGCGCGGCCTCTCACCATTCTTACGGGGAAAAGACCATGAGCGATCTGATCGATCGTTATCTGGCGGCCGTGGCCGCCCTGCTGCCGAAGGCTTCGCGCCAGGACATCACCGCCGAGCTGCGCGACCTGATCATGAACAAGGTCGAGGAGTATGAGGCCCGCCTGGGACGTCCGCTCGACAAGCGCGACATCGAAGCGCTGCTGCACGAGATCGGCCACCCGATCGCGGTGGCCGGCCGCTACGGTCCGCGCCAGTCGCTGATCGGGCCCGAGCTCTACCCGTTCTGGGAGTTCGCGGTGAAGGTGGTGCTGGTCATCGCGGCGCTCGCGACCTTCGTCCCCGGCGCGGTGTTGCTGGTCATTGGCGACGCCGACGCCCATCGCGTCAGCGGCCTGCTGGGTGACTTCACCTCCCTGGCCTTCAGCCTGATCGGCGCGGCCACGATCATCGCCGCCTCCATCGAGCGCGGCTGGATCAAGGTCGATGACTTCGCCAAGTGGAAGGTCGCCGACCTGCCGCAGCTGTCCGACGCCAAGCCGTGGTTCAGCAAGAGCCGCTTCGACGCGGTGTTCGAGCTGGCCGCCTTGTCGCTGTTCGTCGGCTGGTGGACGGGGGTGGTGAAGTTCCCGATCGGCAACATGTTCGACGCTGGGCGTGGCGACCTCACGGTGGTCTTGTCTCCAGTGTTGACCACGCTGTGGTGGCCGATCCTGGCCCTAGCGCTGCTGCAGATGCTGTCGGCCGCCTTCACGGCGATCCGGCCGGGCGCGGTGCGGGTGCGCGCTGTAGCGGAGATCGTCTGCGCCCTGGGCGGCATCGCCCTGGCCGCCGTGCTGTGGCCGGCCCAGCCGCTGCTCACCTTCCAGGCCCCGGACGGCGCCTATGCCGCGATCGGCAACCTGCAGCGCAGTGTCGACCTCTCGATCCAGGTGACGCTCGTGGTGCTGGCGGCGGTCAATCTGACGACGCTGGTGATCAACGGCTGGCGGCTGGGACGGGGGAAGTAGCCCTCCCTTTGTCATCCCGGGCGAACCCCGGCGAAAGCCGGGGGTAGACCCGGGACCGCCACAGACTCCGAGCTTCCTGCGGTCCCGGATCGGCGCGCCACGCGCTTGTCCGGGATGACAGTTGGGGCCTCCGAACGTCCGTGTTCAGAGTCTTCGTTGACCACGAATGTTAAGGCTCATGTCGTCGTCGAGTAACGATGCGGCGGCGCCGAAGAGGCTTCAGAAATCGTCGAGCACAGGTCCGGTAAGGCTTTTCCATCCACAAAAAAACGCCGCTCGCGGTCGTCCAGCTTTTCGCTTTGATTCAACGCGTTAACAATTCGACTGTGCGACTTCTAGGCGCGGAAGCCATGTTGCAGCGCAGCAAGTGCTTGCGAGTCGGTCATGGATACGTCATAAGCCGCAACAAGCAGGATCTTGGCCACAGCGTGATACGGCCTGTCCTCCGCTTCGAAGGGTTCCCCGCCAGTGAATTTACGGGGGTTTCGGAGCGATTTTGTCGGGGGGCCGGAGCGCCCTCGCCGCGCAGGACGCTAGTTTTGTATATCAAGTCGCAGACGCGCGCGGACGCGCGCGGGCTGGTCGGCGCCGTATTGGTCGGATCCATCACGGGTCTGGCCCTGGGCGGCGTTTACCTTCTGGGTGGCCTGGCTCAATCGGCCTCCACCCACGCCCGCGTCGCCCGATTGGCGGAAGGCGCTTCGGGGGATTTCTCCGACGCGGCCATGCTCAGCGCGTCTACGCGTATGGACCCCGGCGCGCTCGCCGTGGCCAAGCGTCACGATCCGTATCTCTTCGCCGCCGTCGAACGCGGCGATCGCCAGACCGCCCAGTTGGCCGCGCGTCTGGAAGGCAATTCCCAGGCCCTGCTGCCCAACCAGAGCGGCCGCACCGGTCCTCTGATGCTGCGCGCCAGCTTCGGCAGCGGATTCAACGTCCCGGGCCCCAGCCTGTTCCAAGGGCCGTTCCAGCTGGGCAACGCCCTGGAGAGCTCGCGCGAGCTCGAGTGCCTGGCCGACGCCGTCTATTACGAAGCCCGTGGCGAGACCCCCAGCGGCCAGGCGGCCGTGGCCCAGGTGGTGATGAACCGCGTGCGCCACCCGGCCTTCCCGAAGTCGATCTGCGGCGTCGTGTTCCAGGGCGCGGTCAACCGCACCGGCTGCCAGTTCAGCTTCGCCTGCGACGGCTCGATGCGCCGCGCCCGCGACATCGGCGCCTGGAGCCGGGCCCGCAAGGTCGCCTCGCGCACCCTGGCCGGGACCATGCCCAGCGAGGTCGGTTCGGCCACGCACTTCCACACGATCAATGTCTCGCCCGGCTGGGGCCCGCGCCTGCTGCGCGTCGCCCAGGTCGGCATGCACATCTTCTACCGCTTCGGTCGTGGCGGCGCCGCCAACTACGCGCCCTCGCGTCTGCCCAGCGCCGACGACATCGCGCCTTCGGAAATCGCCAGCCTGACCGCTGACGGCCGTCCGCCGGTGGTCTACGCCGCCAGCGCCATCGGTCGCCTGGAGCAGGTCTCGACGGCGCCCGGCATGGGCGGTCCGGTCGGCGCGCAGGTGACCGAGCCGGCCTCGGCCCCGATCGCCACGGCCCCCAAGGCGCCGGCGACGTCCATGACGTCGGTGAAGACGATGAACGCCCCCTCGGCCGCCCCGACGGCGACCAAGGTCTCGTCGGACCGCGCGCCGCTGGAAGGCCTCAAGACGACAGTAGGGGCTGGGAGCGGAGCCGCTTCCTAACGGCGCCTGCCATGTGGCTGGTGGCGAAGCGCATCTGTTTCGCCCGCTTGCCCACGAAGTAATGCAGTTGCTTGCCGTGGGCGGCGTCCCAGACCACCTGGGCGGCGTCCTCGACGGGATAGACCTCCAGCCCGCCCTTGCGCAGGGCGTCGGCCATCTGCTCGTTGGTGCCTGAAGCGCCGGCGTTCAGGATCGGGGTCTCGACGAACCACGGCATGACGCAGGCGACGCTGACCCCGTGCTGGGCGTATTCGACGTCCAGCGCCTCGGACAGGCCCCGCACCGCGAACTTGGTGGCCGAATAGACCGCCAGCTTGGGCGAGCCGTACAGCCCCGCGCATGAGGCGATGTTGATCAGCCGCCCGCCGGCGCTCTTCAAAAGCGGCAGGCCCGCCCGCGCGCCGTTGATCACGCCCTTGATGTTGACGTCGATCTGGATGTCGCAGTCGGCGTCGGAGAGATCCTCCAGCACCCCGAACCGAGCGACGCCGGCGTTGTTCAGCAGGACATCGGCCTTGCCGCCGGTCTCCTTGCCGAATTCACCGAGAGCATTCGCCCAGGCCTCCCGGTCGCGGACGTCCAGCGGGTGGATCGAGCCGTTATCGGGGCCGATCGCCTGGAGCGCGGCTGACAGTCCGGCCTTGTCGATGTCGGAAAGGCCGACGAACCAGCCGGCGCTCGCGAACCGCTTGGCGCAGGCCAGGCCGATGCCGCTGGCGGCCCCGGTGATGAAGATCGATTTCCGGCCGTTGGCAGGCATGCGCGGCTCCTCCCGTATCATTGTTATCAATGATCAGAGACCCGCAGAGCCCGAGCGGTCAAGCCGTGGATTTCTCCTCCCCCTCTTGGGGGAGGGGGACCGCCGAACGGCGGTGGAGGGGGCCAGCCGCAGCGCCAATTGGGCCGCACCAGCCCCCTCCGTCACGCCGCGCTTCGCGGCGCGCCACCTCCCCCATGAAGGGGGAGGAGAGCCGAGGTCATCCCTCGACGGTCTGGTCGTCGATCTCGGCCCCAGGGCCGTTCTTCAGGATCGACTCGATGGCGTTCTTGGCCGAGGCCTTGGACGAATAGCCTTCGGTCCAGAAGATGTTCTCGCTGTTGTAGACGAAGTAGGCGACGAACTCGCCCGCCTTGTTCTTCTTGATCACGAACTTATGGGCCATCGGCTTTCTCCTTGAACAAAGATCGAAAGGTCATCGGCCCCACCCGACATGCGGACGGTCGCCTTGCCGACATGTCGCTGTCAATCGCGACCTTGTCATGACTTGCCAGGCTTGGCCGCGCACGCCGATGATCCGGCTTCCCTTCCGCGTGAGTCCGCCATGTCCCTGGAACGTCTCGACCAGCTGTCCCGCGAGCTGCTGAACCAGCCCTATGCCGAGCTGGCCGAGGTGCAGCGGCGGGTCATCGACCGCATCCTGCACGAGGAGCCGTCCGAGCAGCCCGACGAGGACGAGGACTCGACCTTCTGGACGCGCCTGGCCGACCGGGTGGCGGCGATCGGCGGCTCGTGGGGCTTCATCGGCGGCTTTGGCCTGGCGCTGGTCCTGTGGATGGGCGGCAACCTGCTGCTCACCCCGTTCAAGCACGCCTTCGACCCCTATCCGTTCATCTTCCTCAACCTGCTGCTCTCGACGCTGGCGGCCATCCAGGCGCCGGTGATCATGATGAGCCAGAACCGCCAGGCGGCGAAGGACCGGCTGACCGCCGAGCACGACTACGCCGTCAACCTGCGGGCCGAGCTGGAGATCATGCGGGTCATCGACAAGCTGGACGCCCTGCGCGCCGAGGAACTGATGATCCTGTGCCGCGACCACGCCGCCCGGCTGGAGGCGCTGCAGGACGAGGTGGCGCGGCTGCGGGCGGGGCGTTAGGCTCCGCGTCTAAAGCTTCAGCCCCACCTTCGGTCCCATCCACACCATCGCCGCATACAGCGCCATGGTCAGCGCGCAGCCGGCGACCAGCGCCGCCCAGAACGGCGCGCCGCGCTTCAGCAGCGCTGGGATCAGCAGGAACATCGGCAGCGACGGCAGCACGAACCAGAACGTGCCGCTGGCGTGGGCCGCCATCCGCGCCGGGTCGTGGGTGTCGCGCCACAGCCAGATCATGCCCAGCACCGAGACCAGCGGCAGCGACGCCACCAGGCCGCCCAGGCCCGGATAGCGCTTGGCGATCTCCGACACGGCAGCGACGATGACGCCCGAGACGGCGGCCTTGATCACGAGGTACAGCATGTCGCCAGCCTGGACCGATCCGAGGTCCTGGCCAAGCGGCGGAGACCTCCCATGCAGATCGCGGTGCTGACCTTCGACGGCTTCAACGAGCTGGACTCGTTCATCGCCGCGGCGATGTTGAGCCGCATGAAGGCCAAGGGTTGGAAGGCGCATATCACCAGCCCGACCGAGACCGTGACCTCGATGAACGGCGTGGTGGTCCACCGCCAGCAGCCGCTGGAGTTCGCAACCGAGGCCGACGCGGTGCTGATCGGCAGCGGGATCAGGACGCGCGAGGTGGCGGCCGACGCTGACCTGCTGAGCCGTATCCAGCTGGACCCGACGCGGCAACTGATCGGGGCCCAGTGCTCGGGCACGCTGATGCTGGCCAAGCTGGGTCTGATCGGCGACTTGCCGGCCTGCACGGACCTGACCACCAAGCCCTGGGTAATCGAGGCGGGGGTCAAGGTGCTGGACGCGCCCTTCGTGGCGCATGGGAATGTCGCCACGGCCGGCGGCTGCCTGTCCTCGCAATATCTGGCGGCGTGGATGATCGCCCGCGCGGCCGGTGTGGCCGACGCGGAGGAGGTGGTGCGCTACGTCGCGCCGGTGGGCGAGAAGGAGGCCTGGGTCGAGCGGGCTTTGGCGGTGGTGTCGCCGTTCCTGTTGGCCAGCGACGCGGCGGCGGCCTAAGCCGCAAATCTTCTTGTCATCCCGGCCGTAGCGAAGTGGAGAGCCGGGGCCCAGGGGCCGGCGCAATGCGGTTGCCCCTGGGTCCCGGACAGCCTCTGCGAGGCTTCCGGGATGACAAGTTCTGGGAACTCAACGCTTAGATTTACCGCCAGACGTAGCGGCAGACGTTCACCCGGTGATGGTGACGCCACTCGCGGTGGCAGACCCGCACCTTGTGGGGACGATAGTGGCGACCGCGGTCGTAGCGGACGCGCTCGTAACGGCCGCGATCGTGATGGCGCTCGTAACGGTCGTGACGATCGTACCGGTCGTGGGCCCCCGCCGTCGCCGGGACGGACAGGGCCAGGGTGGCGGCCGCCAGGGCGGAAAGGCCCAGCAGTTTCGCGACGCGCATATTGTGCTCCAAGATCGAATAGTCCCTCGATCCCGAAACGCACGATACGGCCACGATGTTGCGAGGCGATGTCCGATTGTACGGCCGCGCTGTGATCAAGCCCTAGCGGCGGGTGACCCAGTGGCAGGCCCGAACCTTGTGGCCGTGGTGACGCTCCCACTTGCAGACCTTCACCTTGTGCGGGCGGTGGTGCGGGGCGGCGGTGACGGCGGTGGGGATAGCCAGGGCGAGGCTGGCGACGGCCAGGGTGGTGACGCCCAGCATCTTCGCGACGGTCATGTGGTGCTCCAGGTTCTTAGAACAGTGATGTCCCCCGACGCGGGCACCGTCCGCGCGCAATGTTGCGGGCCTGTTTCGGCTCTGTAGCCTTCATAAGAGATTAGGTGGCAACCTTCGCCGAGCGCCGCAGCGCCTGGGGCGGCTGGCCGAAGGCGCGGATGAAGGCCCGGCGCATCCGCTCGCTATCGCCAAAGCCCGTCTCCAGCGCCACGTCCTCGACCTGCAGCGGCTGGCTGTCCAGCAGGGCGCGGGCGGCCTCGACCCGCAGGCGCTCGACGGCCTTGGCGGGGGTGACGCCGGTCTCCTGAGCGAACAGGCGGGCGAAGTTGCGTGGACTCATGGCGGCGCGGTCGGCCAGTTGCTCGACGCTGAGGCTCTCCGCCAGGTTCTGGCGAGCCCAGGAGAGCAGGGCGTCGAACCGGCCGGGCCGCAGGTCGATCAGGGCCGAGAACTGCGACTGCCCGCCCGGGCGGTGGTGATAGACCACCAGCTGCTGGGCCGTGCGGCGGGCGATGGCCTCGCCCTCGTCGGCGCCGATCAAAGCGAGGGACAGGTCGATGCCAGCGGTGATGCCCGCCGAGCTCCACACCGCGCCGTCCTGGATCCAGATGCGGTCGGGCTCCAGCTTCACGCCGGGATAGCGGCGCTGGAAGTCCTTCGTCCGGCTCCAGTGGGTGGTGGCGCGCTTGCCTTCCAGCAGGCCGGCCTCGGCCAGGACGTAGGTCCCCGAGCACACCGAGGCCACGCGGCGGCAGTCGCGGGCGGCGGCGCGGACGAAGGCCAGGGTCTCGGGGCAGGTGGCCGGGACCTTCACCCCGTCTCCGCCGGAGATCAGCAGGGTGTCGAGGCGCGGCGCGTCGGCCAGGGCGGTGGTCTGGATGGTCACGCCGGACGAGCTGGGCGTCGGCTCGCCGCGCAGGGAGAGGAAATGCAGGCTGTAGGCCCCCGGCGAGAACCGCCCGGCGATCTCGAAGGCCGCGATGGGGCCGGTGGCGTCCAGCAGCTGGAAGCCGGGATAGACGAGGAAGCCGATCGCGCGGGGCATGCCAGAAACCCTTGGCTGTTTCCGTGGGAACTATGTCATTTCTGACAGACGCTAGCTGAACGATGTTCTCTCCGCAATCGTGACGGAGACCACCTCGATGACCCAGTCCCTACAAATCGTGATCGCCCTGTTCCCGGGCGTGACCCACCTGGACTTCACCGGCCCGCACCAGGTGCTGTGCCGCCTGCCCGGCGCCAAGGTGACCGTGGCCAGCCTGGCCGGCGGCGAGATCGAGGCCGACGGGCTGGTCTTCGCGCGGCTGCCGAAGCTGTCGGATATCGAGGCCTGCGACGTGCTGCTGGTGCCCGGCGGGTTCGGGACGACGCAGGCGATGGGCGACATGGATTTCATCGCCGAGATCCGGCGGCTGGCGGATGGGGCCCGGTACGTGACCTCGGTCTGCACCGGCTCGCTGGTGCTGGGCGCGGCGGGGCTGCTGAAGGGCAGGCGGGCGGCGTGTCACTGGGCGTGGCGGGACCAGCTGGCGCTGTTCGGGGCGATCCCCGATCCGGCGCGGGTGGCGCGGGATGGGCGTTACATCACCGGCGGCGGGGTGACGGCGGGGATCGACTTCGCCCTGACCATGGTGGCCGAGCTGGCCGGCGAGGAGATGGCCCAGAGCATCCAGCTGGCGGTGGAATACGCGCCCGCCCCGCCGTTCGACGCCGGGCGGCCGGAGACGGCGCCGGAGGGGGTGCTGGCGCGGGTCAGCGCGATCTACGGCAAGGGGATGCCGGAGCGCAGGGCGGCGGCGGAGAAGGCGGCGGCCACGGTTTGAGCCCTCCCCCTTGATGGGGGAGGGTT
>NZ_JBWKZF010000062.1:0-6610 GCF_059424195.1 Caulobacter sp. GW456-12-1-14-TSB4
CTCCCAGATCGCGGGCCGGTCAGCCGACAAACTCTATATCCCCTCCCCCAAATGAGCCCGCGTGGACTTCCCCCACCACGCGGGCTTTTTTGCGCGTGGATTTAGGTCTCAGAGCTGACACGCGGCGCCCAGAAAGGACCTTTGTTTGGTCCATCCCTCGCCCGTTTGGGCGGCGATAAAGACAGTGTCGACGAAGAGCGGACCGGGTTCCTGTCCAGCCCCCCCAGCCCGCCCGGTCACGAGACGCTTCTCGTCGACATGCAAAAGGAACCCGCGTGACCCATCCCCTCCGGTCACGCGGGTTTTCTTTTGTCCGGCGCCCAGCGGGCGCTCAGCGGTCAGGGCTTGTGGTTTCGAGCACGCCCAGGATGCGGCCGCCCTTGGCGCCCTGCACCAGGATCACGCTCTCCAGCCCGTCGTCGGCCATGGTCGGCAGGCGATAGAGCTTGGGCCGGCCGGCCCAGGGGCCCAGCTTGGTCAGCTCGCGCACGACGTTGCGGTGGACCAGGGTCTGGCCCTTGTTGTCGCCGCGCTTGATGGCGATGTCCTGTTCGCGCGGGTCGTAGCGGACCAGCCAGACCTCGGCCCCGCCGCGCGGCGACGGGCCAGAGCCGACCGCGACACGGGCCTTGCCGACGAACTGCATATCCGGAGCGTTCAGCGGCGTGCGCTTGGCGGTCTTGACCAGGTCCTCGACCGCCTCGGCCTTGGTCCCGGAGGCCTGCACCTTGCCGCCGACCACCATCTGCGGCGTGGGCACGTCGCGCAGGGCGAATTTCTTGGCGTAGGCGCGCTGACGCTCGGCGAAGGTCGGCTTGGCGAAGGTGTCCTTCCAGCCGAGATAGTCCCAGTAATCGACCGAATAGGTCAGGGCCAGGACCCCGTCCTGCTTGGACAGGTCGGCCGCCAGCTGGTTGGCCTTGCCGCAGGACGAGCAGCCCTGGGCGGTGAACAGCTCGACCACCACCGGAGCCTTCTCGGCCCAGGCGGCAGGAACAAAGACCCCGGACAGGGCCAAAGCCAACAAGGGGGCGGCGAGCAGAGGGAGGACGGCCTTACGCATTGCGGGGTCACTTAAGCCAAGAACGCCCCGGATAGCCGTTCACGAGGCCGTGAATAGCGCCGGTCCATGGGAGAAAAGGTGGAGACACCGTTGTCAGGGTCGTCCCGAACGAAAAACGGCCGGCCCCCGAGGGGACCGGCCGCCTTTTTCAGTGCGCCTGAGCGCGCCTCGCTTAGCTGGCCGACTTGGCCAGGTTGCGCAGCACGTAGTTCAGGACGCCGCCGTTCTTGAAGTACTCCAGCTCGGTCGGCGTATCGATGCGGCAACGGACCGGGAAGCGGGCGATGCGGCCGTCGGTCGGGCGGTAAAGCTCGACGATCAGCTGCTTGCGCGGCGCCAGATCGGTCAGACCACGGATCGAGACGATCTCCTCGCCGGTCAGCTCCAGCTTCTGCCAGCCGTCCTGGACGAACTGCAGCGGCAGCACGCCCATGCCGACCAGGTTCGAGCGGTGGATGCGCTCGAAGCTTTCGCAGATCACCGCGCGGACGCCCAGGAGCTTGGTGCCCTTGGCGGCCCAGTCACGCGACGAGCCGGTGCCGTATTCCTTGCCGCCGAACACGACCGCCGGACGGCCTTCGGCCTGGTACTTCATGGCCGCGTCGTAGATCGACATCACTTCACCGGTCGGGAAGTGCTTGGTCACGCCGCCTTCGATGTCCGGCGTGATCTTGTTGCGGATGCGGATGTTGGCGAACGTGCCGCGCATCATCACCTGGTGGTTGCCGCGGCGGGCGCCGTAGCCGTTGAAGTCCACCGGCTGCACGCCTTGGTCGATCAGGTACTGACCGGCCGGGCTGCTCGTCTTGATCGAACCGGCCGGGCTGATGTGGTCGGTGGTGATCGAGTCGCCGAACACGGCCAGGACGCGGGCTTCCACGATGTCGGTGACCGGGGTCGGGGTCATCGACATATTGGGGAAGTACGGCGGGTTCTGGACGTAGGTCGAGTCGCCTTCCCAGGCGTAGGTCTGGCCGCCCGTGGTCTTGATGCCCTGCCAGTTCTTGTCGCCCTTGAAGACGTCGCCGTAACGGGTGGCGAACATCTTCTCGTTGATGGCCTTGCGCTGCAGGGTCGCGATGTCTTCGTTCGAAGGCCAGATGTCCTTCAGGAAGACGTCGTTGCCCTTCTTGTCCTGACCGATCGGCTGGGTGGCCAGGTCGATCTTCAGAGAGCCGGCCAGGGCGTAGGCCACCACCAGCGGCGGCGAGGCCAGGTAGTTGGCGCGGACGTCCGGGTTCACGCGGCCTTCGAAGTTGCGGTTGCCCGACAGCACCGAGCACGCCACCAGGTCGGCGTCGTTGATCGTCTTGCTGATGGCTTCCGGCAGCGGGCCCGAATTGCCGATGCAGGTGGTGCAGCCGTAGCCGACCAGGTTGAAGCCCAGGGCGTCGAGGTGCTTGGTCAGGCCGGCCTTGGCCAGATAGTCGGTGACGACTTGCGAGCCGGGGGCCAGCGAGGTCTTCACCCACGGCTTGACCTTCAGGCCCTTGGCCACCGCGTTCTTGGCCAGCAGGCCGGCGGCGATCAGGACGCTCGGGTTCGACGTGTTGGTGCACGAGGTGATGGCGGCGATGACCACGTCGCCGTGACCGACGTCGAAGTTCTCGCCTTCGACCGGGGCGCGCAGGTCGGGCTGTTCGCCCTTGCCGAACTCACCGGCCAGCGACTCGGCGAACTTGACCGAGGCGTCGGCCAGCAGGACGCGGTCCTGCGGGCGCTTGGGGCCGGCCAGCGACGGCTGGACGGTCGACAGGTCCAGTTCCAGGGTGTCGGTGAAGGTCGGCTCGGCGACGCCGGGCTCCCACCACAGACCCTGTTCCTTGGCGTAGGCTTCGACCAGGGCGACGCGTTCGGCGGTGCGGCCGGTGCCCTTCAGATAGGCGATGGTCGAGGCCGAGATCGGGAAGAAGCCGCAAGTGGCGCCGTATTCCGGAGCCATGTTGGCGATGGTCGCCTGGTCTTCCAGGGTCAGGCCGGCCAGGGCTTCGCCGTAGAATTCGACGAACTTGCCGACCACGCCCTTCTTGCGCAGCATCTGGGTGACGGTCAGCACCAGGTCGGTCGCGGTCGCGCCTTCCGGCATGGCGCCGGTCAGCTTGAAGCCGATGACTTCCGGGATCAGCATCGGGATCGGCTGGCCCAGCATCGCGGCTTCAGCCTCGATGCCGCCCACGCCCCAGCCCAGGACGGCCAGGCCGTTGACCATGGTCGTGTGGCTGTCGGTGCCGACGACGGTGTCGGGATAGGCGACTTCGGCGCCGTCGACTTCGTTGGTCCAGACGGTCTGGGCCAGGTATTCCAGGTTCACCTGGTGGCAGATGCCGGTGCCGGGCGGGACAACGCGGAAGTTGTTGAACGCCGACGAACCCCAGCGCAGGAAGCGGTAGCGCTCGATGTTGCGCTCGTACTCGCGCTTGACGTTGTCGTCATAGGCCTTCGGGTTGCCGAAGTTGTCGACCATGACCGAGTGGTCGATCACGAGATCGACCGGGTTCAGCGGGTTGATCTTGGCCGGGTTGGCGCCCAGGGCGACCATGGCATCGCGCATGGCGGCCAGGTCGACGACGGCGGGAACGCCGGTGAAGTCCTGCATCAGCACGCGGGCCGGGCGGAAGCTGATCTCGTGCTCGACCGAGCCCTTGTTCTGCAGCCAGTTGGCGACGGCCTTCAGGTCGTCTTCCGACACCGAGACGCTGTCTTCGTTGCGGAGCAGGTTCTCCAGCAGCACCTTCATCGACACCGGCAGCGACGAAGTTCCGGTCAGACCGGCTTCCTCGGCGGCGCGAAGGCTGTAATAGACGTAGGACTTGTTGCCGACTTTAAGCTCGCGGCGGGCTTTCAGGCTGTCAACAGACGCCATTCTCAAGGATCCTTCTCTGTCCACGGCCGCCCGAAAACCGCTCCCGGGATCACGCGCTGATCGGAAGGGACACACAGGTTCCGCCTCCGCGCCGCGTACCACCCAAAACGACTGGAGGGGGACGACCGCGCGCTTCTTAGCGCCACCTCAGTCCAACGTCCATGTCGCGCGCGGGGTCTTGGCATGTTGAGAGTTGTTCTCATTAAGGATCTGGCGATTTCGCGCGGCGAGCGAAGGCTGTTTTCGCAGCTGGATCTGACGCTTGAGGCCGGTCAGGCCGCGACGCTGGTCGGACGCAACGGGGCGGGGAAAACCAGCCTGCTGCGCGCCGTCGCCGGCCTGCTGCGCCCCGTCGAGGGGACGGTCGCTTTCGAGGGTGAAGTCGGACCGATCGAGGCCGACACGGCGCGGGCCGAGCACCTGCACCTGCTGGGCCACCAGGACGGCCTGAAATCCAGCCGCACCGCCTGGGAGGAGCTGCGCTTCCAGACCCTGTGGACCGGCGGGACCGAGGACGGCGCCCGCGCGGCGGCCAAACGCTTCGACCTCAATCGCCTGCTGGATCTGGAGGTCCGCCGCCTGTCGGCCGGCCAGCGCCGGCGCCTGGCCCTGGCGCGGCTGGTCGCCAGCCCCCGGTCGCTGTGGCTGCTGGACGAGCCGATGGCCCCGCTGGACGCCGGCCAACGCGCGGCGTTCGGGACGGTGATGGCCGAGCATCTCGCCGCTGGCGGCATGATCCTGGCCTCGGTGCACGATCCGCTGCCGGTCCCGAACCGCCAGGTCGAGGTGGGCGCATGAAGGCGTTCGGCGTCCTCCTGCGACGGGAACTGGCCCTGGCCTGGGGCAAGGGCGGTGGGCCGCTGCTGGCCCTGACCTTCTACGCCTGCGTCGTCGTGCTGCTGCCGATGGCCTCGGGCCGCGCGCCCGAGCGGCTGGCTGCCATCGCGCCCGGCATCGCCTGGCTGGCCCTGGCGCTTGCGGCCCTGCTGTCGCTGGAGCGGCTGTTCGAGCGTGACTACGAGGACGGCGCCCTGGACCTGCTGGCCCTGGGCCCCGCGCCGCTGGAGGCCGTGGCGGTCGCCAAGTGCCTGGCCCAATGGCTGGCCACCGGCGCGCCCCTGGCGCTGGCCGCTCCGGTCGCGGCCTTGATGCTGGGCGCGGACCTCAAGGTCATGCCGCTGCTGGTGCTGTGCGCCCTGGCCGGGGGCCTGGCCTTCGCGTTTCTGGGCGGCCTCGGCGCGGCGTTGGCTTTGGGCAGCAAGCGCGGCGGCTTGTTGGTGGCGGTGATCGTCCTGCCACTGTTCGCCCCGCCGGTGATCTTCGGGGCCGGAGCGCTGGACGGCTATGCAGCCGGCCTGCCGTGGACGGGCGGCCTCTTCCTGCTGCTGGCCTATTGCGTCGGCGCGGTGGCCCTGTCGCCGCTGGCCATGGGCGCGGCGTGCCGGAACGCGCTGGACTAGGGAGTCGGCGCCACCGTCGCCTGGACGTCGCCCAGCGCCGCCTTCTTCTCGCCCAGCACCACGGTCAGCGAGCCGCCAATGATCAGCAGGCCGCCGGCGAACAGGGCCGCGGTCAGGTGGTCGCCGAACAGCAGCACGCCGCAGCAGGCGCCGATTAGCGGCTCGATATTGATGAACACCCCGGCGCTGGCGGCTCCGACCCGGGCCGCGCCATATTGCCAGGCGGCGGTGGCCAGCAAGGTCGCCAGCACGCCCTGGGCGACGATCGCGGTCCAGACCGGCGCGCTCAAGGCCAGCTTCGGCGCGCCGTGCATGACAAAGGCGATCGGCAGGACGGTCGCGGCCGCGATGATGATCGACACCGCCGGGATGGCCATGGCGTTCGGGGCCTTCGGCGCGCGGCGCAGGGTCAAGAGCCAGGCCAGGAACAGCAGCAGCGCGCCCAACGACAGGGCCACGCCCAGCGGCGAGCTGGCGCCGTCCGGCTTGCCGGCGATCAGGGCCGCGCCCAGGGTCGCCGCCGCCACGCCGGCCCACGACATCCTCGAGACCTTCTCGCCGAGCAGCTTGGCGCTGACCGCGATCAGGGCCGGCATCGCGCCGACCAGCAAGGCCGCGACCGTCACCGACACGTGCGCCAGGCCCTCGAACTGGACCATGAAGGCCACGCCGTACAGCACGCCCGCCAGCAGCACGACCGGCGACTTGAACAGCGCCCGAACCTCGGGATCGCGCAGGGCGAACGGCGCGGCGGCCAGGGCGGCGACGGCGAACCGCAGCAGCACCATATGGGCCGAGCTCATCTCCGTCAGGATCAGCTTGCCGGTCGGGAAGCCCAGGCCCCAGCAGATCCCCGCGAGCGCCAGGGCGACAAAGGCGATCGATTTCATGCGAGGCTCCAGACGGCGACGGCCCGACGCGGACGCGCGGGCAAGCCGGCGTCCTCTAGATCGCAGCGATCCCGGAACTGGCAGCTGACATAACGCGCGCCAGCTTCAGCGCAAGCACGGAACCTTTTCCGGAGTTCGACAAACATTGAACATTGTTCATGAACTCGGACATTTTCGCGCCATAAGCCGATGGCCAAGCTCCCGTCATCATTACGACAGGGAGCTCACAACCATGCGTAAAATGCTTACCCGCCTGGCGCTCGCGGGCGCCGTCACGACCCTTCTCGCCGGCGCGGCCCTGGCCCAGGTCCCGCCGCCGCCGGCCCCGCCCGCG
>NZ_JBWKZF010000063.1:0-6041 GCF_059424195.1 Caulobacter sp. GW456-12-1-14-TSB4
GTCCCCGCCCCTCCACACCGGCCCATGCTCACCCCCCATGAGCCAGTCCCTCACGCCCAGCGCCTGGTGCGCGCAAGTCCAGGCCAAGTTGATGGCCGCCCTCGACGCGGCCTGGGCGCTGGCCGAGAGCAGCGAGGACCCCGTCGTCATCGTCCAGGCCCGCGCAAAGGCTCGGCTCTGCGGCCAACTGGCCGCCGACGCCCGCAAGATCGCGACCATGGTCCCCCAGCCCAAGACTCCTGAAGCCAAGCCGCGCCACCTGCCGGCCGCGATCCATGAGGCCTTCGACCGCCTGGACGCCGCCACAGCGCCGCTGATCGCCGAAGCCGCGCGCCAGCAGGCGCATGATGCGGGCAAGCCACCCGCCGCCCAGGCCCTGGCCATGCAGGCGGCGCTGAAGAAGCTGAAGCGGCGGTAGCCGCCTCACCACTCTTGTTACCGCTACCTTATCTGCTAGCTTCCCCGCGCGGACACCGGCGCCAAAACCGGAACGCGGGGAGAAGACGACCATGCTCAAGACCATCGCGCCGTCGCTGATCGCGCTCGCCCTGGCGTCAGCCGCGTCCGCCCAGTCCCTGCCCTACCAGGACCCCAAGCTCCCCGCCGCCCAACGCGCCGCCGATCTCGTCGGCCGCATGACGCTGGAGGAAAAGGCTGGCCAGCTGCGCCACGCCGCGCCGGCCATCCCCCGCCTGTCGGTCCCGGCCTACAACTGGTGGAACGAGGGCCTGCACGGGGTGGCGCGGGCCGGTGAGGCCACGGTGTTCCCGCAGGCGATCGGCATGGCCGCCACCTGGGACGCGCCGTTCATCCACAACGTCGCCGACACCATCGCCACCGAATTCCGCGCCAAGTATCTGGAGAAGGTCGGCCCGGACGGCTCGACGGCGCAGTATCGCGGCCTGACGGTCTGGTCGCCCAACATCAACATCTTCCGCGACCCGCGCTGGGGCCGAGGCCAGGAGACCTGGGGCGAGGATCCGTTCCTGACCGCGACGATGGGCTCGGCCTTCGTCGAGGGCCTGCAGGGGCCTGACCTCAACCACCTCAAGACCCTGGCGACGGCCAAGCACTTCGCCGTCCACAGCGGCCCCGAGGCCGACCGCCATCGCGACGACATCCACCCTTCGCGCCACGACCTGGAGGACACCTACCTGCCGGCCTTCGAGGCGCTGATCACCAAGGCCAAGGCGCAAGCGGTGATGTGCGCCTACAACGCCATCGACGGCCAGCCGGCCTGCGCCAGCGACGAGTTGCTGAAGGACCGCCTGCGCGGAACCTGGAAGTTCGACGGCCACGTGGTCTCGGACTGCGCGGCCATCGCCGACGTCTACCTGCCGACCTCGCATGCCTATCGGAAGACGCCGGCCGAGGCCTTCGCGGTCAGCCTGAAGGCCGGCACCGACCTGCTCTGCGACTTCGGCGGGGCCAACGGCGTCGAGGCGCCGGCCATCGTCGAGGCGGTGCGCACGGGGCTGGTCACCGAGGCCGAGGTCGATGTGGCCATGCGGAGGCTGTTCGAGGCCCGCATGCGCCTCGGTTTGTTCGATCCGGCCGGGACCGGGCCGTACGGCAAGATCACCGCCGCCGACAACGACACCCCCGCCCACCGGGCCCTGGCGCTGAAGGCCGCACAGAACGCCATGGTGCTGCTGAAGAACGACGGCCTGCTGCCGCTGAAGGCCGCGCCGAAGTCGATTGCCGTGATCGGGCCGAACGCCGACAGCGTCGATGCGCTCGTGGGCAACTACAACGGCACGCCGTCCAAGCCGATCACCGTGCTGGCCGGGATCCGCGCCCGCTTCCCGGACGCCAAGGTCACCTACGTCCAGGGCACGGGCCTGATCGGTCCGCCCAGCGAGCCGACGCCGGACGCGATCTTCTGCCAGGACGCCGCCTGCGCGACCAAGGGCCTGAAGGTCGAGGAATATGCCGGTCTCGACTTCGCCGGCGCCCCGACAGCGCGCACAGAGGCCAACGCCGGGTTCAGCTGGGGCCGGCCGGCCCGCGCACCCCGCCAGACCTCGATCCGCTGGAGCGGTTTCGTCACGCCCAAGGACAGCGGGCCGCACAGCTTCGCCATGACCGGCGAGCGCGGCTGGCGGGTGTTGGTCGACGGCAAGGTCGTGGCCGACGCCTGGGACACCGGCGTCGATCCGGCCCAGGCCCAGACCGTGCAGCTCACCGCCGGCAAGGTCCACGCCATCGTCATCGAGGCTCGCCAGGACGGTGATCGCGGCGAGCAGCGCCTGACCTGGAGCCAGCCTTCGGACAACCACGACACCGCCATCGCGGCGGCCAAGAGCGCCGACCTGGTGGTCTTCGTCGGCGGCCTGTCGGCCCGGGTCGAGGGCGAGGAGATGCCGGTCAAGGCTCCGGGTTTCGCGGGCGGCGACCGCACCAGCCTGGATTTGCCCGCCCCGCAGGAGACGCTGCTCGAAGGCCTGCAGGCCACCGGCAAGCCCGTGGTGCTGGTGCTGGTCAACGGCTCGGCGATGAGCGTGAACCGGGCCGACAAGACCGTGCCGGCCATAATCGAGGCCTGGTATCCGGGCGGCGAAGGCGGCAAGGCGGTAGCGGGCCTGCTGGCCGGCGATTTCAGCCCGGCCGGCCGCCTGCCGGTGACCTTCTACCGCTCCGCCGACCAGCTGCCGGCCTTCAAGGACTACACCATGGCCGGCCGCACCTACCGCTATTTCGGCGGCGAGGCGCTCTATCCGTTCGGCTACGGCCTCTCGTACACGACGTTCAAGTACGGCAAGCCGGTGCTGAGCGCGGCGAAGCTGAAGGCCGGCCAGTCGCTGAAGGTCTCGGTCGAGGTCACCAACACCGGCGGCCGCGACGGCGACGAGGTGGCCCAGCTCTACGTCTCGCGCGCCGGCCAGGCCGGCGCGCCGATCCGGGCGCTGAAGGGCTTCCAGCGGGTGACCTTGAAGACCGGCGAAACCCGCAAGCTGGACTTCACCTTGGACCCGGCGGCCTTCGCCACGGTGGACGCCGAGGGCAAACGCGCGATCAAGCCGGGCGCCGCCGACCTCTGGATCGGCGGCGGCCAGCCCGTGAGCCGGCCGGGTCTAGCCCAGCCGGCGGGGGTGGCGGCGAAGGTGACGATCACCCCTTGATCAGGCGGCCGAACTGGCGGCGCGCATGGTCCGCGCCGACCAGGTTGCGGCGGTCGTTCAGGATGATGTCTTCCTTGACGGGCTTGGGCTCCAGGCCCGCCATGCTGCGATACAGCACCATGGCCAGGGCCATGGGGATCACGGCCGCCAGGCCCAACATGAAGCCGACGACGAAGCCCACCAAGCCGACAATGGGCGGCGTCGCCGCGCCCAGCCCGGCATAGGCGGCGGTGGAGGTCTTGCCCAAGCCCCGGGCGGCCGCGTGGGCGACCAGGACGAGCACGGTGAACGGAACCACCGCCGTCTGGCACAGCACCAGGGTCAAGAGCTGGCCGCTGAACGATATGGAGAGCTGCTCGAGGATCGGCAGGGCCGTGCCCTCGTGGACGTTCACCATCAGGTCGGAATAGGCGCCGACCACCATCACGATCACGGTGAAGATCCCGGTCGACAGGAGGGCCGCGACGAAGGCGATGGGCAGCGAGGTCCGCACCTGCAGCGGACCCGAGAAGTATTCGGCCTCGCCGGTGTCGACCAGCACGTCGTCGGCGGCCCCGGTTTCGGCGCCCCCGGCTTCACCAGCGGCGCGGCGGGCGGCGACCATCTCCTGCAGGCGGGCGGGATCATCGCCCTCGCCTTCCAGACCGGCGCGCCAGCGATAGAGGAAGCCCATGATCGCGCCGGCGACGCCGATCACGCCCAGGAAGAACGACAGGTTGCCGCGCGCGACCATCTGGCCCCAGGCGACGCCGGGGGTGGCCAGCGAGACCGCCGCCAGGGCCGCCAGGGCGCCAGCCCCGGCATAGGACCAGCGCTGGGCCAGACCGCCTCGACGCAGAGCCAGATGCAGTCCGACGAACAGCCAGCACGTAGACCAGCGCGCCGCGCAAGCCTTGCAGCACATAGGCGTCCAGTCGGATGTCGCTTTGGGGAGCAGACTGGGGAACGGGCTGGGGCGAGGCCTGGCGGGGCGTCGGCGAAGGCTGCGGCGCCGGACGCGCCGCCTCCTCGGTCTGGCCGTTGTCCCAAGCCGCGGACTGGTTCTTCTGGAAGGTCGGAATCTGGTCCGAAGGCGACAGCGGCGTGATGACGACGGCCGGCGCCGCCGGCGCGGCTTTCGGCGGCGAACCGTCGCCCGTGGCCACCAAGGTCAGGACGACGGCGATGATGCCGCCGCTGACCAAGGCGCCGATATCGGTCTTCACGCGCATCCGGGCGCTCCTGCGTAAACTCCATGCCCGGTTTAGGAGATCGCGACTAACACCCCGCCAACAGAGGGGCGTTTTGCGCTGGCGGCGTGTGCCTAGAACGTCTCGCCGACCAGCTTCTCGCTCAGCGCCCACAGGGCCTGGGCGTTGGCGGGGTCGAGGGCGTAGCCGCGCACGCCGGCGCGGACTTCCGAGGCGTCCTCGACGCGCTTGGCGACGTGGCAGTCCTCGCAATAGAGGCCGCCGACTTCCTCGACCGGAGCGACGACGCCGGCCCAGACGCTGGTGGCCGCGCCCTGCGGGATGGTCTTCCACTCGAAGGCGTCGGCGCCGGCCGCGGCGGCCTGGGCGTTGAGGTTGTCGATCATGCCCTGGATGAAGGCCGGGTCCAGGTGGCGGGCCAGCTCGGTCTGGATGCCGCCCGGATGCACGGCCACGGCGCGGACGCCGCGGTCCTTGTGGCGACGGTCGAACTCGACGGCGAACAGGATGTTGGCGGTCTTGGAGCGGCCATAGGCCTCGAACGGCGTGTAGGCGGTGGTCTCGAAGTTCGGGTCCTGCAGGTTGACGTCCGAGAAGCGGTGGCCCGACGAGGCCAGCGACACCACGCGCGAGCCGGCCTTCAGCAGGCTGGCGATGCGGTTGATGAAGGTGAAGTGGCCCAGGTGATTGGTGCCGAACTGGGTCTCGAAACCGTCGACGGTCTTGCCCAGGGGCGTGGCCATGACGCCGGCGTTGGCGATGACCAGATCAAAGGCGCGGCCGTCGGCGACCAGGGCGTCGGCGGCGGCGCGCACGCTGGCCAGGCTGGCCAGGTCCAGCTCGATCAGCGACAGCGAACCACCGCTCTTGGCGGCCGCTTCACGCACGACGGCGGTCGCGCCCTCGGCCTTGCTCAGGTCGCGGGCCGCGCCGACGACATCGGCGCCGTGGGCGGCCAGGGCGCGGGCGGTCTCGACGCCCAGGCCGGCCGAAACGCCGGTGACCAGCACGCGCTTGCCCTTGAGGTCGACGCCGGCCAGAACGTCGTCGGTAGTGGATTTGGCGCCGAATTGATTGCTCATGACTCTCGTCCCTTGTTGTGCGAGCCGATCCGGAGGATAAATGGAGGAAGGCTCCGGTTATATATCCGGAGGCATCCTCCGTTTTTCAAGATCGATGTCCGAAGAATCTGAAACTCGTATCGAGAAGGGCGCGCGAAAGCCCCGCGCCGACAGCCTGCGAAACCGCGACCTGCTGCTGAGTACGGCCAAGACGGCCTTCGCCGAGACCAGCGCCGATGCGCCGTTGGAGGACATCGCCCGACGGGCCGGCGTCGGCATCGGCACGCTCTACCGCCACTTCCCCACCCGCGAGGCGCTGGTGGCGGCGGTCTATGCCCGGGAGCTGGATCAGCTGGCGCAGGCGGCCGAGGACTTCATGGCCAATCGCTCCGCCGGCGAGGCTCTGGCCGCCTGGCTGGACCTGCTGATCGACTACATGGCCACCAAGCGTGTGGTGGCGCCTGCCCTGCGCGCCGATCCGGGCGAGGGCTCGCGCGTCTATGCCAGCGCCGGCGCGACCATCCTGCCGGCCCTGCGCCGCCTGACCGAAGCCGCCCAGGCCGCTGGCGATATCCGTTCGGACATCGGCTTCGAGGACATCCTGCGCCTGATGAGCGGCCTCAGCGTCGGCTACGAGCAGCCGGGCTGGGCGGAGGGGGCGCGGCGGC
>NZ_JBWKZF010000064.1:0-5701 GCF_059424195.1 Caulobacter sp. GW456-12-1-14-TSB4
AAAAAAACGATTTGACACGGAATTCGAGGTTCGCTAGATAGCCGCCTCCGCCGACACCGGGCGCTAAACGGTGGGGCCGCTGAAGCGGCTCGGGTCTTTGACATTGTTGATTTGGAAAGAGAAACGCAGGCGGCGGCGCTCTGGCGGTAGACTTTAGGTCTACCTTCGACGCTGACAAATGCGGTCTCTTGAAGACACCATTTATACCGCAGCCGGCTTCGGTTGGCTGCAGTGTGATGGGAACTCGTCAAGATACTATGCAAACCAGATACCTGATCCTGGGTTTTCCCCCGGGATTGGAAGTCTGATGTCAATGTCAACTCAACCTGAGAGTTTGATCCTGGCTCAGAGCGAACGCTGGCGGCAGGCCTAACACATGCAAGTCGAACGGATCCTTCGGGATTAGTGGCGGACGGGTGAGTAACACGTGGGAACGTGCCCTTTGGTTCGGAACAACTCAGGGAAACTTGAGCTAATACCGGATGTGCCCTTCGGGGGAAAGATTTATCGCCATTGGAGCGGCCCGCGTAGGATTAGCTAGTTGGTGGGGTAAAGGCCCACCAAGGCTACGATCCTTAGCTGGTCTGAGAGGATGATCAGCCACATTGGGACTGAGACACGGCCCAAACTCCTACGGGAGGCAGCAGTGGGGAATCTTGCGCAATGGGCGAAAGCCTGACGCAGCCATGCCGCGTGAATGATGAAGGTCTTAGGATTGTAAAATTCTTTCACCGGGGACGATAATGACGGTACCCGGAGAAGAAGCCCCGGCTAACTTCGTGCCAGCAGCCGCGGTAATACGAAGGGGGCTAGCGTTGCTCGGAATTACTGGGCGTAAAGGGAGCGTAGGCGGACTGTTTAGTCAGAGGTGAAAGCCCAGGGCTCAACCTTGGAATTGCCTTTGATACTGGCAGTCTTGAGTACGGAAGAGGTATGTGGAACTCCGAGTGTAGAGGTGAAATTCGTAGATATTCGGAAGAACACCAGTGGCGAAGGCGACATACTGGTCCGTTACTGACGCTGAGGCTCGAAAGCGTGGGGAGCAAACAGGATTAGATACCCTGGTAGTCCACGCCGTAAACGATGAGTGCTAGTTGTCGGCATGCATGCATGTCGGTGACGCAGCTAACGCATTAAGCACTCCGCCTGGGGAGTACGGTCGCAAGATTAAAACTCAAAGGAATTGACGGGGGCCCGCACAAGCGGTGGAGCATGTGGTTTAATTCGAAGCAACGCGCAGAACCTTACCACCTTTTGACATGCCCGGACCACCAGAGAGATCTGGCTTTCCCTTCGGGGACTGGGACACAGGTGCTGCATGGCTGTCGTCAGCTCGTGTCGTGAGATGTTGGGTTAAGTCCCGCAACGAGCGCAACCCTCGCGATTAGTTGCCATCAGGTTTGGCTGGGCACTCTAATCGTACTGCCGGAGTTAATCCGGAGGAAGGCGGGGATGACGTCAAGTCCTCATGGCCCTTACAAGGTGGGCTACACACGTGCTACAATGGCGACTACAGAGGGCTGCAATCCCGCGAGGGGGAGCCAATCCCTAAAAGTCGTCTCAGTTCGGATTGTTCTCTGCAACTCGAGAGCATGAAGTTGGAATCGCTAGTAATCGCGGATCAGCATGCCGCGGTGAATACGTTCCCGGGCCTTGTACACACCGCCCGTCACACCATGGGAGTTGGCTTTACCCGAAGGCGCTGCGCTAACCGCAAGGAGGCAGGCGACCACGGTAGGGTCAGCGACTGGGGTGAAGTCGTAACAAGGTAGCCGTAGGGGAACCTGCGGCTGGATCACCTCCTTTCTAAGGATGCTTCTCCAGCTTCTCACGAAGCTATTGAGGCTCCAATTAGTGCGCTAGACGCACACAAATGAGCGGATCGCCGCCGTCTTCGTTTCTCTTTCCACTCCTTGATCGCCGTTAGGTGATCGAGGCGATCGCGAGCCCTGGAGCGGGTCCTTAACTGGACTTGATCTGAGCGGCCTATGGGCCCGTAGCTCAGTTGGTTAGAGCGCACGCTTGATAAGCGTGAGGTCATAAGTTCAAGTCTTATCGGGCCTACCACTCTTTCCACATACGGACCGCAACCGACCAGCTCCCCGCTGGGCAAGCAACTCACACCGAGTGTGAGGGGCCATAGCTCAGTTGGTAGAGCGCCTGCTTTGCAAGCAGGATGTCGTCGGTTCGAATCCGTCTGGCTCCACCATTCTCCCTGTCATCGGACAGGTTGAGAAATCGCGATCGAGGAATGATCAAGTTTGCACTGGCTTTTGAGCCAGCTGCGAAATGACATTGTGAAGGCAGGGTTCCTCCGCCAACCGTAGCTCACCCCTGGGATACGGACCTGGTTTAAGGATGGACTTAAGAAGACATCATTGTCTGACTAAAGGTAGAGCTCATGCTCGATCTCTTCTCACGTGAGTGACAAGAGACGATTATGCATGGGTTTTGCTGAGAACGATCAAGCGCATAAGGGCTTCTGACGGATGCCTTGGCATTGAGAGGCGATGAAGGACGTGGCACGCTGCGATAAGAGCCGGGGAGGCGCGAGCACCCTTTGATCCGGCTATCTCCGAATGGGGAAACCCACCTTTATGGTCACCCAACTTTGCTTCAGCTTCGGCTGGAGCGGCGATTGGTTGATCAGAAGAGGTATAATGACCTGAATACATAGGGTTCATTAAGCAAACCCGGGGAACTGAAACATCTCAGTACCCGGAGGAAAGGACATCAACCGAGACTCCCGTAGTAGTGGCGAGCGAACCGGGACCAGGCCAGTGCTGTCGTGACATAAAGCTGAATGTGTTGGGAAACACAGCCATAGTGGGTGATAGCCCCGTAAGCGTCAAATAGCGACAGACTCGAGTAGGGCGGGACACGTGAAATCCTGTCTGAACATGGGGGGACCACCCTCCAAGCCTAAGTACTCCTCAATGACCGATAGCGAACAAGTACCGTGAGGGAAAGGTGAAAAGCACCCCGACAAGGGGAGTGAAACAGATCCTGAAATCGGAAGCCTACAAGCAGTCGGAGCCACCGAGCGTGGTGACGGCGTACCTTTTGTATAATGGGTCAGCGACTTCATGTGCCGTGCAAGCTTAAGCCGTTAGGTGTAGGCGCAGCGAAAGCGAGTCTGAATAGGGCGAATAAGTACGTCGCATGACGACCCGAAACCAGGTGATCTATCCATGAGCAGGATGAAGGTAAGGTAACACTTACTGGAGGTCCGAACCGGTGAATGTTGAAAAATTCTCGGATGACTTGTGGATAGGGGTGAAAGGCCAATCAAACCTGGACATAGCTGGTTCTCCGCGAAAACTATTTAGGTAGTGCCTCGGACGTATTCCTTGGGGGGTAGAGCACTGAATGGATGCGGGCGGCGCGAGCTGTACCAATTCTAATCAAACTCCGAATACCCAAGAGAACTATCCGGGAGACACACGGCGGGTGCTAACGTCCGTCGTGAAAAGGGAAACAACCCTAACCATCATCTAAGGCCCCCAAGTACTGGCTAAGTGGGAAACGATGTGGGTTTGCTTTGACAACCAGGATGTTGGCTTAGAAGCAGCCATCATTTAAAGAAAGCGTAACAGCTCACTGGTCAAGCGAACCTGCGCGGAAAATGTAACGGGGCTCAAGCCAGTCGCCGAAGGTATGGGTGTGCGTAAGCACGCGGTAGCGGAGCGTTCCGTAAGCCGATGAAGGTGAGGCGTGAGCCTTGCTGGAGGTATCGGAAGTGAGAATGCTGACATGAGTAGCGATAAAGAGGGTGAGAGACCCTCTCGCCGAAAGCCCAAGGGTTCCTGCGTAAAGCTAATCTGCGCAGGGTTAGTCGGCCCCTAAGGCGAGGCCGAAAGGCGTAGTCGATGGGAATCAGGTGAATATTCCTGAACCAGTTGGAAGTGACGGATCTGGTAAATTGTCGGGGCTTATTGGATTGCTCCCGGCAGTGAACAGGTCCCTGGAAATAACTCCAACGGAGACCGTACCCGAAACCGACACAGGTGGGCAGGTAGAGTATACCAAGGCGCTTGAGAGAACTGTGCTGAAGGAACTCGGCAAATTGCACGCGTAACTTCGGGATAAGCGTGACTCTCTTTTGGGCAACCAGATGAGAGTGGCACAAGCCAGGGGGTAGCGACTGTTTATCAAAAACACAGGGCTCTGCGAAGCCGCAAGGCGACGTATAGGGTCTGACGCCTGCCCGGTGCCTGAAGGTTAAAAGGAGGGGTGCAAGCTCTGAATTGAAGCCCAGGTAAACGGCGGCCGTAACTATAACGGTCCTAAGGTAGCGAAATTCCTTGTCGGGTAAGTTCCGACCTGCACGAATGGCGTAACGACTTCCCCACTGTCTCCAGCACAGGCTCAGCGAAATTGAATTCCCCGTGAAGATGCGGGGTTCCCGCGGTCAGACGGAAAGACCCTATGAACCTTTACTGCAGCTTCGCCTTGGCGTTAGCAACAACATGTGTAGGATAGGTGGGAGGCTATGAAACCGGGGCGCCAGTCTCGGGGGAGCCATCCTTGAAATACCACCCTTATTGTTGTTGACGTCTAACCGCGGCCCGTTATCCGGGTCCGGGACATGGCGTGGCGGGCAGTTTGACTGGGGCGGTCGCCTCCCAAAGTGTAACGGAGGCGCGCGATGGTGGGCTCAGACCGGTCGGAAATCGGTCGTCGAGTGCAATGGCATAAGCCCGCCTGACTGCGAGACTGACAAGTCGAGCAGAGACGAAAGTCGGCCATAGTGATCCGGTGGTCCTGCGTGGAAGGGCCATCGCTCAACGAATAAAAGGTACTCTAGGGATAACAGGCTGATTTTGCCCAAGAGTCCATATCGACGGCAAAGTTTGGCACCTCGATGTCGGCTCATCACATCCTGGGGCTGGAGCAGGTCCCAAGGGTTCGGCTGTTCGCCGATTAAAGTGGTACGTGAGCTGGGTTCAGAACGTCGTGAGACAGTTTGGTCCCTATCTGCCGTGGGTGTACGAGACTTGAGAGGATCTGTCCCTAGTACGAGAGGACCGGGATGGACACACCTCTGGTGGACCTGTCATGGCGCCAGCTGTGCAGCAGGGTAGCTAAGTGTGGAATAGATAACCGCTGAAAGCATCTAAGCGGGAAACTAACCTCAAAACAAGGTCTCGCTGAGAGCCGTGGAAGACCACCACGTTGATAGGCCGGGTGTGGAAGTGCGGCGACGCATGGAGCTTACCGGTACTAATAGCTCGATAGGCTTGATCGTTCTTCAGTCAAACCCATGCACTAAGCATGGCTCTACTTCAGACACTGATGTCTTCTTCACAATCCTCTTCCCAACCGGCGCAAGCCGGAAGGGAAAGAGTGATATCCTTTTCGCTGACCTGGTGGCTTTGCCGGGGGTTCCCCACCCGATCCCATTCCGAACTCGGTCGTTAAGTCCCCCTGGGCCAATGGTACTTCGTCTCAAGGCGCGGGAGAGTAGGTCGCCGCCAGGTCCGCCAAAAGGATATCAACACCCCAAGTCCAAAACCCTGCCACACAATCTCAAAAACACCCTGACGCGGGGTGGAGCAGCCCGGTAGCTCGTCAGGCTCATAACCTGAAGGTCACAGGTTCAAATCCTGTCCCCGCACCCAAGGCCTACACCGTTCCAACATCCACCCTGTCCGCGCGCGGCCAGGGTTTTTTCATACCTAGAGGTGCAATCCAGAGTGGC
>NZ_JBWKZF010000065.1:0-5469 GCF_059424195.1 Caulobacter sp. GW456-12-1-14-TSB4
CCCCCATCCCCAACCCTTCCCCCATCCAAGGGGGAAGGGAGTTAGCTTACGGCCGCTGGGCTTCGAGCGTGGCGGTGTAGCTGGCGCTGTAGCCGTCGCCGGTCAGGGCTGTGGCCGGACCTTGCTGGCCGCCGCCCATGCCACCGCCGGGACCGCCCGCCGGAGGAGCACCACCCGGAGCGCCGCCCGGACCGCCCGGACCCGGACCACGACCCGGCGTCGCGCCGGTGCGGACCGTGGCGTTGATCCAGTACATGCCGGCTTCCGGCAGGGTGAACTTCACGACGCCGTCGGCGCCGGTCTTCACCTTCATGTCGGGACGCGGGCTGTAGCGCGAGCCGCCCTCGGCGATCGTCACTTCCAGGTCAGAGGCGGGCTTGCCGTCGACCAGGAACTTGAAGCTGGCGGCCTCGCCGGCGACCAGGTCGTTGGGGTGGGTGATCGGCACGAGTTCGAGACCCTTGCCGGTCGGCTTGAAGACCTCGGTCGTCGGCTTGTCGCGGGTGACGAAGGCTTCGTTGCGGTTGAAGCTCTTGATGGTCTTCAGGTCGGCGGCGCCGGCCGGGACCTGCTTGGCGAAGTCCTCGGGGCTCCCGCGGAAGCGCTTCACTTCACCGTTCTCGGTGTAGCTGGCCATCACGCTCTGGGTGGCCGAGCCGATCTTCCAGGTGCCCGGCTTGGTCAGGGCCACGTCGAAGGTCGAGCGGTACTTGCCGGTCGCGCCGTTCTGGATCTTGTCGATCGCGCCGTCCGGGGCCGTGACCACCACGCCGTCCAGGCGCATGGGGTTGTGGTCCGGATAGAACAGCTCGTTGGACACGGCCGCGTCGAACGTCACCCAGACGTCGCCCGACAGAACGGTGGCCGACGGCACGAGCCAGCCACGGTGGGCCGAGGCGGTCATCGGCAGGGCGAGAGCCGCGACGCCGAGCGCGGCGGCCAGAAGGCGCTTCTTGAAGGTCATGGCTTTTCTCACTTCACGGAAACGGTGACGGCGCCCAGCTCGGACGCGCCCTTGACGGTGGCGGGCTTGCCGGCCTTGCCCCAGGTGAACGGGACGCGGACAGCCTCGTGGCCGCCGACTTCGCGCGCGGCTTCGACGACCAGGTTGTAGGCGCCGGGCTTGAGGTCCTTCAAAACGCCCTTGGCGCCGGAGAACACGACCTTCTGCGGGCCCGGCGCGCGCGTGGCGCCCGAGACGCCGTCGGCCGGGAAGCTCATCTCGCGGCCGGCCTTGCGCCACCACTGGCGCATGTCCTTCAGCCACTTGACGCCTTTGTCCTCCTTGGAGTCGGCGTCGTACCAGACGGCCAGGGTGCCGGCGGCGGTGCTGTCGGCCGGGTTCTCGATCCAGATCGAGACGTAGGGCTTGTGGTACTCGGCGACCGTCAGCTTCGGCACCTCGACGGTGACGTTCAGGTCAGCGGCCAGGGCCGGGGCGCCAGCGACAGCCGCGCCGGCGAAAGTCAGGAGAGAGATCGAACGCTTCACGGTGTCTGCCTCAGAGGTGGACGAAAAGGATGACGAGAATGACGGGCGCGGCCAGGCCCAGGCCGACCAGCGGCCAGGTCAGCGGCCGGGCGCGGGCGTGGAACTGCAGCAGGATCAGGCCGGTGATCGTGAAGATCACGCAGGCGGCGGCGAAGATGTCGATGAACCAGCCCCAGGCCTTGCCGGCGTTGCGGCCCTTGTGCAGGTCGTTGAGCAGGCTGACCGCGCCGCGCGTGGTCTTCTCGTGCTCGATAGCGCCGGTCTCGCGGTCGATCGAGACCCAGGCGTCGCCGCCCGGACGGGCCAGGGCGACATAGACCTCGTCGGCCGACCACTCGCCCTCGCGGCCCGCGACGTCGGCGCCGACGGCCTTGTCGAGGAACGGCTCCAGCTGGACGGGCAGGGGGCGCTTGCCCTCTTCCGGGCCCTTGGCCAGCAGCGCCAGGAGGTCGGCCGGCAGGGTCGCCTTGCGGCTGACCACCACGGGCTTGGCCTCGATCTGGCCGGCGTGGTTCAGGGTGATGCCGGTGATGGCGAACAGCAGCATGCCGATCAGGGACACGGCCGCGCTGATCCAATGCCACTGATGCAGCTGCTTCAGCCAGAAAGAGCGGCGATGCTGATCGGCGGCGGATTTCACGGCGTACTGACGAACCTTGGCGATGGAGGCTCGTCCTTACTTGAGAACGAATTGCAATTTCAAGCCACAAGACTCGGCTGGGGTCGCAACTGTCCGAAACTGAGGCGGCCTACTGCACCGAAGCCGGCGCGCCACGGGCCAAAGCCCCCAACAGGGCTGACGTCACGACGGGCTTCCTCAGAATGGGGCCGTCGTCGACATCGGGCTCCTGGTAGCCGGTCAGGTAAACGAACGGGATGCGGCGATGGGCCAGGGCGGCGGCCACCGGGGTGACCAGGCGGCCGCCCAGATTGACGTCCAGCAGGGCGCGGTCGATCGGCTGGTCGTCCAGCAGGTCCAGCGCCTCCTCGATCGTGCCGGCCGGGCCGACCACCTTGGCGCCGGCGGCGGTCAGCAGGCGGGCCAGTTCCATGGCCACCACGGCCTCGTCCTCGACCACCAGCACGCGCTGGTTCCGCAGCAGCGGGGTCTCGTCCAGGGTCAGGCCGGGGCGGTAGGCCGGGATGCTCTCGGCCGCGCGGGCCTGGGCGCCGGTCGGGATGTCGAGGCGGACCTCCAGGCCCTCGGGCCGCCAGTCCAGGGCCACGCGGGCGGCGGCCTGCTTGACCGCGCTCTCGATCAGGGTCGAGCCGAAGCCGCGCCGCTGGGGTGGAACGACCCGCACGCCGGCCGTCTCGCGCCAGACCAGATGCAGCGCGCCATCAAGGCCCCAGCTCCAGCTGACGGAGAGGCGGCCCTCCGGCCGCGCCAGGGCGCCGTACTTGGAGGCGTTGGTGGCCAGCTCGTGCAGCACCAGGGCCAGGGACTGGGCGGCCTGGGCGTCGATCAGGGCCGGCGGGCCGTCGATGACCAACTGCTCGGCGCTGTCGGCGCAGCGATAGGCGTCCAGCTCCAGCCGCAGGAGGTCGTGCAGGTCGACGCCGCTCCAGCGGGTGGTCGACAGCAGGCTGTGGGCGCGGGCGAGGGACCCGATCCGGCCCGACAGCGCCTCGACATACTGCGCCTTGTCGTGGAACGGCGTCAGCTGGGCCAGGGACTGGACCACGGCCAGCACGTTCTTGGCCCGGTGGTCGACCTCGCGGATCAACAGGCGCTCGGTCTCGACGGCGCGCTTGAGGGCCTGGTCGAGGCGGGCGCGTTCGCTGGAGGCCCAGATCAGTTCGGCGACGTCGGTGACGAAGGCGATCTCGTCCGCAGTCCAGTCGCGCGTCACGTCCTGGCAGACATAGATGTAGGCGGCCACGCGAGGACCCTTGACCAGGGGTGAGGTCAGGGCCGCGCCGATCCGCAGCGCCTTGTAGGCCGCCAGCACGTCCGGCGCCTCGGTGCGCTGGTCCTCGGCGGGATCTCGGATGACGATCGGCCGCCCGGCCTTCAGGTCCGCCACCATGTCCGGGCCGAAGTCGTCGAGCCTCTGACGCGAGCCGGCGATGGTCGGAAAGCCGTCCGCCACCCATTCGCCGACGATCAGCGCCTCGGCGCCCGCGGCGTCGACCTCGGCGAAGCCGGCGCGGGACGCGCCCAACTGCCAGGCGAGGACCTCGCAGGCCAGGTTGGCGATCATCTGGGCGTCGGTGGCTTCGCGCAATTGATGGCCCAGATCCAGCAGAGCCGTGCGGCGGCGCTCCTGGTGCAGCAGCCGGCCCAGCTCCGTCTCGTTGGTCTGGCGCGAGGCGGTGTCGGCGACCGTCAGGTGAAAGCCGCGCACCGCCCCGGTGTCGGAGACGTCGGGCGTGAACCTGGCCTCGACATGCAGCAGGCCGGCCATCTCGAATGCCATCTGGCCTTCGTACAGCACGGTCTCGCCGGACAGCACTCGATCGAGGAACGGCCGTATCCGGGCGTGGGCGGCGTCGCCGACCACCTCGCGCAGCGGCCGGCCCTCGATCTGGTCGCGCCGCAGTCCAAAGCGGGCCTCGTGGGCGCGGTTGGCGAAGCGGAAATAGCCCTCGGCGTCGATATAGGCGATCAGCGCCGGCGAGGCGTCGGCGACGGCGGCGGCGAACGCGTCCCGGGTGGAGGCGCGCGGCGTCGCTTCTAGAGGGCCATCGTCCGAGACGAACATGCGTGCGCGCGCATCCTTTTTCAGGGTGCGCCAACCTGTCACGCCGTTCGCCTCTGGGCATTGAGGCAAACGGTCGCAGCAATTCTGGCGCGAGTTAACCCTGTTCCACGCCCGCGTGCTGTCGGTATGTGACGACCAGCACATCGCGGACGGCCGGCGCCAGCGGATCGTGCGGCCGGATCGGGGTGACGCCGTGCAGCACGCGGTGGTCGTTCAGGAACACCGCATCACCGGGGGCGGTCAGGGTGAAGGAGCCGAAGCTCGTCCCGTCCGGCGCGAAGATGTCGGTGACGCCGCTGTCGACGTTCTGGCGATCCACCAGCATGACGATGACCCAGTCGACGCCGTCGCGGTGCGCGCCCTCGGGCGTCGGCTGGCCGGCCTCGCCCTCGCGAGCCTCGATGCGGAACTGGTGCAGCTCGACGTGCCAGGGGCCTTCACCGAAGAGATCGATGCCAGCACGGATGACGCCTTGCGTAACCGGGTGATCGGCGATGGCGTCGGTGACCGGTTCGAACCAGCGTTGCACGCCGCCGTTCAGCGGGTTGTAGTCGCGGCTCTGCCAGTGCGGCTGGTGCGGCTTGCGCTCGACCGCACCGGGTTGGGCGGCGAAGGCCGCGAACCGCCGGCGGCGATAGCGGCCGCCGTCGGCCATGAAGCCGTCCAGCGGCAGGTCGTTCCAGCTGTCGGCGAAGGTGGTCCAGTCCTCGGCGCCGATCAGGGCTTTGGTTTCGGCGGCCTCGAAGCGGATGAAGCCGTCCTTCTCCAGCCCGCTCAAGCGACCGCGTCCGGCTTGAAGAACACGCCCAGCTTCAGGCTCCGCGCGATGCGCTCGGCCTTCTGGCCCACGAGGGCGGCGCGCGGGGCGTCGAACAGCTCCACGCAGGTCTGATGGAAGAGGTTCAGCCAGGGCATGAACAGGCCCTCGGTCAGGTGCGGGATCTTCTGGTGCACGGCCACGGGCTGGCCCTTGTAGCGGCCCGTGGTGTTCAGCACCGACGACCAGAAGTCCTTCAAGGTCGCCATGTGCGCGGGCCAGCCATCAGGGCCGATGGCCTCCTCGAAGATCGGGCCCAGGCGGTGGTGCCGACGGACGCGGGCGTAGAAGGTCTCGACCAGGGTGTCGATCTCGGCGTCGGTGAACTGGGGGGGCGGTACGGCCATGGCGGGGAACATGGGCCTTCAGGCACCGGGACTGAAGTCCCGGTGCGGTAAAGATTGGCTTCGGATTCTTACTTAAGGTTCTCCTCCCCCGCTGGGGGAGGTGTCGGCG
>NZ_JBWKZF010000066.1:0-5120 GCF_059424195.1 Caulobacter sp. GW456-12-1-14-TSB4
GCTGTCGGCGAAGCCGACTGAGGGGGCGTCGCCGGCCTAAGCCGAGCTGCCCCCTCCGGCCCTCCGGGCCACCTCCCCCAGCGGGGGAGGAGAAATCGACTTTTAAGCCGCCAGACGCTCCAGCGCCTTCAGCATCGAGCCCATGGCCTCGTGCACCGGCTTGCCGTCACGCTCGTAGCTGCCGGTCTCGAAGATCTGGACCAGGTCGGCGCGGGCGCGGCTGACGCGGCTCTTCACCGTGCCGACGGCGACGCCGATGATCTCGGCCGCTTCTTCGTAGCTGAAGCCGCCGGCGCCGATCAGGATCAGGGCTTCGCGCTGGTTCTCGGGCAGCATCAGCATGGCCTGGCGCAGGTCGTCCAGGGCGATGGCGCCGTCGAAATTGGTGTTGGCCACCAGGGTGCGTTCGGCGGTCTCCTGATCCAGGCCGACCGAGCGCCAGCTGCGGCGCTTTTCCGAATAGAACTGGTTGCGCAGGATCATGAAGGTCCAGGCCTTCATGTTGGTGCCCATGGCGAAGCTGTTGCGGCTGGCCCAGGCCTTGGCCACGGCTTCCTGCGCCAGGTCGTCGGCCGACGAGGCGTTGCCGCACAGCGACCGGGCGAAGGCCCGCAGGTGCGGGATCAGGGCGACCAGGTCGCGCTCGAAGGTCTTTTGGTCTTGCTGGTCCATGACCGCCTCCTTGACGATAACTTGAACCTTAAACGTGGCCTCAGCGCTTAAGGTTCCAGAGGGAACCGCGTTCTTCGAAGACACGGTTCCCCCGGGACATGGCGAGGCGCCTGGGACCTCAGTCCTTGAGCCGGATCTTCTTCTCGATCTCGGCGTCCGCCTTCTCGGCCTTCTTCCGGCGCTCGAAGACCTGGCGCATGTGGCGCGCGTCGGTGGCGCTGAGGCGCTTCTCGGCGGCGACGAACTGCTCCTGCTCCTCCTCGCGGATGTGGTGCAGGTACTCCTCCTTCAGGCCCGCGAACCGCCGCAGCCAGCCGGACGAGCCCATGTCGCGAGCGGCCAGGTCGGCCAGCATCTCGTCGATCTCCTTGTGCTCGGCGACGGCGTGGCGGGCGAACTCGGTGGTCTCCGGGTCGCGCAGCACGCTCGACCACAGGGCCTGCTCCTCGGCCGCGGCGTGGGCCTTCAGCTCGCGGGTCAGCTCCTCGAACAGCACGTGGCGGTCGTCGCTGTCGCCGTGCGTCTCCTCGATCATGGCCAGCAGGGCGCGGTGGCGGTCGTGGTCCTCGACCAGCCGGCCGAAGATGTCCGGATCGCCCCGGAAGGTGGTCTTCGGTGTGCTGCCGATCCTGGCCGCGATCTGCGGGGCGATAGCCTTGGCCTTGGCGATCGCCTCGGCCTTGGCGGTGCGTTCGCGTTGGGTAGCGGTGGTGGTGTCGTGGGTCTGCGCGCTCATAAGCTCGGCTCCGCTTGCGATGGCGTGATCATCAGCAGCGGCTACGCGTGCGCGGGTCGATTGGTTCCTTGCGTCAGCCCTTCCGGAAGAACCCGTGGATGCGTTCGGCCAGCGCCTGGCTGACGCCCTCGACCTTCACCAGATCCTCCACGCTCGCCCGGCCGACGCCCTTGGCCGAGCCGAACGCGTGCAGCAGGGCCTTCTTCCGCCCCGGGCCGACGCCTTCGATCTCGTCCAGCGGGTTCTTCTTCAGGTCCATGGATCGGCGGGTGCGGTGCGCGCCGATGGCGAAGCGGTGCGCCTCGTCGCGCAGGCGTTGGAGGTAGTAGAGCACCGGCGACTTCGGCTCGAGCATGAACGGCGTCTGGCCGGGAATGAAGAACCGCTCCAGCCCCGCGTCGCGGTCAGGACCCTTAGCCACCCCGACGACGGCGATGTCGTCGACGCCGAGGTCGGCCATGATCTCCAGGGCCGCGTCCAGCTGGCCCTTGCCGCCGTCGACCAGCACGAGGTCGGGGCGGTTGGCGTCGTCGCCTTCCTCCTCTTCCTTGACCAGGCGGGCGAAGCGGCGCTTCAGCACCTCCTTCATCATGCCGTAGTCGTCGCCGGGCGTGAGCTCGGTGCTCTTGATGTTGAACTTGCGGTACTGGCCTTTCATGAAGCCTTCCGGCCCGGCCACGATCATGCCGCCGACGGCGTTGGTGCCCTGGATGTGGCTGTTGTCGTAGACCTCGATCCGCTCGGGGGGAGCCTCCAGCTTGAAGGCCTCGGCGACGCCGGCCAGCAGCTTGGTCTGGGCGCTGCCCTCGGCCATCTTGCGGCCCAGGGCTTCGCGCGCGTTGGTCAGAGCGTGGCCGACGAGGTCGGCCTTCTCGCCGCGCTTGGGGACGGCGATCTCGACCTTGCGGCCGCTCTTCAGGGCGAAGGCCTCGGACAGCAGCTCGGTCTCGGCCGGCTGGACATTGGCCAGGATCAGGCGCGGGATCGGCTTGTCGTCGTAGAACTGGCCCAGGAACGCGGTGAGGATGCGCTGTTCCTCGGTGGTGGTCTCGTCCTCGGACTCGTCGGCGGAACCGGCCACGCGCGGGAAGTAGGCGCGGTTGCCCCAGTTCTGGCCGGCGCGGAAGAAGAACACCTGCACGCAGGCCTGGCCGCCCTCGACGTGCAGGGCGACGACGTCGGCCTCGTCCACGGTCTCGGGGTTGATCTGGGTTTCCTGGGCGACGCTGGAGAGCGCGCGGATGCGGTCGCGCAGGCGGGCGGCGCGTTCGAACTCCAGCTCCTCGGCGGCCTCTTCCATCTCCTTGGCCATGGTCGCCATGACCGCGCGGGACTTGCCGCGCAGGAAGGCTTCCGCCTGGTCGACGAGGCCCTGGTAGTCCTCCTTGCCGATCAGGCCGGTGCAGGGGGCGGCGCAGCGCTTGATCTGGTGCAGCATGCAGGGCCGGTCGCGGGCGTCGTAGACGCTGTCGCTGCACGAGCGGAGGAGAAACGCTTTCTGCAGGGTGTTCAGCGTGCGGTTCACCGCCCAGGCGCTGGCGAACGGCCCGAAATAGTCGCCCTTGAGGGTGTGGGCGCCGCGGTGCTTGCGCAGCTGCGGCGCGTCGTGGTCGCGGCGGATGACGATCTCGGGGAAGCTCTTGTCGTCGCGCAGCAGCACGTTGAAGCGCGGTTTCAGCTGCTTGATCAGATTGATCTCGAGCAGCAGGGCGTCGGCTTCGGTGCGGGTGGTGATGAACTCCATCGACCGCGTGGCGTCGACCATGTTGGCGATGCGGTTGGTGTGGAAGCGGCCTTGGGCGTACTGGACCACGCGCTTCTTCAGGCTCTTGGCCTTGCCGACGTACAGCACCTCGTCGGCCTCGCCGATCATCCGGTAGACGCCCGGCGCGTCAGGCAGGCGCGTGACCTCGTCCTTGATCAAGGCGGCGCCGATGAGGCGGGGCGAGGCGTCGGTGTCGGTGGTGGTGTCGGTCACGAGGGGAGATATAGGCGAGTCCGGAGCGTTCAGCGACGTTCGAGACTATGGAAGACGCGGGACAATGTAACCCGCTCGGTGTGGATGACGTACCGCAGAACATAGCCGGTCGAGCTGAACCGGACGGTCAGCTCTCGCTGATTGTTGCGTACGAGGCGTCCACGCTCGGGAAATTCGGCGAGAGTCTCAACGGCCGCGAGGATCGTCCGGACCGCGCGTCTGGAGGCGTTCGGTGCGCGCGGCGCCAGCCAGGCGCGCAGGTATTCGATGTCCCGGCGGGCTTGCGCCGAGATTTCGATTGTTCTCATCCAGCGTTTCGCGGGCGCGGTTCAGGCGGGGGAAGTTCATTATCCGTGTCCCACGACTCTACCCAGCGGATGACATCCTCCAGGGGGATGCCGCCGTTGCGCTCGGTCTCTTCCGCGATGCGCTGGACATCCTGCCAGTGCGCCTCGTTGTCCTCGAAGCCAGGGCGTTCCACGAAGTCGCTCTCAGGCGGCTTCTGAGCGAAGACCGCCGAGTTCCGGCCGACTGCTTCGGCCGGCGCTGCATCGATCTTGGGTGTCATCTTACCGGACATGTTCTCATGATGTTCTATTGGTGGTTTGTCGTCAATCACGAGGGGCGCTATGACGCCCCCCATGACCACGCGCCCGCTCTTCGTCACCCCGCTCTATGAAGCCAGCCTCGCCAGCGAGAAGGACGCCGAGGCGTTCATCGACGAGCTGCACGACGCCTGCATCGCCATCGCCGAGGACGACGAGGCCGGCCAGGCCTGGGCCTATAACAAGGGCTATCTGGGCTATACCTCCTACGCCTCGCTGAACGACCTGCCGCAGCGCGACAGCCTGTTCGAGGCGCTGAAGAAGAAGCTGGACAGGCACGCCGCCGCCTTCGCCAAGGACTTGGCCTTCGACCTAGCCGGCGGCAAGTTGGTCATGGACAGCCTGTGGATCAACATCCTGGAGCCGGGCGGCTCGCACAGCGGCCACATCCACCCGCACAGCGTCATTTCCGGCACGGTCTATGTGACCATCCCGCCGGGCGCCTCGGCCCTGAAGTTCGAGGACCCGCGCCTGCCGATGATGATGGCCGCGCCCACGCGCGCCGACGACGCGCCCGAGACCCTGCGGCCGTTCATCTACGTCAAGCCCTCGGCCGGGACCGTGCTGATGTGGGAGAGCTGGCTGCGCCACGAGGTCACGACCAACCAGGCCGACGAGCAGCGCATCAGCATCAGCTTCAACTACGCCTGGCGGTAGGGTGGGCGGTAAGCCCTACGGACCGCAGGTCCAGGTCCCGGGGAACACCCGCTTGGCGCCGTCGGCGCGGTCGTAGGTGAGCGTGGCCGGATAGGCCGGCGACTCGCCGCCGCCCGTGGCCTTGCCGGTGATCGCGACGGTCACCGTCTTGCCCTGGCCGCTGAAGGCCGTGCCGTTGACCATGGCGTCGAAGCCGCCGGGGGCGACGACCTGCTCGACATAGCCGGCGACCTTCACCAGGCCAAAGCCGGGCTCCTTGATCCCCGAGAAGCCCGAGCCGACTAGCAGCAGGGCATTGGCCTTGTCGCGGAAATGGCAGCTGAGCTCGCCTTTCAGCGGGTGGGCCTGCTGGTCGGCCAGGGTGATGTCCGACAGCTGGATTTGCGAGCCGTCGCCGCCCACCGTTCCACCTTCGGCGGGTGTCGCGGCCACGGGCGCGGGGACGGCGGGCGTCACGGCCGGGGTCCGGGTC
>NZ_JBWKZF010000067.1:0-4379 GCF_059424195.1 Caulobacter sp. GW456-12-1-14-TSB4
GGGATGGGGGTGGCGCCGCGTCAGGACTAGCGACGCCGCGTCAGCCTCACCACCGCATCGCCCCCAACCCTGCCCTTCCCCCATCAAGGGGGAAGGGTTCGATTGAAACCATGCCCCGCGTCCTCGTCCCCGCCATCACCACGCCGCCCGCCCGCCCCGTCGGCGGGAGCGTGCGCGCGTTCGGCGGCGCGACCATGGGGACGACCTGGTCGGTGAAGGCGGTGCTGCCGGTCACCACCGACCTTCCCGCGCTCGAAGCCATGGTCCAGCGCGCCCTCGACGCCGTGGTGCGCGAGATGAGCCCGTGGGAGCCTCTGTCGGACCTCTCCCGCTACAACCGCGCGCCCGTCGGGACATGGCGGCCACTGCCGCCCGCCTTCGCCACGGTCCTGCGACGGGCGATCGAAATCGCCGAGCAGACCGACGGCGCCTTCGACCCGACCCTGGGCGCGCTGACCGACCTTTGGGGCTTTGGCCCGCATCCCTTTCCCGGCGAGCCGCCGCTGGCGGCTGACATTGTACCCCTCCGCGAGGCCGGCGGCTGGAGGCGCCTGATCCTGGACGACGACGCCCTGTTACAGCCCGGCGCCGTGCGCCTCGACCTCAACGGCATCGCCAAGGGCTTCGGCGTCGACCAGGCCGCCGCCGCCCTCGATCGGGCCGGGGTGAAGAGCTACCTCGTCGAGGTCGGCGGCGAGCTGCGCGGCACGGGCGCCAAGCCCGACGGCCAGCCGTGGTGGGTCGAGCTGGAGCGGCCGCCAACGGCGAACGACGCCGAGCGCACCATGGTCGCCCTGCACGACCTCTCCGTCGCCACCTCCGGCGACTACCGCCGGTTCTTCGACCACGACGGCCGCCGCTACGCCCACACCCTGGACCCCGCCACCGGCGCCCCGACCACCCACGCCACCGTCAGCGTCACGGTGCTGGCCAAGGACTGCATGAGCGCCGACGCCTGGGCCACGGCCTTGACCGTCATGGCCCCCGACGCCGCCCTGGCCTTCGCCGCCAAGCACGATCTGGCCGCGTTGATCGTGTCGCGTGCGTCCGGCGGCCTGGAGGAACGCCTGTCGCCGGCCCTGAGGGCGATGCTGGACTGATGTTCGACCTCTCCGCCTTCCCGCCTGAGACCCGCCGTCTCATCGAGGCCGGCGCCGTTGCCGGCGCCTACGCCCTGTTTTGCGCGGGCATCGCCGTGCGCGAGGCCCTGCGCGCCGCCGCCGTCCGCCGTGAAGCCAAGGCCCTGTCGCAAGGCGCCGGCGAGCCGGTGCTGGTCGCCTTCGCCAGCCAGACGGGCTTCGCCGAGGAACTGGCCAACGCCACCGCCAAGGCGCTGGCCGAAGCCGGCGCGCCGGTCACCCTGCGCGAACTCGGCGCCGTCACCGCCGCCGACCTGACCGGCCGCGCCCTGTTCATCGTCAGCACCACCGGCGAGGGCGACGCGCCCGACCCGGCCCGCGCCTTCATCCGCGACGTGATGAAGGACGGCGTCCAGCTCCCCGGCCTGCGCTACGGCGTGCTGGCCCTGGGGGACTCGACCTATGCCGAGTTCTGCGCCTTCGGCCGCAGCCTCGACGCCTGGCTGGCCCATGCCGGCGGCGAGCCGCTGTTCGACCGCGTCGAGGTCGATGACGGCGATCCGGCCGCTCTGCGCCATTGGCAAGGGCAGCTCTCGCTGCTCACCGGCGTCACCGACGCCCCCGACTGGAGCCGCCCGGCCTACGGCCGCTGGACCCTGGCCGAGCGCACCCTGCTCAACCCCGGCAGCCCCGGCGGCGAGGCCTGGTCTATCCGGCTCGTCCCGACCGACGGCGCGACCTGGCAGGCCGGCGACATCCTGGAGATCGGCTCGCGCAACAACCCGGCCGAGGTCGCCGCGCTGGGCCTGCCCGCCAAGCTGACCGAGGCGCTGTCGGGCCTGCGCCTGCCGCACGGCCCCATCGGCGACATCGCCGAGCTGACGCCGCTGCCGCACCGCGAATATTCGATCGCCTCACTGCCGTCGGACGGCGCGGTCGAGCTGATCGTCCGCCTGATGCCCCGCGCTGACGGAGCGCCAGGCCTGGGCTCGGGCTGGCTGTGCAAGTTCGCGCAGATCGGCGGAACCATCGACGCCCGCGTGCGGACCAACCGCAGCTTCCATGCGCCGGAGGCCTCGCGGCCGCTGATCCTGATTGGCTCGGGCACGGGCCTCGCGGGCCTGCGCGCCCACCTCAAGGCTCGCGCGGCCGCCGGCGTCCGCTGGAACTGGCTGGTGTTCGGCGAGCGCACAGCGGCTCACGATTATTTCCACCGCGCCGAGATCGAGGGCTGGAAGGCCTCGGGCCTGCTGGACCGCGTGGACCTGGCCTTCTCCCGCGACCAGGAGAGCCGGATTTACGTCCAGCACCGCCTGATCGCGGCCGCCGACATCCTGCGCCGCTGGGTGGCCAATGGCGCGGCGATCTATGTCTGCGGCTCGCTGGAGGGGATGTCGCGGGACGTCCACGCGGCGCTGGTCGAGGCGCTGGGGGCCGAGGTGCTGGAGCGCCTGACGGATGAAGGTCGGTATCGGCGGGACGTGTATTGAGCGGCCGCTGAGCGCCCCCTCCGTCTCGTCGCGTATCCGCGCCGATCCACCTCCCCCGCTTCGCGAGGGAGGAGAAGAAACTCCTCACCCGTAAAACGGGGGAGGTGGCGCGAGGCGCAGCCTCGTGACGGAGGGGGCGCTCAGCGGCGCAAAAGACCCTCACGCTCCTCCGGCGTATTCGCCCCCCGAAGCCGATCCATCGCGCCTGCGGATACAATCAACGCCGTCAAGCCAGCCCGCTCCACGAACTTTCGCAGCGGCCACCCGGCCTCCGCATCGGCCGGGATCGCACTCGTCGCCAGCACCATCGGCACCGGCAAGCCTTCATAGTAGCCCCCGCTCACCAACAACGGCGCCAAATCCTCCGCCGTCACCGTCGGCGCATCCACCGCCAGCACCAGCAACCTTGCCGTCCCCAGCGCCCGCGCGCCAGCCAGCACCCCGCCAACCGGCCCGGCGAACGCCTCGTCATCCGGAACCCACGGCAGGCCCAGGTCCGCGCCCGCCGTCACCAGCGCCTCCGCGCCGACCGACCGCGCCAGAGCCGCCACCCGGTCCACCGCCCGGACGCCGTCCCAGTCGAGCACGGCCTTGTCGCGCCCCATCCGCCGGGACGCGCCGCCGCACAGGATGATCGCGCCGAGACCGCTCATATCCGCCCTGTCTTCCACCTCTGCCCCGAAGCGGTCTAGCATCCCCGCCGCAAAGGGACGGATACAAGAATGAGCCAGCCTGCCGAGCGCCAGCGTCGTCGCACGACCCAGAGCGCCACCATCCGCGACGTGGCCGCCCGCGCGGGCGTCTCGCCGATGACCGTCTCGCGGGTCATCAACCGCGAGAGCACCGTCAAGGAAGAGACCCGCGCCCTGGTCGAGCAGGCTATTTCCGACCTCAACTATTCCCCCAACCCCGCCGCCCGCAGCCTGGCCGGCAGCGCGCCGTTCCGCATCGGCCTGCTCTACGACAACCCCTCGACCGGCTACCTGTCGGAGTTCCTGGTCGGGGCGCTGGACGAGAGCAGCCGCACCGGCGCCCAGATCGTCATCGAGAAGTGCGCCGAGCCCGAACTGGCCGGCGCCACCCTGGCCCGGCTGCTGAAGACCGGCGTCGATGGCCTGATCCTGCCGCCGCCGCTTTGCGAGTCGCCGCAGGTCCTGGCCGAGGTGAAGGCCGCCGGCGCCGCCGCCGTGGCGGTCGCGCCCGGCATGGCCAGCGCCGACATGGCCACCATCCGCATCGACAACGAGGCGGCCGCCTATGAGCTGACCCAGCACCTGATCAACCTGGGCCACCGGCGCTTCGGCTTCATCAAGGGCCACCCGAACCAGACGGTCAGCCAGCAGCGCCTGGACGGCTTCATGGCCGCGCTCAAGGCCGCCCAGGTCCCGATGGAGGATATCAAGGTCGAGCAGGGCTACTTCACCTATCGCTCGGGCCTGGAGGCGGCCGAGCGCCTGCTGGCCGTCGATCCGCGCCCGACCGCGATCTTCGCCGGCAATGACGACATGGCCGCCGCCGCCGCCGGCGTGGCCCACCGCCTGGGCATGGACGTGCCGGGCGACGTCTCGATCGTCGGCTTCGACGACACCTCGATCGCCGACAACATCTGGCCGGCCCTGACCACCGTCCACCAGCCCATTGCCGCCATGGCCCGCGCCGCCGTCGACCTGGTGCTGGAAGAGATCCGCCGCAAACGCGACGGCGGCGGCGAGCCCAGGCAGCTGATGCATCCGCATACGCTGATCGTGCGGGACTCCAGCGGGCCGGTGGCGGAGTAGTCGCTCCCTCTCCCATAGGGAGAGGGTTGGGG
>NZ_JBWKZF010000068.1:0-3950 GCF_059424195.1 Caulobacter sp. GW456-12-1-14-TSB4
AACCCCGCCCTTCCCCCATCAAGGGGGAAGGGAGAAGAAAGCCACATGCCCAAGATCACCTTCGACAAGGACACCCGCGCCAAGCTGATCGGCGGGCTCTCGGACTATCTGCGGACCGAGCTGGACTTGGACGTGAAGGGCTTCGATGCCGAATTCCTGCTCGACTTCGTGAGCGAGCGGCTAGGGCCGTACTACTACAACCAGGGCCTCCACGACGCCTCGGCCCTGTACCGCGAGAAGCTGGAGGCGATCACCGAGGCGGTGTGGGAGATCGAGGCGCCGGTGAAGGGGCTTTAGCGCTTCCAACCACAAACCCCGTCTCCCCGGCGCAAGCCGGGGCCCAGATCTCATGGCGCTGGGGATGATTGGAAAAACTCAGAGTTCCTTAGAACCCACCCCAACGCTCTTCCATCTGGGCCCCGGCTTTCGCCGGGGAAACGGATGTGGGGGAGGTCGGGCGGTGGGCGATCTTCCCCTCGCGTAAACATTGACGCCCTCAACCAGCGGCGCATCCTTCCTGAACAACGATAAGTCGCCGGTCCACCGGCGACGGGAGGAAGCTCGATGGCCGATGGCTCCGCCGCCTTCGCCTTGCCCAAGGTCTGCGTCATCGGCGCGGGCTCGTCGGGCATCGCCACCTGCAAGCAGCTGCACGAAGCCGGCATCCCGTTCGACTGTTTCGAGGCCTCGGACCGGGTCGGGGGCAACTGGGTGTTCCAGAACACCAACGGCATGAGCAGCGCCTACCGCTCGCTGCACATCAACACCAGCCGGGACAAGATGGCCTATTCGGACTTCCCGATGCCGGCCGACTATCCGGACTATCCGCACCACAGCCACATCGCCACGTACTTCGACAGTTACGTCGACCACTTCGGCTTCCGCGACCGGATCACCTTCCAGTGCGCGGTGACCTGGGCCAAGCGGCGCGAGGATGGGCTCTGGGAGATCACCCTGGAGACCGGCGAGAAGCGGCTCTACGACGCCCTCTGCGTCGCCAACGGCCACCACTGGGACCCGCGCTGGCCCGAGCCCAAGCCGCCCGGCAAGTTCGACGGGCTGGAGATGCACAGCCACTACTATATCGACCCCGCCACGCCGCACGACCTGCGCGGCAAGACGGTGGTCATCGTCGGCTTCGGCAATTCGGCGCTCGATCTGGCCTGCGAGCTGGGCCGGCGGGAAAATACCGACGGGGTCTATCTGTCGGTCCGCCGCGGCTACTGGGTGGTGCCGCGCTATTTCGGCTCGGACGTGCTCGACTTCTTCAACAACCATCCGAGCGAAGACCCGCCGCTGATGGCGCGGATCCTGCCCGGCAAGATGGTCGCCAAGGCCATCGAGAAGAAGATCGCCGCCGTGCACGGCCGGCCCGAGGACCACGGCCTGCCCAAGCCCGACCACGACTTCGGCGCCAGCCACCCGGCCATCAGCCACGAGCTCTACAACCGCATCGGCTCGGGCGACGTGAGCATCAAGCCCGACATCGAGCGGTTCGACGGGAAACAGGTGTTCTTCAAGGACGGCACGTCGGTCGAGGCCGACGCGGTGATCTGGTGCACCGGCTACAAGATCACCTTCCCGTTCTTCGACAAGCTGACCATCGACGCGCCCGACAACGACATCGCCCTGTGGAAGCGGATGGTCGACCCGCGCTTCGACAACCTGTTCATGGTCGCCCTGGTCCAGCCGCTGTGCGCCATGATGCCGATCGCCGAGGAACAGTCCAAGCTGATCGCCGCCTACCTGACCGGCCGCTACGCCATGCCCGACCCGGCGACCATGGCCCGCGAGCGCGACGCCATGCACCAGGGGGTGAAGTCGCACTACGTCGCCTCGGCCCGGCACACGATCCAGATCAATTGCGGGGAGTACGCCTTTGATCTGCGCAAGGAGCTTAAGCGGGGCATTAAGCGGGCCAAGGCCGCCGGTAATCCCCTGCCGATTCAACCGCGAGCCCGGATGGCATGCTAACGCATGCCATCCATCTTAGTGGTCGAGCCTGTTTATCCATTTCGGATGTCGGCATCCGAAATGGACAGGCTCGAAGGTCTTGCCTCTTGCCGCAGAGTAAGGCTGTGATCATGACGGGGCGTCACGAACGTCCCGCCTTCGAGTCGCGGTCCATGTCGAATATCGCCTACTTCCCCAAGCCCCATATCGACCAGCGACCGGGCAAGCGGGAACGCACCAAGACCGCCAACCGCCAGGCGATCCTGGACGCCGCGCGCGAGGTGTTCGGCGAGCTGGGCTACGACGCCGCTACGGTGCGCGACATCATCCGCCGCACGGGTTTGGCCTCGGGCACCTTCTACAACTACTACAAGTCCAAGGAGGAGGTGTTCGACGCTCTGGCCGACGACGGCGCGCGGCGCTTCCGGCCGCTGCTGCGGGCTGAATCCGAAAAGGCCACCGACTTCGAAGGCTTCGTGCGGGGTGCGATCCTGGCCTATTTCAACTTCGTGGCCGTCGAGCAGGAGAGCTGGCGCATCAACCGGCCGCCGGGCGAGCAGATCCCGCACGCCCGCCCCTCCCCCGAGGTCACCGCCGTGTTCGACGAGGTGCGCGAGGCCTTCGCCCGGGTGCTGGAACAGACCCACGCTCCGCCGGTGGATCTCGACTACCTGACCACCGCCTGCATCGCCGTGGCCCGCGAGATCGGCGACAAGATGCTGGAGCGGCGGCCGGTCGATACCGAGGGCGCGGCGGACTTCGCGGTCAAGCTGATCCTGGGTGGGCTGCCGGCGCTGCCGAGACTTTAAAGAACAACAACAAAGAGTGGGGAGTAGATCATGGCCTCGGACGCCGCCCAGAAAACCATCCTGAAGCTGATCCTGTCGCTGCCCAGCCCAGTCCTGCGGGCCATGTCGGGCGGCGGGGTCGTCTACAAGGGCGGTCGCACCCTGGACCCCCGCTTCCAGTTCTTCGCCCACGCGGCCAAGAAGATGCCGCCGATGAGCAGCGTCTCGCCCGCCGAGGCCGTGGCCGGCAGCGCCAAGGGCCTGGCCGCCGTGCAGGGCCCGCTGGAGCCCGGCGTGCGCACCGAGAGCCTGTCGATCGAGGGGCCGAATGGTCCCATCCCCTGCCGCGCCTATCGACCGGAGAGCCAGGACAGTTCCGCGCCGCTGATCGTCTACGCCCACATGGGCGGCGGGGTGATAGGGGACCTGGAGACCTGCCACGCCTTCTGCTCGATCCTGGCGCGGATCGCCCGCACGGCGGTGATCTCGGTCGATTATCGCCTGGCCCCGGACCACAAGTTCCCGGCCGGGCTGGAGGACGTCCTGGCCGCCTATCGCTGGGCGCGCGACAACACCGGCCGCTTCGGCGCGGCGGCGGTCGCCCCGGCCATCGGCGGCGACAGCATGGGTGGCAACTTCGCCGCCATCATCGCCCAGGAGATGCAGCGCAAGGGCGAGCCTCAGCCGGCCCTCCAGCTGCTGATCTATCCCGCCGTGGACGTGGCCAGCGAGACGCCGTCCATGACCACCTATGCCGACGCCTATCCGCTGACCCGCGCGACCATGGACTGGTTCATGGGCCACTATATGGGCGCCGACGCCGACCCGGCCGATCCGCGCCTGTCGCCGGACAAGACTGCCGACCTCGCCGGCCTGGCCCCCGCCGTCATCGCCACCGCCGGCTTCGACCCGCTGGTCGACCAGGGCGAGGGCTACGCCAAGCGCCTGCAGGCGGCCGGCGTGCCGGTGCTTTACCGCTGCTACGACAGCCTGGCGCACGGGTTCACGGCCTTCACCGGCGCGATCCCGGCGGCGGATGGCGCGTGCCGCGAGATCGCGGGGCTGGTGCGGCAGGCGTTTGATCAAGCGAAGGTCTAGGCGGATGCGCGCTGCTCTTCTCCCTTCCCCCTTTGATGGGGGAAGGGCGGGGATGGGGGTGACGCCGCCGGACGATTTCGCGCGGCCGAGCCACATCCTGAACCGCTGTGG
>NZ_JBWKZF010000069.1:0-3623 GCF_059424195.1 Caulobacter sp. GW456-12-1-14-TSB4
GGACAGGGGCTGCGGAACGGCCGCATCACCCCCATCCCCGCCCTTTCCCCATCAAGGGGGAAGGGAGTTTCAGCTGACCGTCAGCCGCGCCAGGTTCAGGCGAGCTTGGGGCAGCATGGGGAAGGTCACGATCGACACCTCCCACAGCTCGACGCGGGACAGGACGCGCAGGCGGCCCTGGGTGCGGGCCTTGACCTGCCGAAAGCCGATGGAGAGGCCGTCCAGGGCGCCGGCCTCGACCAGGGCGGCGACCAGGCGACCGCGCGGCGTGGTGCGCAGAATCCGTCCACGGACGAACAGCCCCTTGGCGTCCTCGAAGACCTCGTCCCAGACGCCGACCGGCTCGGCCTCGTCGTGCTGGTGCAGCATGATCACCGGCGCGGCGTTGGCCAGGCTCTCGGCGAAGGCCCCGGCGGCGGTGACGTCGTCATTGAGGTCGCGGGTCCAGAACAGGGACGCGTAGCCTTCGATCTTCAGCTCATCGCTCATGGCTGCGCTCCAGTCGGGCCTCGATGCGGACCAGGCTCTGGCGGCTGGCCTCGGCCTGGGCCTCCAGCCGGGCGAGGCGTTCCGCGACCGGAGCCTGAGCCTCCAGCCGCCGCTGCATCTCGTCGATCCGGGCGGAGGCCTTGCCGGCCCACAGCAGGGCGGCGGCGGCCTGCAGCGCCACGGCGACCAGGACGGCGGCCGAGACCTGGCGGTCCAGCCGCCAGCGCGCGGTGGCGGCGGTCAATGCTCCAGCCCCGCCAGGCGCCGGCGTTCGGCGTCGGTGAGGAAGCTGGCCGCCTGCAGCCGGCTCCACAGGGCGTCGCGCTCGGTCGACAGGGCCGGCACGGCGTCGAGGTCGGGGGCGATCTTCGCGCCCGGGAACTTGGCGGCGAGCCAGCCGGTCAAGGCTCGTGCGGCCCGCTCGGCCAGCGGCGCGACCGTGCCGCGCCAGAACGCGGCATTGGCCTCGCGGTAGTTGGCGTAGGTGTTGTCGCCGGGGATGCCCAGCAGCTGCGGCGGGACCCCGAACGCCAAGGCGATCTCGCGGGCGGCGGCGTGCTTGCCCTCGGTGAAGTCCATCTCGGCCGGCGTCAGCGACATGGCCCGCCAGTCCAGGCCGCCTTCCAGCAGCAGCGGGCGGCCGGCGTTGGCTTGGCCGGAGTGGGCGGCGGCCAGCTCGGTCTTCAGCCGGTCGAACTGCTCGTCGGAGAGCCGGTCGCCGGTGTCCTTGGAGGAGTAGACCAGCGCCCCGGACGGCCGGGCCGAATTGTCCAGCAGCGCCTTGTTCCAGGCGCTGGAGGCGTTGTGGACGTCGATCGCGAAGGCGGCCGCTTCGAGGGGCGAGAAGCCGTAGTGGTCGTTGGTCGGGTTGAAGAGCTTCAGGTGCAGCACCGGCAGCCAGCCGTCGGCGTCGCGGGCGATCCGAACCGTGCGTCCAGCGGCCTGGTAGTCATAGGCCAGGGGCCAACCGCGCGGGCCGGGGACCAGGGTCATCCGGTCGGGGCGCAGGGCGTAGAGTTCGGTCGGCTGGGCGTCGCCGGCGGCTTCCAGGTAGGCGTTGCCGGCGACCTGCAGGCTGCCGAAGAACTGCTCCATCAGGTCGGGGCCGCCCTGTTCGGGGTTGGGGCGGTCGAGGAGTTTCTTGAGCGGGTGGTCGTCGGCCCGGCGGCCGTCGACGAAGACGGCCAACGGCGTGGACGCCGCGGCCTCGGCGATCAGGCGGACACAGCGATAGGCGACGGGGTTCTTGGCGAAGCCCTCGGACGCCAGGGCGCCGTAGTCACGGGGCGTCCACTGCGGCCGGCCGCCGGTGGTGAGGGCGATCAGGCGCGCGGCGCGGGAGTCCTTGCGCTCCGGCGGGGCGTGGGGCGGGCGAGGTTTGAAGAGGGGCATGATGATGGGCTCCGGGGTTCGGAGTTGAGAACAAAATAAGAACAATGTAGAGTTGATACGGTCAGCGAGACGCCTCTCCTCCCCCTCTGGGGGAGGTGGCCCGGCGAACGCCGGTGGAGGGGCCAGCACCGGAGCCGATGATGGAAACGACCCGCGAGACCGTGCTCAATGCCCGCCGCCTTCGACGCCAGATGTCTCCGCCCGAGGCGCGACTATGGACCGCCCTCAGACGCGGTGGTCTTGAAGGTCTAAAGTTCCGCCGGCAGCACCCGATCGGGCGCTGCGTGCTGGACTTCTACTGTGCGTCGTTACGCTTGGCCGTCGAAGTGGATGGCTCCGACCACACTATCGACAGCCGACCGGAGCGCGACATTGCGCGAGACCAATGGTTGATGATGCAGGGTGTTCGGACCCTCCGCATTCCAGCCCGCGAAGTGATGGACTCGGTGGACGGGGCGCTGACAGCGATCCGGGCGTTCATCGCGGAGAGCGAGGCGAAGGCCCCTCCACCGCCGTTCGGCGGTCCCCCTCCCCCAAAGGGGGAGGAGAGAGTCCGCTCCCAGGACGCCGGAGACGTCCCTCTCCGCCCCCGTCTGGGGGCGGACAGACCTCGCAAAGCGAGGTCAGGTGGGGGCTTGTGCGGCGGCTCATAGCGACCTGAGCCGAGGGCTAGCCCGCCCGCCCAGCATCAACTCGCTCACCGCCCAGACCAGCGCATCCGCCCGGTCCGGACTGTGCTCCAAATCCCCAGACCCCAGCGCCATCAGCTCCTCCTCCAGCGCCACGAAGGCCCCGCAGTGGAGCACCCGGCCCTGCTCGTACAAGGCCGCCACCGGCTCCGCCCGCGCCCGCTTGCCCACGCTCGCCCGGACCAGCTTCACCCGGCACGGCGGGTCGGCCTGCGCCAGTACGGAGCGCACCATGTCACCGCCCTGGTTGGCTTCAGCCACCAAAGCGTCAGCCGTCCACAGCCGCGCGGCGGCCACCGCACGGCCGGCCCAGCCGGCGGGAGACAGCCCTCGCGCGGTCTCGTCGGCCAGCACGAACGCCCGGTCGTCGCGTCGCCCGACCACCACGATCCCGCACGCATCGCCCGTCGCGGTGGCCGGCGGGTCCACCGCCACCACCACGCGGTCGAAGCGCGCCGGCTTGGCGGCCCGGCAGCGGGCCAGGTCCTCGGCGCGGAACAGACCGCCGTCGGTCTCGACGATGATCCCGTCCAGCTCCTGGGCGGCCAGCCGGGTGCCGCCGTACAGGGTCTCCAGCGTCCGCAGGAACGCCGGCGCCAGGTTGTCGGCGTTCAGCGATGTTCCGGCCCGCGTCACCGCCACGCCGGGCTCGGCGATCAGGGCCTTCAGCGCCCGGATCGGCCTGGGCGTCGAGGTCACCACCAGGCGCGGGTCCTCGCCCAACCGCAGGCCGAAGCGCAGCATGGCCAGGGTCTCGGCGGGCTTGGGCCAGGCGCAGAACTCGTCGGCCCAGGCGGCGTGGAATTGCGGCCCGCGCAGACTGTCGGGGTCCTCCGCCGAGAAGGCGTAGGCCGTCGCGCCGTTGGGCCAGACCAGGCGCCGGCGGGAGGCTTCCCACCTCGGGCGGAACAGCGGCCCGCCCATCGCCTTCAGCCCCGACGGCCCCTCGATCATCACCTCGCGCACGTCGTGCAGGGTGGGACCGACCAGGGCCAGGGTCGGGTGGCTCAGCGCGTTCAATGTGATCCACCGCGCCCCGGCGAAGGTCTTTCC
>NZ_JBWKZF010000070.1:0-2870 GCF_059424195.1 Caulobacter sp. GW456-12-1-14-TSB4
GACCAAGTCGATCGGCTACATCCGTCTCGACCCCGACGATCCACGATAGGCGGCTTATACGATCACCGCCCTGTCGCTCCGCTGATGGCCTTGATCCCGGACGGTCCATCACCCGCGTGCGCTCCTAAAGAGTAAGCGACGCGACCTGACGAAGCCGCTCGGGAACCGCCAGCGGCCCCGCTCAACCTAACCCCGCCGCCGTCTTGGGCCGGATCCAAACGCCCTCCCCCGCGACGGGGATGGCTATGATTGTGCGGCGGGATTCAAGGCGGATCATTCAGGGCTGCGTAAAATCGACAAGCGCTTGATTTCGCTGCGTTCGATCTCGCGAACGCCGAGGACACAGCGCCCTCAATCCCCGTGCTCACCCTCTCCCATAGGGAGAGGGAGGGACCCGCGCAAAGCGCGGGAGGGTGAGGGGTTACACCCTCACCGGACCAGGCACTGACGAAACGCACAACGGAAAAGCCCAGGCTTCACCGGCCACCGGTGAAACCCCTCACCCTCCCACCGCTACGCGGCGGGCCCCACCCTCTCCCTATGGGAGAGGGTTTCCAGCGGGCGCCCCGACGGCTCAACCCCTACCGCCGCCCGACCTCCCCGAGGTCGGCGCGCCCCTTACATCTCTTGGAGGCTGCAGCGTGCAGAGGCGGACGGACGCTCCGCGTCGCCGCGCGGCGGCCGCCCGGAGGGCGGTGTCGGCGGAGTGAGCTGATCAGCCCTGCGACCGTCTCGCCGTGAAGTGTGAGGGTTAGAGAGCGTGAATTTGTTCACGCACTACCGACAGGCGATGTCGGACAAGGCCGTTGATCAGGGCAATGCCAATTGCCAAAGGCGCTGTACAGCAAGCTATAATGCAGAAGCCGGTCCAGCGCTTGAGGGGCAGGTCAGGCCAAAGTGCCGTGGCCACCAGCCCGATCGCACTGAGTAAGACTGCTCCCCAAATCCACAGCTCCCTAAGCGCTATCTCTGGCTCCAGCTCTCTACCTTTGCTTAGCCATTCCACGCGTGCCGCAAGTACCTTTTCTACCTGGGATATTGCTGCCTGGCTGTCTGATCGTCCTTTAAGTATGGCTTCCTCTCTATCGAGAATCATGCCCAACTTATGATAGAGGTTTTCGTAAGGGGCTCGGAAAACGCTCATGGCCAAAGCTATCCCTGCGGTCAACTGGAGGATGCTTGCGAGCGCTCCCAGCGTGGTCGACTGATCGGCGATGCCTGCTGACACGACTGCCCCCAATTGCCTACGCTACGTTCGCGAGAAGCGCGGGTTATCTATCGATCAGGTTGCGGTCGAGCTCAAGGTCAAGCCTCAAAGACTCAGCTTAATAGAAGCTGGCGAGGAGGAGCCGACGATGGCTCAGCTCGCGACTATGAGTGCAGTTTATGGCGTGCCAGACTATGTTCTGGTTTCTGCCGGCGAGCCGGAGTTGAGGTCTGCAGTTGTAGATTTGAGGGCGGCCCAAGCAACGCCTCTGCAGATATCTCCAAAGGGATGGCGAGCCTATTTTTCGAGAGCAGCTTCGGCGGAGCTGATCGATAGCATTGCTGAATCTCTTCAAATAAATCCAAAACTTAAGAGGCCGGAGGACATCAATAGGGATAATGTGGCCGATAAATCTGGTGAGATTTCTCGGCTTCTGTCTTTCGACCCAACCGACGAGAGGTGGGTGGAGCATCCGGATCTGGCCCTTAGATACCTCAGGGCAAAGATTGAGGACTTCGGCGTCTATTGTTTTATGGCTGATGCGCCTGCGGAGGATTTTAGGGGTTTGTTTGATCGTTTAAGTGATCGGGCAAGTCTTATCTTAATAAACAAGAAGACATTTAGAACAAAGGCAAGATTATTTACTCTTGCTCATGAGTTTGCTCATTTTTTGATAAACCTGGAGGGCGTTTCTGATCCCGGTAGGGTTGATCACAAGGCTGAGCTTGCATGTAATAAATTTGCTTCGCGCTTCTTGGTCCCTGAAGGCTTCTTGGCGAATCTTTTGCAAAGATCGGAGGGGAGGGGGCTATCTGCTAGAATTTCTTACGTATCGCACCGGTGCCTGCTGAGCCAAGGAGCTGTCGCCTTCCGGCTTAGAGAGGATGGGCACATCTCGGCTCAAGACTATAGTGGCTGGTTCCGAGCGAACGGATTGCCTCCGGGATATAGCGGCGTCTCAACTCAAGAAGAGTTGGCTGAGGGGGAGCGTTCGTCCGGAGGTAATTGGGCCTATAATGTTGTGAGCGATATGGGCTTTCGCCCTATTGAGATCGTTCGACAGGCGCTCGAGCAGCTAGCGATAGACAATGTACACGTAGCTCAAATCCTGAACGCTCGGGGTAAAACCCAAGAGACAGTATTTAAAACTGTTAAAGACAGGATGGCGGAGCTAGGCCTTTGAGCATACCTCCGCCTCCATATCTCTTGGAGTATCGCGCTGCGCTGGCTGTTATGTCGCAAGGGAACATCGGCCCGGCGACGCTTCAGGATATGCTTGATAAGGGTGATGCCTTCTTTTTTGACGGAGATAAATCTGATTTTGAAAAATGCAGTCTGTGCAATTCTTTTGTTCAGTCTCACAAAGATTGTTTTTTGAAAGTGAAGGGAGGGGACTTGCCCCTTCAAGCTGCGGTTGCCGCAAAATTAATAGATAAATCAGAATTGCTGCCAGCTCGACGTATTCTCGCAGAGCCAACGCTCAAGATGATCGGCGTCGCTGCAAGAGAAGAGCTCACGTGCGTAGTTCAGCCGCAAAATGTGCTTTGGGATAATTTGAGCGCTTATAAGCATGCCTCGGTTACAGTGGTTTCAATAGCCGATTTTGTCAGCGCGCTCTAAGTCGCCGCTCACCCCTTCCCCTCTCCCCCGCCATCCGCTACAC
>NZ_JBWKZF010000071.1:0-2698 GCF_059424195.1 Caulobacter sp. GW456-12-1-14-TSB4
CCCCCCGGGGAAACGGGGGAGGGGATCGCGGAGCGCCCCTCCCGCCAATGCTTACTTCCGCTGCGCAGCTGTCTTGTCGCGCAGGGCCTTGAACTCAGAACCCGCCTGCCACTGCGGCCATACCCGCGAGTTGGCCAGGTCGTGGCCGATCTCGTAGACGAGGCCCAGGTCCATGGCCTGGCCCGACAGGTCCCAGTCGGCCGACCATTCGTCCGCCGGCTGGTGGTAGCGCTTGTCGGTGTAGTCGGCCTCGGCCTTCTCGCCGGCTTCCTTGCCGCCCTTGACCAGGTCGTTGCCCGAGCCGATCGAGATGGCCGGCACGCCGCGCTTGGCGAACGGGAAGTGGTCCGAGCGGTAGAAGTGGCCGGCCTGCGGCACGGGGTCCGGCGTGAAGTAGCGGCCGTGCAGCTTGGCCTTGGCGACCAGCATGTCCTGCAGGTCGACCTTGCCGTCGCCCGAGGTGCCGATGTCCTTGGCCGGACCGGCCGCCGACAGGGCGTCGATATTGATGTCGCCGACCGTTGTGGCCAGCGGGAACAGCGGGTTGGCCGAGTAGTATTCCGAGCCCAGCAGGCCCTTCTCCTCGGCCGTCACGGCCAGGAACAGCACTGAGCGCTGCGGCGCGGGCTGGCTCTTGAAGGCGCGGGCCAGTTCCAGGATGGCGGCGATGCCGTCGGCGTTGTCGATGGCGCCGTTGTAGATCTTGTCGCCCTTGGCGTCCGGAGCGCCGACGCCCAGGTGGTCCCAGTGGCCGCTGTAGATGATGGTCTCGTTCGGGAACTTCGTGCCGACGATGCGGCCGGCGACGTTGTGCGAGGTGATCACCTCGTGCTTGACCTTGAAGTCGGCCGAGAAGGTCGCGCCCTTCAGCACCACCGGCTTGAAGTCGCGGGTCTGGGCCTGCTTCTTCAAGGCGTCGAAATCCAGGCCCGACTTCTTGAACAGGTCGGCGGCGACGTCGCGCTGGATCCAGGCCTCCATCGACGGGTGCGACTTGCCCGGCTCCTTGCGGACGATGTCGAACATCACGTTGGTGTTGGAGTTCTTGACCGTGTTCCAGCCGTACGAGGCCGGGGCCGTCTCGTGGACGATCAGGATGCCGGCGGCGCCCTGGCGGGCGGCTTCCTCGTACTTGTAGGTCCAGCGGCCGTAATAGGTCATGGCCTTGCCGCCAAAGTCACCCGAGCCCGTCTCGAAGTCCGGGTCGTTGATCAGCACGACCAGGACCTTGCCCTTCAAGTCCATGCCCTTGGAGTCGTCCCAGTTGCGCTCGGGCGCCTTGACGCCATAGCCGACGAAGACCAGCGGGGCGTCCTTGATCGAGACGCTGTCGACATTGGTCATGGCCGCGCGGATGGCGACGTCGTCGCCCTGGGCCAGGGCCTGCTTGGCGCCGCCGACGGTGACGCTCGCGGCGACCGGGCCGGCCATCTCGAAGCGGGCCAGCGGCACGTTCTGGGTCCAGGCGCGCTTGCCGTCCTTTTGCAGATCGCCGGCGGGCGAGAGGCCGATGGTCTTCATCTGGTCGACGATATAGCCGACGGCCTTGGTTTCGCCCGCGGTGGCGGGGCCGCGGCCCTCGAACTCGTCGGACGACAGCACCTTGATGTGTGCCGACAGCTTGGCGGGGTCGATCTTGGGCGCGTCGGCGGCGTGCGAGAGCATGGGCGCGGCCACCAGGGCGGTGGCGAGCAGCAGGCGTTTCATCTCAGGCCCCTCCAGGAGCAAATCTTATCGTTGGGCGCGGACCCTAGAGGGGGTTTTCGAGCGTGGCTAGGGGGCGGTGACGCGCCGGCCATCGACCGCCCAGCGTTCCAGCTTTTCGCCGTCCCAGACGTGCAGCGCGTCATAGAGATTGATGGTGGGATCGCAGTGGCCGGGCTGCAGCCAGACGAGGTCGCCGACCTTGGGGGCGTCGGCGGGAGGCGCGCGAGCGGGGTCGGCGTCGGCGTTGGCGACGGCCTTGTCGAAACCCAGCGGATCGCGGCCGCCGGCCTTCAGCACGTCGATCAGGGCCGGGTGGGCGATCATGCCGTGCTCATCGCCCATCGGCCGCCACAGCGAGCCCGGCGCGGCGCCGGCCACCACGCGGGCCGGCGGGCCGTCCATCGACACGGCCTTGAAGCCGGCGTCGCAGGTGACGTGGCTCTTGTGGTTGGCCGAGACGACGGTGGCGGCGATGAACAGCGAAGGCTCGAAGCTCCAGTCGCCGTCGGGTCCGCCGCAGGCGTCGTACTCGACATCCATCACCGCGTAGGAGCCGGCCTGCAGCTCGGTATAGACGCCTGAGGCCAGGTCGAAGGCGTGGGTGCCGGTGCCGCCGCCCGTCACGACGGGCGGCGCCAGGCCGGCGGCGGTCAGCTCGGCGACCAAGGCCTTCAGCGTGGCGTGGGCGGTCTCGTCGGCGGTCTGGCGCAGGGCGACGTCGTCCATGTGCTGCAGGTGGCCGAGATAGGCCTGGATGCCGGCGAACCGCAGGCCCGGCGAGGCGTCGGCGGCGCGGGCCAGGCGCAGGGCGTCCCGCGGGTAGCAGCCGGCGCGGTGGGTGCCGAGGTCGAGGTCGACGACGAGGTCAAGGGTGACGCCGGCCGCGACGGCGGCGTCGGACAGCCGGTCGATCTGGCCCTCGTCATCGGCGACGACGCCGACCTTGGCGCCGGTGCGGGCGAGGGCGGCCAGGCGGGCGGGACCCCAGGGC
>NZ_JBWKZF010000072.1:0-2237 GCF_059424195.1 Caulobacter sp. GW456-12-1-14-TSB4
GCGGGCGGGCGACCGAGAAGCGAATCGTCCGGGCGTCGATGAAGGCGTAGGCGCAGCCCTTGCCCTGGCTGGCGCGGTCCAGGGCCTCGCGCAGGCTGAAACTGCCGACCAGGGGGACGCCGGGGCCCTTGCAGGCCTCGACCCCGCCGATGGTCGTGCCCATGCGCACGCCCAGTTCGATCAGGGTCTCAGCGACGGTGGCCTTGCGGATGTCCAGGCGCACGCGCCCTTGAGCGGCGGCTTCACGCGCACTGACGCCCAGTCCCAGGATGCTGGCGGCGAGCAGGATCGAAGCCCGATTCAGGATCGGGCCCGCTGCAGAACGTCAGTTGGGAGCGGAGGGCCTTCCGCGCAGGACAATCGAATCATCGCTCGGCGTCGCCGAAATCGGCATGAGGCTGGTCAGGCGGCGAACCATCGCATCCTGGCCATCCACGATCAATACGCCGGAGAATCGAAGATTGGCCGTGTTTTCGCCCTCGAGGCGAAGCGGCCGGTCGAAATAGTGGTTCATGTCACCGACGATCCGGCCCAGCGGCTCGTCGCGATAGATCAGACGGCCCGAGCGCCAGCCTACCTGATCCTCGGCCGCGACCTTGCGCACGGTGACGCCCGAGGCGCCCTCGACATGCTCAAGCATCTGGCCCGGACGCAGGCGCACGGGGGTGTCGTCGCCGTCGGTCGAGACCTCGACCAGGCCGCGCAGCACGGTGACCGTGAGCTGGCCGTCGCGGCGGCGGACGTCGAACTTGGTGCCGACCACGCGTACGGTTTCATCGCCGGCGGTGATCAGGAACGGGCGGGCGGTGTCGTGGGCCACGTCGAACAGGGCCTGGCCGTCGTGCACGGTGACGCGGCGGGCGTCCTTCTCGAGGCGCACGGACAGGTGCGAGTCGGTGTTCAGGTCGATGTGGCTGCCATCGGCCAGCGCGATGGCGCGGTTCTCGCCCTTGGCCGTGGTGTAGAGGGTGTCGGAAGCGGGCAGCAGCTCGCCCCAGGGCGCCACCACCAGGGCGACGGCCGCCGCGGCGCCTGCCGCGCCCAGACCGCCCAGCCAACGCCAGTCGATCTGGAACGCACGCTTCGCCGCGGCGCGCTTCGGTTCGGCCAATTCCCCCCGGACGGCCGCACCACGCTGGAAGATCTCCTCGTCGACGGCCTGGATGGCGTCATACGCCTCCTGCGCACCGGGCTCGCTGAGCCAGGCGTCGAACGCCAGCCAATCGGTCTCTTCGACCTCCGGCCGCTGCAGTCGGGTCAGCCAATCGGCCGCCTCTTGCAGGTGTTGCGCTGACCGGCTCATCCGGTGGTGCTCCGACGAGGATCCATCATCCCCCAGTGCGTAGACGGCGCCGACGTGGCCCATCCCCCATGCGACACTTCATAAATCACCGTAGCCGCCTCGTCAGGGTCTTCAAGGCAGAGCTTATGTGCTTTTCGACCGTGCTGACGCTGATGCCCATGCGGCGCGCGGTTTCCATGTGGCTGTGCCCTTCCAGCTTGTGCAGCTGGAAGGCCTGGCGGGTTTTTTCCGGCAGGTCCTCGACGGCCTCGACCAGGGCCTTCAGCCGCTGGCGGCTGGCGACGACCTCGTCGGCGGCCGGTTCGTCGGCGACCTCGTGGCCGGCCACGACCGTGGTGTTGACGCTGCGCCAGTCGCTGTCGCGCGTCCCCGACCGCTTCTGGCTGCGCAGGCGGTCCAGCATCAGGTTCGAGCCGATCCGGTGCAGCAGGGCCGAGGGATTATCGACGGGGCCGAGCGAATCCATGCCGCTGATACGGATATAGAGGTCCTGCACCAGGTCCTCGGCTTCGGCGCGGGAACCCAGACGCGCCGCGAAGAAACGCACCAGATTGGTGCGCTTTTCCTCGTACAGGCCCAGCAGTGCGGCCTTGTCCGAGTCCGTCACGCCCAAAAGATCACCTACGTCCGCCAAAAACGCCGCCCCTTCACGGCGCAGCACTATCCATCTTTTTGGCGGAAAGACGATCGTTTGTTGAGAACGATCCTCAGGCCTTTTGCACAGGGCAGTTTGAGGGGTCTTGGGGCGGAAAACCTTAGATAGCAGTGGTTTTCGTGGTTAAGCCTTGCCGTGTGCGAGGCCGCTGGCCCATTCAGCCGGGTCTATGCCTGGAGTTATGTGTCGAAATGTCGCGGCGCGGGCGCCGTCAGGCCGCGTCGTCTTGCGCGAGCCAAACCCAGGGCGGGGAGTGGGGAGGCCGCCCTCCTCTAGCTG
>NZ_JBWKZF010000073.1:0-2117 GCF_059424195.1 Caulobacter sp. GW456-12-1-14-TSB4
CCCCCTGCCCCTCCCCATCGAGGGGAGGGGAATTCTCAGCTCAACAGCACCGCCGGCGAACACGCGTGCCAGCACAGCCACACGGTCTCGCCCAGCTTGAAGTCCTCTTGGTCCCAGCGGGTCAGGTTCGAGCGCTGGACCTTGATCCGGCGGCCGCCGGCGATCTCCACTTCGTACGTGGACGACCCGCCCAGATAGGCCTCGTGCTTGATGACACCCGCGATGGCGTTGGTCCCTTGCGGGCAGTCGCCGAGGTTGGGCGGCGTGTCGCCTTCCTTCTTGTGCAGCTCGATCTTCTCGGGACGGATCGCCGCCCAGACCTTGCCGCCGCGTGCGCCGGTGACCCCGTGGTCCAGGAAGATGTCGACCGGGAGGTCGGGCGAGCGGATCACCGCGTGGCTGGGCTCGTCAACGGCCAGCACGCCCTCGAACAGGTTCACGCTGCCGATGAAGTCGGCCACGAACCGGCTGTTGGGGAACTCGTAGAGGTCGTTGGGCGAGGCCACCTGCTGCAGCAGGCCCTTGCTCATCACCGCGCAGCGGGTGGCCAGGGCCAGGGCCTCGTCCTGGTCGTGGGTGACCATGATGAAGGTGATGCCGACCTTCTCCTGCAGGGTGCACAGCTCGGTGCGCATCTGCTCGCGCAGCTTGGCGTCCAGGGCCGACAGCGGCTCGTCCAGCAGCAGCACGCGGGGACGTTTCACCAGCGCCCGGGCCAGGGCCACGCGCTGGCGCTGACCGCCCGACAGCTGGTCGGGCTTGCGGCCGCCATAGCCGCCCAGCTGCACCAGCTCCAGGGCCTCCTCGACGCGGCGGTCGCGCTCGGCCTTGCTGACCTTGTCGACCACCAGGCCGTAGGCGACGTTGTCGGCCACGGTCATGTGCGGGAACACGGCGTAGGACTGGAACACCATGTTCACCGGCCGCTTGTTGGGCGGCACGTTGGAGATGTCCTGGCCGTCGATCAGGATACGGCCCTCGGTGGGCGTCTCGAAGCCGGCCAGCATCCGCAGCAGGGTGGTCTTGCCGCAGCCCGACGGCCCCAGCAGGGCGAAGAACTCGCCCTCCTCGACGGTCAGCGAGACGTTGTCGACCGCCGCCAGCTTGCCGAAGCGCTTGGTGACGTTCTCGAAGGTGATGATCGGCTTGCTCATTTAGCGTCCCCCGCCCCGTGGCCAGCCGTGGCCGCCGGGTCCCCCTGCAGTTTCAGCGCCGCCGCGGTCAGCAGCACGGTCAGCACGATCAGCACCGTCGAGGCCGCATTGACCTCCGGCGTCACCGAGAAGCGGACCATCGAATAGACCTTCACCGGGAAGGTCACCGTGTCCGGCCCCGCGGTGAAGAAGGTGATGACGAAGTCGTCCAGGCTCAGCGTGAAGGCCAAGAGCGCCCCGGCCACCAGAGACGGGGCCATGTGCGGCAGGATCACGTCCTTGATGGTGCGGAACTCGCCGGCCCCCAGGTCGCGGGCGGCCTCCTCCATCTCGCGGTTGAAACTGGCCATGCGGGCGCGCACCACCACCGCCACGAACGGGAACGAGAACGACACGTGGGCGATGATGATCGCCCCCAGGTTCAGCGGCCAGGCCAGGCCCTGCGGCCACGGCATGACCCGGGCGAAGAACACCAGCATGGCCACGCCCATGCAGATCTCGGGCACCACGATCGGCAGGGCCAGGGCCCCGTCCAGGACCGTCTTGCCGGGGAAGCGGAAGCGCCAGAGGACCAGCGCCGCCGAGGCCCCGAGGATCAGGCTCAGCACGGTCGAGACCGCCGCGATGGTCAGGCTGTTGCCGAACGCTTCCAAGAGCGCCGAGTCGTTGAACAGCTTGTCGTAATATTTGAGCGTGAAGCCCTTCCAGACGATGTTGCGCCGGCTGTCGTTGAAGCTGAACGCCATCAGGGCGATCAGCGGCGCGTAGAGGAAGATCGCCACGGCCGCCAGCCAGGCCTGCATCTGCCAGCGGCGGACATATTCGAGGGGACCGGGGGGAGATTTCTTGGTCATGCGAGCACCTCCCCCTTACCCCTTTGATGGGGGAAGGGTCGGGGATGGGGGTGACAGCGCGTCAGGACTTGGCGCGAGCTGAACCGCCGTATCACCCCCACCCTACCCT
>NZ_JBWKZF010000074.1:0-566 GCF_059424195.1 Caulobacter sp. GW456-12-1-14-TSB4
GTGGGCCGACCAGGGGATGGCCGGCCGGAGCGGCCAGCATCATCTCGTCCTCGGTGATCAGGCTGGCCTCGATATCGTCCTCGACGTGGCCCAGCACGCCGACGACGATGTCCAGCGCGCCCGACCGGAGGTCGGCCATCAGGCTGTCGTTCTTGCCATCGCACAGGTGGAAGCAGATGTCGGACCGGTCCTGACCCAGGCGCGCGATCGCCTCGGCCGCGGCGGGCACCACGGACGGGATGACGCCCAGCCGCACCACGGACTTCCCGCGCGTGGCCGCATCGCTCATGTCGACGAAGGCGTTCTCGGCGGTGGTCAGCAGGCGGCGAGCGTGGGGCAGGAAGGCCGCGCCGGCTTCTGTCAGGGCGACGTGGTGGGTGCTGCGATCGAACAGGCGCAGCCCCATGTGATCCTCGATCTGGCGGATCGCGGCGCTGAGCGCGGGCTGGGAGACGGTCATCCGCTCGGCCGCGCGGCTGAAGTTGGCCGACTCGGCCAGGGCCGTGAAGAACCTCAGTTGTCGGAGCGAAATGGCCTGGGTGCGGGCCGAAGGGCGGGCCAGGGGG
>NZ_JBWKZF010000075.1:0-527 GCF_059424195.1 Caulobacter sp. GW456-12-1-14-TSB4
GAGACGGCCAACCGTCACTACGCGCACGTCGACTGCCCCGGCCACGCCGACTACGTGAAGAACATGATCACGGGCGCCGCCCAGATGGACGGCGCGATCCTGGTCGTGTCGGCCGCCGACGGCCCGATGCCGCAGACCCGCGAGCACATCCTGCTGGCCCGTCAGGTCGGCGTGCCGGCTCTGGTCGTGTTCATGAACAAGGTCGACATGGTCGACGACGAAGAGCTGCTGGAGCTCGTCGAAATGGAAGTGCGCGAGCTGCTCAGCTCGTACCAGTTCCCGGGCGACGACATCCCGATCACCAAGGGCTCGGCCCTGGCCGCCGTGGAAAACCGCGACGCCAAGATCGGCGAAGAAGCGATCCTGGCCCTGATGGCCTCGGTCGACGCCTACATCCCGCAGCCGGAACGTCCGGTTGACCTGCCCTTCCTGATGCCGGTCGAAGACGTGTTCTCGATCTCGGGCCGCGGCACCGTGGTCACGGGCCGTATCGAAAAGGGCATCGTGAAGGTCGGCGAAGAAGTCGA